>WRNE01000001.1 GCA_009776725.1 Coriobacteriia bacterium
CGGTTTTGCAGACGATGTCTGGTGCGTTTACCCTGGATATGCCATATTTTTGTTATGTGGTGCGATGAGTTTGCGAATTTACCCGTCAGAATTGCGCCCAACCGTCAATCTGCAACACTTAGCCATTATAGATGCTTTCTTACTAGCACCAGGCTATCGGATGCTATTGATCCTTTATAACCTGTAAATTCCACTTGACACATCTCTTTTTGCCAATGTCTTTGTTGAGCTTGGCTATCTGCGTCTTAACAAACTGTATATAATTACAAAAGCCCAATTGCCACACTATATGTATCTATGTTCTTAACATATAGTTATGGGCGGATACAAGTATAAGGGAGCAGGCATGGCTAAAATAACTGATATCTACGGCTCATCGGTCTTTAACGACTTGAAGATGAAAGAAAGGCTGCCAAGCGAGACCTACCAGCAACTGCGGTTGACAATAAAAGAAGGCCAGGCCCTAAGCCCAGAAATCGCCGAGACTGTGGCACAGGCGATGCTGGAGTGGGCGATCGAAATGGGGGCAACCCACTACACGCACTGGTTCCAACCGCTGACTGGCATAACTTCAGAGAAACACGACAGCTTTATCACCTTAGGAGACGAGGGGCCGATCTTAAGTTTTACCGGAGCCGAGCTCTCCCATGGAGAAACCGACGGGTCGTCCTTCCCTTCAGGCGGGCTACGGGCCAGCTTCGAGGCCCGCGGCTATACGGCTTGGGATCCAACCAGCCCGGCTTTCATCAAGGACGGGGTCTTATGCATTCCGACAGTCTTTGCCTCATACGGTGGAGAAGCCCTTGACAAAAAGACCCCTTTGCTACGTTCAATGGCTGCCATCAACAACGAGGTGCGCAGGGTCTTAAAGCTCTTTAACAAAGAGGCTGCCGAAGTATCGACGATGGTCGGGGTAGAGCAAGAGTATTTCTTGATCAGGGAAGAGGACTATAGCGAGCGGCTCGACCTGTTGCTCTGTGGGCGTACATTGTTTGGTACTACCCCTTGTAAGGGGCAAGAGCTCGAAGAGCACTTCTTTGGATCGATTCGCCCCTTGGTCAAAGGCTTCATGGAAGATCTCGACGAGGAGCTTTGGAAGCTCGGGATACCTGCAAAGACCGAGCACAACGAGGTCGCCCCGGCCCAGCATGAGCTTGCCTTGATCTACACAACAACCAATGTAGCCATCGACTCGAACCTTCTGGTAATGGAGATAATGCGCAAAGTCGCCAGCCGGCATGGTTTGGTCTGCCTTTTGCATGAGAAGCCTTTTGTAGGAATAAACGGCAGTGGCAAGCATAACAATTGGTCTATATCGGTAGACGGGACGAATGTCTTCGACCCCGGTGCAACCCCCTTTGACAACCTGCAGTTCTTGGTTTTCCTAACCGCAGTCATCAAAGCAGTCGACGAGTACCAAGGGCTTTTACGCATGAGTATCACTAGTGCAGGAAACGACCATCGCCTAGGCGCAAACGAGGCCCCACCGGCAATCGTCAGTGTCTATCTAGGCGATGCCTTGGAGACTGTGGTCCATGCGATCATCGATAGCCGTGCCCATGTCACGGACAGCAAGCAGATGATGGACCTGGGTGTGCCCACTCTGCCTACTTTCATCAAGGACAACGCCGACCGCAACCGAACCTCCCCCTTTGCCTTCACTGGCAACAAGTTCGAGTTCCGGATGCCCGGATCAGAAATCAACCTCTCCGATGCCAATATGGTCTTGAACACTATAGTGGCTAAGACCTTGGCTGACTTCGTTGAGGCTATGTCGGGCAGTACTGATCTTGACACCGATGCCCGTGCCTATATGAGGGATGTTTTGACAGACCATCAGCGGATTGTCTTTAATGGGGATAATTACAGCCCTGAATGGTACTCGGAGGCTGCAAAGCGTGGGCTGTATAACCATCAGTCGACCCCTGAGGCTTTACCGTGCTTAGTCGAGCCTGCCACGATTGAGCTGTTCGAACGTTTCAAAGTGCTTTCGCAGGACGAGCTGCAAAGCCGCTATGAAGTGAAGCTGGGCAGCTATTCGAAGAAAGTGAACATCGAGGCACTCACATCGATCCGGATGGTACGGGCCAGGTTTATACCGGCTATTCTGGAGTATTCGACCATGGTCGCCAACGTGATCAACGCCAAACGGGCTGTCGACAGCCAAATCGACACGGGCACAGAGCTGGACTTGCTGAAGAAGCTGACAGACGGGCTTAGCCTACTTGATGCAGGGGTAGACAAGCTTGAGGGCGCTTTGGCTTTGGCCAGCAGGATCGACGAGCCCCAGTCACGCGCCTTTGCCTACCAACAAAGTGTCCTGCCCGCTATGCAGGAAGTCCGGGCAGCTGTCGATAGCATGGAAATACTGGTCGGGCATGACTACTGGCCAGTACCAAGCTATAACCATATGTTGTTTTATACCTAAGAAACGAGGGTTCAACCTATTGGCTTGCTAGCAGTCTCGCGAGGCGGCTTTAGAGGCTTTGATGATCCTTTCTGCTGCCTTCATCGGAGCAGCCAAAGTCATCGGCTGTTATGCGTCCAATCGGTTAGGGCTTATTTTGGGACAAGCGCAAAACGCGGTTTTCTCCCCATAATCAGCCCCTGCCTTCATGGGACTTGAAGAACACGCACAAGGTTCCCGGCCCGGTATGTGCCCCGATTACCGGGTCGAGGTTATTGACTAGGAACTCGATGCCGGGGCATTTTTCTGCGATCAGGCTTTTTACAGACTCAATATCCAAAGGACTGTCGGCATGCGACAAAAAGACCGATTGGCCTTCGAAGGGCTGTTGTATGGTATTTACTACCTTGTCCGCAAGGTATTGGATAGCGCGCTTGCGTCCACGCAGTTTTTCGCGGGGTATCAGCATGCCCGCAGCATCGATATGCAGTACCGGCTGGATGCTTAGCAGCATTCCGGCAAATGCCGCCCCAGCAGTCAGACGACCGCCCCTTTGGAGGTATTTCAAGTCCTCCACAGTAAACCAGCAGGCATAGTCCAGACGGTTTGCCTCGACCCAGTCTGCCAGCTCGGACAAGCTGAGGCCCATCTCACGTTGTTTGTAGGCGTCTGCGACAATCAGCCCTTCACCAAGGGCAGCAGCCAAGGTGTCGACGCACCGCAATTGTCGTGTTGGATAGAATTCTACGCGGATTTGCTCCATATAGGCACTTATCTCTTCGAAGTTTGCGGACAAGGCCGAGTCGAAGCCGATATAGATAGCATCCTGCCCTTTGTCGAAACAATCTCTGATAATCCTGTCAGCATCACTCTTACTAGCTAAAGTGGTAGTGATTTCCTTTCCAGCTCGCATCATGTCGTAGAACTGCTTGTTGTCTGTCGGGACGTCCGGGTCGTACCCCTTGTATGAGATATCATCGACTATGAATTCAAGGGGTAGTACTCGAATATTCCAGGCTTTAAGCAAATCATCTGGCAAGTTGGCTGTTGAATCAGTAATGATGTCATAAGTAGAATTACTCATCACTCACTCCTTTCCGATTATCGGAACCGTCTCCACCCAATTTTGATAAGCTAAAACGTCCATCCCCAGTAAGACCAGTTTATTTCTTGACCTTTGCCCCCGTTGTAGAACAATCTGGCTCTTGGCAATCCCCAATGATTCTGACAAAACACTGATCAGAGCCTCATTTGCGCGGCCGCCCTGCGGCGGAGCTGTCACTTTCACGACCAGCTGGCGAGGCACATCCGTGCTCCACCCCAGTACTTGGTTGCGATTTGCGCTAGGTGATAAGCGCACTCCCATTTTTATTTGTGAATCTGCTCCCATACAGATTCATAAAGCCCTTTAGTCAATCTCTTCGATTTCTAGATCTTCATCAATATTATACGCAGCTGACATATCGCTTGAATTTGCGGGGTCAGCATTACGCCTGTCGTTTAAAGGTGCACCCGTTGCCGACGGCGACGGTGTAGCAGCTTGTGGGTTCCTTGGGGCGTTTGAAGCTTCGGTCTGGAACGCTTGGCCGGCATTGGCCGAGCTGACAGCAGCGTCATTGGCTACTAACATGTCGTCAGTACCAGTACTCGGGTTTGCCCCTGCCTCGTCTGGCACTAGATCCGCAAAATCAACAAACCGCCTCTGGGCGTCAACCATGTAATGGTTAACCAGTGACAGGAACTCGGTTCTAAACCTTTCAGAGCTCTCCCTTAGGAAATCGATCTCCCCAACAACCCGCTCGCGCTCGGAGTGGGCATCACTGACGATGTCTTTGGCCTTGGCTTCAGCCTCTCGATAAAGCTTCTCTGCTTCTTTACGAGCCTCTTCTTTGAGGTTATCAGCACTGAGCTGAGCGGCAATAAAAGCTCGAGAAATCACATCATCAGAAATCGTTGTTTCGCTGCTGGTAACTACAACCGGAGCCTCTACTTGGACTGCACCGGTCGTCGAGACCGCACTAGCGACTGCTCTTTCTTCAGCAGCACGAGCGCGTTCTTCAGCATCGCTGACTCGAGTCGCTGCCTCGGCGAGTGCTCGGTTCAGCGTATCGACATCACTTGCGACTCGCTCCAGGAACTCATCGACTTCATCAGGATTGTATCCCCTCCGAGCCTCGCTGAAGCGAATATTTTGTATTTCTGTTGCGGTAATGCTCATGACCATTCCTCTCAGACAATCTACTCAGGGTACAGTATAGCTTAAACAGGCTAAAGATTCGCAAAGACAAATCACAGCAAACGAGAAAGTAGCTGAAGTACGATGACAGCCACCCATGGTGAAAAGTCTATTGCACCGACAAGGGGTATAAACCGCTTAAAAATACTAACATAGGGCGAGACGAATTTATCCAAAATATCGTAAAGGTCGTGAAGGAAACCGGTGCTGTGGTCAAACCATGAAAGCACCGTCCATGCAAATATCATAAAACAATAAAACTGAATAACTGAGACAAAGACATAATGGATAATCCGAGGTATTGTAAAAATCGCTATCATAGTAGTTACAAATCCAGCTAGATTAATGTTTGATAACATACCTAACCTAATTCTTTAGCCCGACGGATACAAGCATTGATGGCATTTTGGACCACTAGGCCGAACTGTTGGGACTCGAAGCACTCGATAGCGGCTTCAGTCGTGCCGTTTGGGCTGGTCACTGCGTCACGCAGCTCTTTGGCTGTTGCATCCTTTAAGTCAAGGTAACGGCCTGTGCCGATGATAGTTTGGACTGCAAGCTGCCAGGCCAGATCCTCAGGCAAGCCGGCTTCGATTCCGCCTTTAGCCAGTTCCTCTGTGAACAAGGCGAAATACGCAGGGCCCGACCCGCTGATAGAAGTAGCTATGTCGACCAGCTCCTCATCGATGATGGCTGCTTGGCCAAACAGGCCAAACAGGCTGCAGACCAGTTTTGTCTCGTCAATTGACGCTTTATCTGTAGCAGCTACTACGCTCATGCCTGCCAACACGCTTAAGTTGATGTTTGGCATAACCCTGATCAAAGGGAAGCCTGAAAAGCACTCTGCCATCACTGCAGTAGTGATGCCAGCTGCAATGCTTATCACCCGCTTCGGTCGGAAAGTGCCTGAGCCTGCCAAAGACAAGGCTACATCACGAAAAATCTGTGGTTTGACAGCCATGATTATGGTGTCTGCAAAATCGATTTGCGATCCGTCCTCAACGCCGGCAACGCCATATTCTTTAAGAATCAAATCGCGACGGTCCTCGAAAGGCTCAGCGACAATGATCTTCTCCGCAATAAACGAGTTCTTTATCAAGCCGGCGATAATCGCCTCGCCCATTTGCCCGCCGCCAATTATGGCGATCAGACCCAGCTGCTCTTGTAAGTTATCCATGAAAGCTCCCTTTTAAATACTAATCTGCCGACGTTCCGACTCTGTCAAGCTGCCATTCCGAGTCAGGATGTAGACCCGGTCGGCATATCTGTCGACCTGTCCCTCAAAGGCAGAGGTGACACCGAAGGAGAAGTCCAGGATGCGTTTTGCCAGCTCCGGGCGGACATCGGTCAGATCCAAAACAACAGCAGCCCCTTGCCGCAGGCTGATTGATATGTTCTCAGCCTCCGCGTAGCTTTGCGGGCGTAGGTGGGTGAGCTGGCGCGCCGTCCTGGGAATGACAGCGCCGGCATTGCTGCGGCCTGACCCGGCTGTGTTGTACCGGGCGATGTTGCTTTGCTCGGCTGAATCGATCGAGGCTGCCAAGGTGCTGTCAAGGTCTAGGCGACGTGACGCATCAGGCACTGCGAACTCTGGCACAGCATTTGCCTCAAGCTGGATGCGCTCCGAGTGCAGTTGGACCAGAGAGTTGTTGTTAGATCGAGCGAGGCTGTCGCGGAAGGCTTCTGAGTCGTCAGCAGCCAGTCCCGAGATCGTAGAAGACCTTCGCTCGCGTACTGGAGGCATGGGTATGCGGTCCTCGCGGGATCCCGCGCCACGACTAAGCCCGACAGGCTGCGAACGGATATCAGCCATGTTTACCAAGGGGGAGTTGGCTGAAGAGTCATTGACGTCGTCGTCATAGTAGAGGCGGTCGTCATCTTGATAGTTATTGTAGCTATCATGGTACTCGTCGTAGTACTCGTCCTCGTCATAATAATCGTCATAGTCATCATTGCGACGACCGATATTCAAGCGGTTTTTTATATCGTCTAAGATTCCCATACTAACCAATCCTTAAAGCCTTGCCTAATCCCTGGTATATTTCTACTTAAGTTCACCCCGGCATTTGGTCTTATCCACATTATTGCTCACCGATAGCGCAAATCTCGCGAAAGCCTTGCCATGGAGACGCTTAGTCAGTGATTATGCTTGCTAGATGCTGTTTTACTGCCATACACTACGACCGATTCGTATTATTGTAGCACCTTCTTCAACTGCTATGAGATAGTCGTCGGACATGCCCATAGATAGTTCGGCAAGCGGCAGGTTTGCAACGCCGGAGAAGCTTTTTTGCATAGCATCGCGTGCTAAGCAGAGCTTGCGGAAGCAATCGCGGACCGTGTCCTCGTCAGCAATCGGGCCGATAGTCATCAGACCTTGGACCTCTACGGCCTGAAGCGAGCTGGCGAGCTCTAAAAGCGCTGGAAGCTCGGCAGTTGACAAGCCGTCCTTGGTAGCTTCTCCGGATGTGTTTACCTCTACTAGCACAGCTTGGGTGATTCCCAGGCTGATCGAGCGTTTTTCGATAGCTAGCAAGGACCGGTCTGTGGCAACCGAATGGACCAAGGCAGCCTTGCCGGTAAAGTCCTTCACTTTGTTGGTTTGGATGTGACCGATAAAATGCCAGTTTACCTCGGGGAACAGGAGCGAACGTTGGGCAAACAGGTCGCTGCGGTTCTCGGCGAAGTCCGGGTGCCCGAACAGGACAGCCTGCTCGATCTCTTCGTTTTGGGCAGTCTTGCTGACTGCAACCAAACGGACCCCTGAAGCGTCACGGCCAAGCCGGTCACAGACCGCCTGGACAGCCTCATTGATAAGGTTTATGTTCCTGGCAACTCTGCTGTTTGACACATCGTTATCCAACTCAGCACCATCCATTTAGGATCCCTCTCCTGCTATCGAGTCAACAACGCATTCGTTCGTATGTGGTGAGTGCTTCTCCATATAGATAATGAACCTAATTTGCAAAGAGCTCTCGTTGGTATGGGCTTTAAAAATCGCGCTTCAAGAAATCTGGGATGTAGTCGTCGTCCAATACACTAGGTGATCGGCCTGCTCCGCTTTGGTAATCGTTTTCCATCTCATTGTATTCAACTTCTTCTGGCGAGCCAGGGAATTGTTCGATCTGGGCAGGATTACGGTCGGTTTGCCTTCGTCCAAGCGGAGTTCCGAGGTCAAGGTCTAGGCTGGATTGGCTGTTGTTTCGGCTAAAGCCGGTAGCAATAACGGTTACGCGCATCTGGTCTTCAAGCGTATCGTCGATCACCGAGCCGAAAATGATTTGCGCATCAGCGTCTGCAGACTCAGTGACCGTATCAGCAGCATCAGACACTTCCTGCAAAGCCATGTCGGAAGCTCCGGCAATCGAAATCAGCACGCCTTTGGCACCGGCGATGGATGTCTCGAAAAGCCGACTCGAGATAGCAGCCGTTGCTGCCTCGACAGCGCGGTTTTCTCCAGAGGCTACCCCGATTCCCATCATGGCTGTTCCGGCGTCTTTCATTATGGCCCGGACATCGTTGAAGTCTAAGTTGATCAGTCCCGGTATAGTGATCAGGTCAGTGATGCCTTGCGTGCCTTGACGCAATATATCGTCGGCAATCCGAAAAGCGTCGAGCATCGACACCTTCTTGTCCACAATCTGAAGTAGCCGGTCGTTCGGGATAACGATCATGGTATCGACTTTGCTGGCTAGGAGCGTGATACCGTCTTCTGCTTGTTGACGGCGCTTTCGGCCTTCGAAGCTAAAGGGCCTGGTGACGACCCCGACTGTCAGAGCGCCAATCTCGTCACGGGCAATCTCCGCTACAACAGGTGCTCCACCAGTTCCCGTACCGCCTCCCTCTCCAGCAGTTACGAAGACCATGTCTGCACCGCTTAGGGCCTCGCGAATCTCGGCGCGGCTCTCTTCAGCTGCTTGAGCACCGATTTCTGGATTGGCTCCTGCGCCAAGGCCTCGGGTCAAGTCCTCGCCGATGTGTACTGTCACATCGGCATCGCTCATCAACAAGGCTTGTCGGTCGGTATTGATGGCGACGAACTCTACTCCACGAATACCCGCTTCTACCATGCGGTTCACCGCATTCGTGCCCCCACCGCCGACGCCCACAACTTTGATGACTGCTAGATGGTCTCTCCCAGTCATTGTCAAGTCCGGCATATAACTCCTCCCAAGTGTTTGAAAGAGATAACAGTGTCGACAGAAACCCCGTTCGAGCGCGACAAATCCAGCAAGAAACAGCACTCAAACGAATTAAACTGCAAACACAGAAACTATTAACAATGAATGTTAACACAGCCTTTACACACGAACCAGCGTAAACCAGGACAAATGTTACAAGCTAGATTGAAGTATAGCCTCGTCTGGCTAGGCATGGATTGAAACACTAGATTTTTCATGAGGACTGTTAAAGCCTGTTATTGCCATAGTGAGTGTTTGTTTTGGATGTCTCCCAAGGGCCTCGATCTAAGACTTGTGGTTCTGTGTGCTTTCAGCAAGGCTCGCGGCTTGTTTTCGGGCTCGCGGCTCGTCTACTTGTGTGCGGGCTCGCGGCTTGTTTTCGGGCTCTTGCATTGCTTACTGGCTCTCGCCTTGTTTTATTTGTTGTCCCAAATCAGCAAATTTCTGACCAGGGCTTTTATAGGATGGTTCTATTGCAGGTAGAAGCCGGTTCCCAAAACACCGCACATAAAAGGGGTATAAGCGAATAGTCGAACCAGATCTGCTGCAGATTGACGATTGGTCGGGATTTTAGTGGGGTAAATTCGCAAACTCATCGCACCACATAACATAAATATGCCATATCCAGGGTAAACGCACCAGAAAGAAGAGGCAAAACCGGCGGACATGCACGAAAAAGGCACGATAAGGGCCTTGTTGCGTCTTGGTGCGGTGAGTTCGGACAGTGCTTTACCATGCCGGCGCCAACGGTATCCGGACTTATCGCACCGGCTGCTGTGTTGCGCTATCTCCTTGTCCGCTCCGCCTTGAGGCGGCTTTCCCTGCCAGGGCCAGGAATGCCCCTAAGGTGGCCGCCAAGGCCTGTGCCTTGCTCTTGCCTCGCCGGCCTTGCCTGTATGGGCACAAGGCTAAGCAGGTAAGTCCTAAGCTCCCCTTTCCCGGCTTCCTACAGATCGGGGACGTATAAGTTAGGCAAAGAGGCACAAGGCCATCTTCTCATAATATGATTGTCATTGGAAGGCCCCAGTGGCGGCCTGTCGGGGGTCCTGTCTGATCCCTTGTTCAGCCACCTGTCCATACTTAACGCACCATTGTGCGATTAGTCCGGATAGGTGCGGTTAGTGGTGCAACAGGGTTGCGAATTTACAGGGATTTTAGTGGCTGAAAAAATATGTTATTCCGAGTAAGCAAATTCCTGACCTGGGCTTCTACAAAACGGCATTTTCAAGGTGGTGAAAAAATCCCGACCAATCGTCAATCTCTAGCACTTAGCCTTTATATATGCTATCTTACTAGTGGGTGTATGTGCATACATACACCCACTAATACATACCTAATCCAGGTCAAACCAGCAGCCTCCAGAGCGCTTGCCTTGCGCTGTCAGGCTTACGCATCCGATGTGAAGCAAGGCGCACCGCGAACTGCTTGAGACGACATGCATCGGCGCGAATCGAAACGGGCGAGACGGGCGAGACGGGTGAGCCAGCATGAGACCGCGCGAATCGAGACGGCTTGAGACAGCGCGAACCGCAACGACGTGATACCGCTCGAACCTAGACTGTCTTCTGCAGGGCTAATATCACATCGGTCATGGTAATGGTGTCGTCGTAGTCCATATCTATCGCCGCGAACTGCTCTGGGCTTAAGCCGCTGGCATCAAGGGTGGCCTGTAGGGTAAGGATAACCTCGTCCATGGTCACCATGCCGTCGCCGTTCAAATCGCCACTGCCTGCTTCACCGACAATGGGAGGGTGAAGGCCGCCCCCGCCCCAGTTCACATCGATATAGTCCAGGTCGTCGAAATGCTTGTCAAAGGTGTTCATGGCAGTCAGCGGTGTGGGACAGCTGCCAATGATTGAAGCAGCGGAGCGGACCTGCTGGGGAGCAGTTCTAGCCAGCACAAAGGTATTGTGGAAAGCGCGCATTCCCTCGACCGGAATGCTCGCTGGCAGGCTAAACTCGGCATTGACTTGAAACGCCGGACCCCCGGCCTGGTTGAACATCCCATCCGCAAAATCGATGCTCTGAGAGCTGACGGACTGCGGCAAGTTAAAGCCAGCAGGCAGCGGCCCTAGGCTGGAGCAGTACGCGAACATGTAAGATGCGAACTCGCCGCCGGTCTGCGTTATGCCTTGAGGCAAGTTAAAGCCAGCCGGCAACGTAGCCAAGCTCTCACATTCTCTAAACATGTCAGCAGCGAAGTAGTCGCCTACACTGTCTAAGCCTTGGGGGAATGTGAAGCCGTTTGGCAGGGCCTCTAAATCGCTACAGGCATAAAACATACTGTATACGAAGTTGTCGCCGGCTGCTGTAATCCCAGCCGGCAGTGAGAAAGCGTCTGGCAGCATGGTGAGCTTTTGGCAATATGCAAACATATTCATGGCAAAAGAATCTCCAGCATCCAGAATGCCTTGGGGGAAATTAAAGCTATCTGGCAGCGTTTGCAACTCACTGCAGTTATAGAACATACTGTCTGCGAATTGGTCACCGGCTACTTCGATGTTTTGCGGAAAGTCAAACCCGTCTGGCAAGCAAACCAGGCTGGAACAGTCGCTGAACATGCCCATCGCAAAACCGCAGCCGTTCACTGTCGTAATTGACTGGGGCAGGGTAAAGCCGTCAGGCAGAGTGGTCAGGCTCAGACAGTTCGCAAACATGCTGCAAGCAAAGTAATCGCCTACGCTGGTAACACTGTCCCACCCTGCGAACTTGGAAATCACCCTTAGGTTCGAACAGCTCGAAAAGACATACGACCACTCGTTGTCAGGAGCGGCTTCCAAGCCTTGGACCTGCGCTGCAGTTCTCGTCATCTCAGGTCGAAGCGGACTGTTGACCTCTGTTACCATAGCCCGGTTAGACCAAGTGTTCGTACCTGAATAACCATAGTTGAACCCAAAAGCTGCCAACCAAGCGTCGGTCGGGCCATTGGGCAGAATACTGATCTTGTACTCGCCGGCAAGCGCATAGGTATGCCCAATCCCATCGCCGTCAAGGCTTACGCCAGAGGCATATTCAGACTCTCCATCGCCCCATTCGATCAGCCAGTTATAGTCCTTCGCCTGATAAGTCCCGTTCAAGTCACTTGAAGTCGGCAGGATAAAAGTCGCATTGTTGGCAGGCGTGCGTACAGTAAACTGAAAATGCGCTGCCGCCTTGTCGTGAGTATCGTATGACGCCGCCTGCCCATCGGACGGGCTGTCTAAGTCGTTGTCAGCAAAAACCATGTTCGGGATAAGACCAATCGCCCCCAAAGCCAGCAATATGCACAAAATGACTGACGACAGGGCTTTTGGCTTTCTGATTCGGGTATTTTTCATGACTCCCTTCCATCTTTCATAGGGATAAACCCCTACGAAGGGTTTATCCACATAAAACTATACAGAGTTTGAAACACAATATGTACAAGCCTGGGTAGGGCTTGCATCATTTGAAACACAATATGGACAAGCCTGGGTAGGGCTTGCATCGTTTGAAACACAATGGGGACAAGCCTGGGTAGGGCTTGCATCAGGCTTGTCCCTTGTTGCTTAAACCGTCTTTTTGAGCATCAGTATGACGTCCATCATGGTGATGACGCCGTCGTGGTCCATATCGATTATCGCCAGCTGGGCCTCGCTTAACGAGGTTACGAAGGTTGTGGCATTCAAAGCGATGATGACCTCGTCCATGGTGACGAAGCCGTCGCCGTTCAGGTCGCCAGACCCTGGATCGCCCATTTCGGGTGGCGTCAGGCCCCCGCCGCCCCAGTTGACTGGAATGGTCTTGATGTCTGGAAAGCACTCATTGAAGGTATAGCGGTTGGTCATAGGGGTCCGGCAAGCCCCGATAATCGATTCAGCAGTGCGTATTTGCAGAGGTGCCTTGTCGGAAAGCACCAGTGTCTGATAAAAGGTCTGCTCGGGCCTTACAGACACACCAACAGGGAAGAAGAACTCCTTGTTCATTTGGAACACTTCGCTGCCTGCCCCATAGAACATAAAGCTGGCGAAGCCGTTTCCGGCTTGGGTGATTCCTTTAGGCAGGTTAAAAGCGTCTGGCAAAGCTATCAGCCCTGCACACTTGAAAAACATCGACCCGGCAAAATTAACGCCTACTGTCTCTAAGCCCTGGGGCAGGTTGAATTCCTTGGACAGGTAGGCCAGGTTCCCGCAGTATGCAAAGAGGCCCCAAGCAAAGCCATTGCCAGCAGCGCTGATGTTTTTGGGAAGGTTGAATTCAGGAGGCAGCTCGGAGAGGCTATAACAGTCCGAGAACATCCCCCATACGAAGTCGTCCCCTACCTTGTAAATCTGTTGGGGCAGGTTGAACGAGGACGGCAGCTTTTCCAGCTTGGCGCAGTTGCCAAACATATAGTAGGCAAAGCCGTCGTTGGCGATCTCAATGCCCTGCGGCAGGTTAAAGCCCTCTGGGACAGATGCTAGCTGGGTGCAAGCACCGAACAAGCCGTCTAGAAAATTGTTTCCGACATCAGTGATGTTTTGGGGGATGTTAAAGCCCTTAGGCAGCCCGGTCAAATGCGAGCAACTGTAAAACATGTCTTGGGCGAACGAGTAGCCAACCTGACTCAACAGCGGTGGGAGGTTAAAGCCGACCGGCAGTTCAGGCAGGCTCTCACAGTCAAAGAACATGCGCAAGGCAAAGTTGTTGCCGACCCTCGTGAGCGATTGGGGTAGATTGAAGCTATTGGGTAGCGCAGCCAGGCTGGTGCAACCAGAAAACATGCCGCTAGCAAAACTGTCACCAGCCGCGACCAGGTGGTCAGGCAGGTTGAAGCCGTCGATCAGGCCGACCAGGCTCGAGCAATATGAGAACATATAGTTGGCAAAATGATTGCCCACTGCGGTGATGCCTTCCCACTCGGCAAACAAGGGGGCCTGCGTGAGGTTCACACATTGGTAGAACGTGGCGAACCACTCATAGTCGGGAGGCCTTGTTATTCCCTGGATCTGGTCTGTGGTACGGGTCATTTCCGGCACTATGTAGCACGGGACGCTGACCACCATCGCCTTGTTCTCTGCCGCATTGGACCCAGTGTCATTGGTGTCGAAGCCAAAGGCACTAAGCCATGCCTCAGGCGAGCCATTGGGGCGCAGAGTGATCTCATGGACTCCCGGTCGCACATACGTGTGCTTAATGCCGCCGCCGTCTGAGCTGGTGCCAACGTGGTCTTCCACCATCCTGTCTCCCCAGTCGATCTGCCAATTGTAGCTTTTCCCGTCAAACGAGCCGCCAAAATAACTCGCTGTCGGCAGGATGAACACTTGGTTGAGTTCCTTCGTCTGAACGGTGATCTTAAACGGTGGAATATACACGTCCGTTGGCTCAATGTCACCGACAATGGTATCAGCAGGCTCCTGGTCGTCTGCTAGGGCCAGGCCAGGCAGTGTCCCCAGTGCAGCGATTATCATAACCATTGCGATTGTCATCGCTAAAAACCTGTTTTGTCTGTCTATTCTGTGTCGCATCTATAATCCCTTCCCTCTTTATGTGGATAAAACCTTAAAGCTTGGTTTTATTTATCCATCATATTGTTTTTCGTAAAACCAAAATGACATCAGCCATGCTTATTTGACCGTCAAAGTCCATGTCGATCGCAGCAAGTTGCTCTGGTGTCAAGTCGTACTCGCTGATTGAGGCCCGCAAGGTGATCACAACCTCGTCCATCGTAACCAAGCCGTCCCCGTTGATGTCCCCTGAGCCAGGAGCGCCCACATCGGGAGGCTTTATCCCCCTCCCTCCCCAATTGACCGGGATGTAGTCGAGGTCCCAAAAACGAGTGTTAAAGGTTTGTCGCTGGTTTATGGGCACTGGACAGTCACCGATAATCGACTCTGCAGTACGGTTTTGGATGGGGGCTGTTGGCGATAGCTGAAAAGTCTGGTAGAAGGCATTGTTACTGTCAGCTGGAATATTGGCGGGAAAAACAAACACGTCATTGATTTGGAACGACCCGCTTCCCGCCCCATAAAACATATATGAGGCAAAACTGCTGCCAGCAATGAAAGAGCCTAGGTCGTTGATCCCTTGAGGCAGGTTGAATTCGCCTGGCATAGCATCCAGGCTTTCGCAGTTGTAAAACATCGAGCCCGCAAAACCGTAGCTTGTAGCCACAACACCTTGTGGCAGGTTGAAGGCTTCCGGCAGCGATGCCAGCTCGGAGCATGCATAGAACATCCCATTGGCAAAATACATGCCTGTCGACGTGATGCCTTGAGGCAGGTTGAAGCCACTGGGTAGGATGCTGAGCTGGCTGCACAGGCTGAACATGCTGTTAGCAAAATTATCGGCCACCTCGGTCAGGTCGGGAGGAAGGTTGAAGTCTTCAGGCAAGGCTGCAAGGCTCGTGCAGCCAGTGAACATATTGGCCGCAAAGTCGTTGTTTACCGTATCGATGCCTTCCCAACCGGCAAAGCTCGGAGCCTCGACTAGGTTAGGGCATGTAAAAAACGCTACCGACCACTCATGGCTAGGGGCTTTTTGTGTGCCGTTTATCTGCTCTGTGTTGCGCGTCATCTCTGGAGTGAGCAGGCAAGGAGCACCGATGAGCATTGCCTTGTTGGCCGCTGCTGCTGACCCGCTTGACGCAATACCGAAGCCAAAGGCCCCCAACCAGGCTTCGATTGTCCCATTAGGGGTAATGACTATCTCGTACTCGCCAGCTTCCTGGTAAGTATGGCCAATGCCTCCATCGAAGGAGCTTTGGCCTGTTGATTCCTCTGTGCTTCCGTCTCCCCACTCAATTGCCCAATTGTAGCTTTTGCCATCAGTGCTGCCATTTAAATAGCCGCATGTGGGAATCTGAAAAGCAGTATCGTCTTCTGGCACGCTGATGCTGAGCAGCATCCTTTGTTCAAGTAAGGCATCACCTCCTCTGTCGCTGGTATTAGCCAGGCTCGTTTCATTAGCATTATCGTTCCTAATATTACTAGTGTTATCTCCAAATGACTGGGTCGGTACCGTTCCAAGCAACGGCCATGCCATCAACAGCGATGCAACGATCGCCAGCCAACGATAGGGTTTGCTTTTTCTCGTGCTACTTAGGTACTTCACATAAGGCCTTTCTGAGTAACGTTGCAGCCAGACGGTAAGGCTTTGTCTTCTTAGATTGTTCTTTGCAGGATCAAGATCACATCGCTCATGGTGATCGTACCGTCGAAGTCCATATCGATGGCTGCAAACTGCCCGGGTGTCAGGTTGCTCGCATTGATTGTGGCTTGCAGGGCAACAATGACCTCGTCCATTGTCACAAGACCGTCGCCGTTCAGGTCGCCCGACCCAGGTGCACCGACATCAGGGGGAGTAATCCCTTTTCCACCCCAGTTGACTGCAATAGAGTCAAGGTCGGTAAAACTCTCGTCGAAAGTATTACGTTGGTCGACAGGCGTTGGGCAATTGCCGATAATCGAGGCAGCAGTACGGTTTTGCCTGGGCGAATAGTTTGTCAAAGCGAAGGTCTGGCTGAAGGCATGCGGGCTGTTTGCCGGCACGCCTGCAGGGAAGGTGAACTGGTTGTTTATCTGAAACGACGCCCCGCCTGCAGCATAAAACATCGTGGCTGCAAAATAACTGCCGACACTGGTTATGCCTTGGGGAAGGTTGAAGCCAGCCACTACGCCGCGCAGATCATGGCAGTAGGCAAACATGCTCTCGGCAAACTGGTCGCCAGCAGAAAGGATGTTTTGGGGCAGGTTGAAGCCTTCGGGCATCAGCCGCAGGCTGAGGCAAGCGTCGAACATAGACAAGGCAAAGGCGTCGCCGACTGTCGTGATACCTTGTGGGAAAGTAAAGCCGTTAGGCAGGATGTCTAGGTTTATACAATAATAGAACATGTGGTCGACAAAGCTGTTGCTAACCTGGTTGATGTTTTGCGGCAGGTTGAAACTGCTTGGCAGCTCATAGAGCTTAGTACAGGTAGCAAAGGCGTTTTTAGCGAAATTATCGCCGACTGCAGTCAAGGCCTGTGGCAGATTGAAGCCGGCCGGCAGCGCCTGCAGGTTCGAACAGGAGTACAGCATGGCCTCGATGAAGGAGTCTTTGGCAACCGTGATGTTTTGCGGAAGGTTGAATGCCGGCGGCAGCGCTTGCAAGCCTAGGCAATACCCAAACATCCAGGCAGCGAAAGAGTCTCCCGCAGCCGTAATGTTTTGAGGCAGTTGAAAACTGTTCGGGACACTGGCCAGGCTAGTGCACTGGTAGAACATGGCACTGGCAAACTGGTCGCCGGTAATGGTGATTTGCTGGGGCAGGCTAAAGCCCTCTGGCAATGACTGAAGCTTCGAGCAGTACGCAAACATCCAAGCTATGTAGTAATCGCCGGCACTGACAGTGCTCTGTGGGATGTTGAAGCCGGACGGCAAGGCAGCCAGGCTGGCACACCTGTTGAACATGTTATAGGCAAAGTTGTTGCCGACGCTGGTAATGCTTTGGGGAAAGCTGAAACCGCTTGACAGGGAGACAAGCTTATCGCAGTTGTAAAATGTCTGGGTAAAGCAGTCGTCACCGACGGTAGTGATGCCCGAAGGGATGTTGAAGCCCACCGGCAAGGTGGCCAAGCTGGTGCAGTTCTCAAACATCGAAGTCATGAAGCCGTTTTTAGCCAGGCTAAGGCTCGTCGGCATCTTAAAGCCTGCCCCTAGGCTTACCAGGCTCGCACAGTCCATAAACATCGCCGTCGCAAAATAGTCCCCGGTCGTTGTGAGGGATTGCGGGAGCGAAAAGTCGCCTGGCAGGGCACTTAGGCTTGAGCAGCCACGAAACATCCGGTAACCGAAGCCGTCACTTACCGAAGCCACCGCCTCCCAGCCAGCAAATGTCGGGGCTTCTGTCAAATTGGCACAAGCATAAAAAGTCGACCCCCATTCCAAAGCCGGAGCAGTACCCGAGCCGTTGATCTGGGTAAGTGTCCGGGTCATTGCCGGGTACAAGGCCGACGAGGCTCCGACCACCATGTTCTTGTTAGCCTGCGTGTTGGCGCCCGTGACGCCGTCACTGAAGCCAAAAGCCGCCAGCCACGCATAGGGCGAGCCGTTGGCAGTAATGGTAATGTCATAAGTCCCGCTTACTGCATAGATATGGTTGATCCCGCTGTTTGGCGAGCTTGTGCCGGACGAGGCCTGAGTGTTGCCATCGCCCCAGTCGATACGCCAGTCATAGGCCTTGCCAAACGAGTCGCCGTTCAACGTGCCGCTCACAGGCAGCATGAAGTTCATGTTGTTCGTTGAAGTCCTTACGGTCAGTAGAAAGCTATCCTCTGCGTCGTGCCTGACGTCAGCCCCGCTGAAGCTTGCAGCTACCGGGCCTGTTTGCTGGTCGTCTGCTATCAGATAGCCAGGTAGGGCACCGAACATGGAAGCCACCAAGACCAGCGTCACAAGAATAGTTGCTTTTTTATTAGCCAGCATTTTTATATCTCCCTTTCGCCTCTTTTTGATGTGGATAAAACCACCAGTCTAGGCTTTGCAGCCTATATTGTTCTCTGCAGTACCATTATGACATCACTCATAGTCAATACCCCATCAAAATCCATATCAATTGCCGCATATTGGCCTGCGCTCAGGGCAATCGGCGATGTAGTCGACTGCAGGCAGACCACTACCTCGTCCATCGTTACCACGCCGTCGCCATTCAAGTCGCCGCTGCCAGGGGCACCGGTATCCGGCAGAGCCATACCGCTCCCTCCCCAATTCAAAGGAACATAGTAAATGTCGCGAAAATGCCCGTCGAAGGTAAAGCGGTTGGTCGTCGGTGTCAGGCAGCTGCCGATGATTAAAGCTGCTGCCCGGTTTTGGATCGGAGCCAGGTCTGACAAGTAGAAAGACTGATAGAGGACGTTTACGCCTGTATTGGCCAAGCCTGCTGGCAAACAGAAGTCCTGGTTGATTTGGAAACTGTTGCTCCCAGCGTCTAAGAATAATCGTTCGGCAAAGCTTGTCCCCACAGAGATGATGCTTTGTGGCAGGTTGAAGCCTGTCGGCAGGTAGCTCAGGCTTCTACAGTAATAAAACATCAAGACCGCAAAACTGTTGTTTGCCGCGGTAATGCCTTGGGGGAAGGTAAAGCCGTCGGGCAAGCGGGTAAGGCTTGAGCACTCATAGAACATCCGGTTGGCAAAGCTGATGCCTATAGCGCTGATGCCTGCAGGGAAATTAAAGCCTGCTGGCAGTCCTTCCAGGCTTCGGCAGGCATAGAACATACCATAGCCAAAATCGTTATAGACCCTGGTGATCGCTTGAGGAAAGTTGAACTGGTCTGGGAGCCTTATCAGGTTGGTACAGCCATAAAAGGTAAACCTGGCAAAGTAGTCGCCGACTGTTTGTATGCCCTGAGGGAATGTAAAGCCGTTCGGCAGGCTTGTCAGGCTCGAGCAATTGGCGAATATGCTCTCGGCAAAATTCGCCCCGACAGAGCTTAGTCCCTGCGGCAGGTTGAAGCCGGCTGGCAAGCCCTTTAGGCTCGAGCAGTTGTAAAACATCGAGGACGCAAAGTCATTGGGTGCGCTGGCGATCCCTTGAGGCAGGTTGAAACCATCAGGAAACCCGCTTAGGCTTACACACTGGTTGAACATGCTGGAGAGGAAAGTACTGCCTACAGACGAGACAGCCTGGGGCAGGTTGAAGTCGTTGGACAGAAAGGCAAGGCTTACGCATTGGTAGAACATATAGGCAGCAAAATCGTTGCCGATCGAGCTGACGCTGTCCCAGCCTTTAAAGCCTGATGTCTGGGCCAGGTTGGTACACTCCACAAAGGCTTCTTCCCATTCGAAGTCAGGCGGCGTGCTGGTTCCTGCTATCTGCTCAGCAGTCCGTGTCATTTCTGGCCTAAACGGGGTCAATAAGGCTATTACCATATCTTTGTTGGCTTGGGCGTTGGCATTGGTATTGCCGCCATGGAAGCCAAAAGCAGCCAACCAGGCTTCGCTTGGCCCATGCGCCTGGATAATGACCGTATAGGTCCCAGGCCTTGCGTAAACATGGTCGATCCCACCGCCTAGGGAACTAGTGCCCGATTCGACCTGCTGGCTGCCGTCGCCCCAGTTTATCGACCAGTCGTATTGCTTGTAGTCTGCAGTCCCGTTCAAATAGCTGCTAGTCGGCAGGATAAACGTGCAATCGTCCGTGCTTGTCAGAACCACCAAGGCAAAGAGGCCCGGCGAGTCAATACCTGGATAAGGCAGCGAGGCCTGCTCTTCTCCCGATAATTGATAGCTGTCGTCGGCAAAGGCGACGATCGGGGCATTGCCCAACAATGCTGTCATCATCACCAACGACAGAGCAGCCGCCAACACCTGGCTGGTCATTCTTGCTTTAGTCTTTCGCATATCTTCTCCCTCTGTCTTAATCATAATACTTGTTTTAAATTATCTATATGTACATGCTAGTGAACCAGCACTATACCGTCCTTCGCAGGGCTAGGACCACGTCGGACATTGTGATGTAGCCGTCAAAGTCAAGGTCTAGGGCAGCAGCCTGCAAGGGGTGCAGGCCACTGGCATCAAGGCTTGACTGCAAGGCGATTATGACCTCGTCGACGCTGACCAGGCCATCCCCGTTGTAGTCGCCTGAGCCTTGTTCTCCGACGATCGGGGGCTGCTTTGACCCTCCTCCCCAATTGGCGTGGATGTAGTCCAAGTCGCTAAAGTGCGAATCGAAGGTGAAGCACTCAGACCAGGGAGTCAGGCAGCCAGCGATGATCGAGGTTGCTGTGCGGATTTGCCTAGGGGCATTTGAGGAAAGGCAGATGGCTCCATAGAAAGGGTCGTTGCTAGAATAATTGATGCCTTTGGGAAAACGAAAGTCCCTATTGAACTGGAACGCCTCGCTCCCAGCACCGAAAAACATGCGATAGGCGAACGAGCCGTTCTCGCCCATGATGTTTTGCGGCAGGGTAAAACCTTCGGGCAAGCTGGTCAAGCCTGTGCAGTACATGAACATTTGGGCGACAAAGCCATGTCCCACCGCCGTGATGTTCGGTGGCAGGTTGAAGCCATCGGGCAAAGTAGCAAGGCTTGTACACCTGTAGAACATGTAGGCTGCAAAGAGGCCTCCCACATTTGTCAGGCTGCTCGGCAGGTTAAATCCGTCGGGCAAAGCAGCCAGGCTTGTACAGCCTGAGAACATCTCACAGGCAAAGCCGTCCTCCAGCAGCCTGATTTGTTGAGGCAGGTGAAAGCCTGCACAGAGGCTTCTTAAGCCCTCACATCCCGAAAACATGAGATAACAAAAGAAATAACCGGCTTTGGTGATGTTTGCTGGCAGATCGAAGCCCTCGGCCAGTGTGGCCAGGCTTGTGCAATTGCGAAACATCGAATGGGCGAAGTAGGCCCCGACGTTGGCGATGTCGTTCCATCCGTTGGTGCTAGGAGTCTCCACCAGATTGTTGCAACCATAGAACAGATAAGCCCACTCGAAGCTCGGACAAGCCTCTGTCCCATCGATTTGGCTGTTCGTCCGGCTCATTTGAGGGGTGAGCGAACATGGGGCCCCGAGCACTAAGGCCTTGTTCGGCAAACCGTTAGACCCGGTATTGCCTTCATGAAAGCCAAATGCAGCCAGCCAGGCCTCGGTAGAGCTATGCGGGCTGATCCCAATGGTATACTCGCCGGCCAGGGCATAGACATGCGCGATACCCCCGTTCATTGAGCTGTTGCCCTCCTCTAAAGTATTGCTGCCGTCACCCCAGTCGACATCCCAGGAGTAGGGTTTTGCATGCTCCACACCGTCTAGCACGCTACTGGTCGGCAGCAAAAAGACCGCCCAGTCCACAGGCATCCTGACCTGAAGGCGAAAAATCTGCTCGGGCACTGTGCTTTCCTGAGCACGGCTGATGCTCGCGTCTGCCACGCTAGTCATAGGCCAAAGCATAGCTAAAGCCACCATCCATATAAGCATAGTGCAAAGCCATCCTCTGGCTTTTGGCAAATGTAGGTAACGCATGTCCTTCTCCCTCTGTTTGTATATTATCTGGATAAACCCTTGGCTTTTTTACACTGTGATTTTTGACATCAAGACAACATCAGCCATGGTTACGGCGCCATCGGAGTCCATGTCGATCGCAGCGAGCTGCACAGTTGACAGCTCGGCCACTCCGATTGTGGCTTGCAGGGCAATAATGACTTCGTCCATCGTCACTAAGCCGTCACCGTTTAGGTCGCCTGAGCCAGAGCTTCCGACTATTGGGGGCTCGAGGCCTTTTCCGCCCCAATTGACTGGTATGTAGTCGATGTCGATAAAGTGCTGGTCGAAAGCCTCTACAGGGCCCTTTGGTGTCGGCAATGAGCCGATGATTGAGGCGGCTGTCCGATGCTGGAGCGGCGCCTTATTTGATAGCATGAAAATTCGATAGGCAAAAAAGCCATTTGCAGCCATGCTTTGAGGCAAGCAGAACGCATCGTTTATTTGGAAAGACTCGCCGCCGGCGCCTTCGAACATGCTATCTGCAAAGCCGGAGGCGTACACAGTCGTAATCTGTTGAGGCAGGTTGAAGCCGTTAGGCAAAGCATCCAGGCTGTCGCAGGATTTGAACATACGATAGGCAAAGTCATCCCAGACCTCTGTTATGCCTTGGGGCAGGTTAAAGCTATCGGGGAGCGTGGTAAGCCCATGACAATTATCGAACATCTGCAAAGCGAAGCCAGGTCCTACGCTGACAAAGCCTTGGGGCAGTGTGAAACCTTCGGGCAGGGTATTTAAGCCTGATGCAAAAAACATGCCAGCAGCAAAGTAGGCACCTGCTTTCTTGACTGTTTCCCAGCCCTCGAACAATGGGGCGGTTTTAAGGTTGAAGCAACCGTTAAAAGTCAATGCCCATTCATATATCGGAGGCACGGCATTACCGCTGATCTGGGCTGTTGTACGAGTCATTTCTGGCCGAATAGGGCTTAATGCCCCTGTAACCATAGCCAGGTTCTCGTAGGTATTCGCACCAGATTGCAACAAAATATCGTCGTAGAGGGAGCCAGTAAAGCCAAAGGCTGCCAACCAGGCCTCGGTCGACCCGTTTGGCCGGATGCTGATAATATAGTCGCCGGCAACTGAATATTGATGTGTAATGAATTGCTTTTCTCTTCTAAGTCCGGATGCCGATTCAAGCCAGTTGTCGCCCCAGTCGATATTCCAGTCGAAATAATCGCCTCTACCACATATTGGCAGCATAAATGAAGACTCGTTTTCTGGAGTGGTAATAGCAAGTTGAAAAATATACTCGTCTGTCGTGCCGAGGCCTTGGTCAGTCAAGCCTGGATTGTCAGCAACATAGCCGGCTTCGTCAGCATTGGCCTTTACTGGCAGCATGGCATATGAGGCTGCCGTCAAAGCCAAAACGACCAGAACTGATAGTACCTGCCTTTTTTTCATATTGGCTCCTCCCACTTAGGTGTTTTTTTGGCACTGCTTAAACTGTTTTTCTTAGCACTGCGACCACATCTGCCATAGTGATGACATTGTCATTATCCATGTCTATTGCCAAGAACTGGTCGTTTGTCAATGTGTGGTCGCCGATAGTAGCGCGCAAAGTGATGATGGCCTCGTCCATAGTCACCATGCCGTCGCCGTTTAGGTCTCCTGAGCCCGGGCTGCCGGCTGACTCAATGATTACAGCCTTGCCTCCCCAATTTACATGTATGTAGGGCAGGTCAGTAAAGTGCGTGTCGAATGCCCCTGTTCCCTCGATCGGGGTTGGGCAGTACCTGATGATGGAGGCAGCAGTCCGGCTTTGCACGGGAGCGTCAGCATTCAAACGGAAAATCAACGAGAAAGCCCCTTGGGCGTCAGCTGGAATGCCCGTGGGGAAACAAAACTCCTCGTTTATCTGGAAGGCTTCTCCCCCTGCTTGGTTGAACATATCGATAGCGAAGGCCCTGCCCACTGAACTGATGTTCGCAGGCAGGTTAAAACCGGATGGCAGGGCTCCCAGGCATTTGCATGATGAGAAGATAGCCCCCGCAAAGCAGTCGCCAGCCTCTGTGATGTTTTGCGGCAGGTTGAAGCCTTCAGGCAGTTCGACCAGATAGGTACAGAGTGAAAACATACCATATGCAAAGTTATCTTCTGCTTCCAAGATGTTTTGGGGGAAGGAGAAGCCTTTTGGTAAGGTGGTCAAGCTCGAGCATATTCTAAACATCCCGTAAACAAAGTCATCGCCTGTCTTGCTGATGTTTGGTGGCAGGTTAAAGCCAGCTGGAAGCTCGGTCAGGCTTGTGCATAATGAGAACATGTAGTAAGCAAAGCTGTCTCCCACGACCTGGATGTCGTCAGGAAGGTTAAAGCCGTCTGGCAGTGTGCTGAGGCTTTCGCAATAGAAAAACATGTAGGCTGCAAAACTGTCACCGACTTCTGTATAGCCATAGGGAAAACTAAAGCCTCCTGGCAGGGACTCTAGTTTTTTACAGTTAAAGAACATCGAATCGGCGAAATAGTCGCCTACCGAGATCAGTTTCGTAGGAAGGTTAAAACCGTCTGGCAGCGCCGTCAGACTGGCGCAGTCCTGGAACATGCCCATCGCAAAACCGGAGCCAACGGACTCGATTGACTGAGGCAGGCTGAAACCATCGGGCAAGATTGTCAGACTAGCGCAGTTATATAGCATATTGTCAGCAAAGCTCCTACCGACTTTTGTCAACTGCTGGGGAAAGTTGAAACCATAAGGCAGTTTTTGCAGGCTTGTGCAATTCCTGAACATACTGGATGCAAAAGCGTCTTTGACCGAGACTATCCCGGTTGGGAAATTAAAGACTGTCGATACGCTTTGTAGGCTTGTACAGCCAAAAAACATCCAGCCTGCAAAAGCCTCGCCGACCTCGGTGAGACCTTCCGGCAAGTTAAAGTTTGCTTGCATGCTTGTAAGGCTTTTGCAGTCTTTGAACATAGCATAGGCAAAATAGTCGCTTACGGTGCTTACCTCTTCCCACCCAGCAAATTGTGGGGACTGCCTGAGGTTTGTACAGCCATTGAAGGCGTAAGCCCATTCGTGGCTAGGCGCAAACTTATATCCAGCAATCTGCAAGTTGGTTCGTGTCATTCCTGGAGTAAGGAAGCAGGGTACGCCAACGACCATGGCTTTGCTTTCAAGCACAAGCGAGTTCTCAATATAATCGCCAAAGCCAAAGGCTGCCAGCCAAGCCTCGGTCGAGCCGTTCGGGCTGACTGTCACCGTATAGGCGCTGGCAACTTTATAGGTATGGGATATCCCACTGTTATGCTTGCTGGTGCCTGAGGCAAGCTCTAAGCAACCATCCCCCCAATCGATTATCCAGTCGTAGTGCTTTTCATAATACGAGTCGCCATAAAGGTGACTGTTCGTAGGCAGATAGAAAGCATGTCCATTAGTTGGGATGACGATATCTAGTTGGAAGTAATCGCCTAGCACGTAGTCAGGCATGGCATTACTGCCTGGCGCCTCTGTTTGGCCGGGATATGCGGTTCGACCATCTGCCTCTTGGTCGGCATATACCAGGCTCGGTAAAGCAGCTATTGTCGATACTGACATAAGAAAAGACAACATGATGAATAGTATTCCGTGTTTTTGCTTGTACATAGACTTTGACATGATTGACTCCTTTTGCTATTCAAGATGGGGATATTGTTAATACTTGGCCAATTGCCGATGAAAAGGCGTTATCACAAACGAGGTTTTCTCCCTATAAACGAATTAACTTCAACCTATCTTGAAGCAAGCAGCGACCTTTAAAAGTCGCTGCTAAAACGGGTGAGGGCGATGCCTGGGATAATCCCCATCCATACCCTGCCGATATTCCATTCATCACTATCACCCCTTAGCTCATCAAAGCTTCAGCGCTAAACAACCGTACTGATCTGCTTAAACAGTCAATACCAGCATCATCAAAACATCAGTCATGGTTATCGTTCCGTCCCCATCCATGTCGATTGCCGCCAATTGTGCCGAGTTGAGGGTGCTGGTGCCGGCAGCCACACGCAATGAGATCAAGACCTCGTCCATAGTGACATGCCCGTCGCCGTTGATGTCCCCAGAGCCTGGTGCCCCGACAATGATCGGATCGGTGTTAATGACGCGCCAATTTGCGTGAATACTTGCATAGTCGCTATAGTGAAGGTCGAAAGTCTCACGCACTGTGCTAGGGGTAGGACAGCTGCCGATAATCGAGGCTGCGGTCCGGTTCTGGTTAGGGGCTTTTTGGCGAAGGTCTAAAGCCCGGTTGAAAGCGTCAGTCGAATTAGCCGGTATGTTGGCTGGGAAGCGGAACTCGGCATTGATCTGGAAGGCCTCCCCGCCAGCCAGGTAGAGGAAGTCGGCTATGAAGCTTGTGCCTACCGTGTTGATGCTTTGGGGCAGGTTGAAGCCTGCCGGCAAAGACCCGAGTTCGGTGCACTCGCAAAACATTCTAAAAGCGAAATAATCCCCCACTGTGGTGATGTTTTGGGGCAGGTTGAAGCCTGCCGGTATAGTGACGAGCTCTAGGCACTTGTAGAACATGCCGTACAAGAAGTTGTTGCCGACCGATGTGATGTTTTGGGGCAGGTTGAAGCCTGCCGGTAATGCGAGCAGGCTCACGCAGTTGTAAAACATGCAGTAAGCGAAATTATTGCCTACTGTCCCGGCAATGCCTGCGGGGAAAGTAAAGCCGGCTGGTAGGTTTGCCAAGCTCGAGCAGTTGTAAAACATAGCATATAAAAAGTCATCGCCAACGGCGGTTATGCCTTGGGGGACTCTAAAACCAGCCGGCAAGGCACTGAGGCTGGCACAGTTGTTGAAGAGCCCGCAGGCAAAGCTGTCTCCAACCGAGGTGATGCTTTGCGGCAGGTTGAAGCCTGCGGGGAGGGCAGTGAGGCTTGTGCAGCCATCGAACATCCAAAACGCGAAGTAGTCACTGGCGTTCGCAATGTTTTGGGGGAAGTTAAAGCTTGGCGGCAATGTGGCCAGGCTTGCACAGTTTCGAAACATCCGAACAGCAAAGCTGTCAATGACAGTGTTGATGCTTTGTGGCAGGTTGAAAGACGCAGGCAGTGTGCTGAGGCTAGAACAGGCATTGAACATCTCGAAAGCAAAGCCAAAGCCTGCGTTCGTTATGCCCTGAGGAAAGTTAAAGCCTGCTGGAAGGCCTGCGAGCCTTGTGCAGCCATTAAACATCCATGCACAGAAATAGTTGCTGACGCTGTTAATGCTTTGGGGGATATTGAAGCCAGCTGGCAGCGTGGTCAGGCTAGTGCAAGCAGCGAACATCTCCGAGGCAAAGCTATGGCCGGCTTCGATAATCCCAGCCGGCAGGTTGAAGCCGGTGGGAATGCTTGTCAGGCTAGTACAGTGGCTGAACATCGAGGATGCGAAATTGCTGTCCACTCTGGTTAGGCCTTGCGGCAGCGTGAAGCCTGCAGCAAGCGTGGTTAGGCTTGTGCAGCCGTAAAACATCGCATTAGCGAAATACGAGCCGGCGTTCTTGACGTTTTCCCAAGCCTCGATAGTAGGCACCCGGGTCAGATTGGTACATTGGTAGAAGGTATAGGCCCACTCATAACTAGGGGCGTCTTCACTGCCGTTGGCCTGGCCTGTTGTGCGCGTCATCTCTGGTGCAAGCGGCCCGATGACGCCGGTGAGCAACGACTTGTTGCTTGGTGCATTGGCACCAGACGACCCATTGCCAAAGCCAAAGGCTGCTAGCCAGGCTCCAGTCGCTTCTTTGGGCGTAATCGTTATGGTGTATTCGCCGGCATTGGAGTATGTATGGGAGATGCCTTTGCCCTCTGAGCTGGTTCCAGCGAAGTCTCCAGAGGTGCCGTCTCCCCAATTGACTGTCCAGTCGTAGTCTTTGCCTGTATATGAATTATTGAGATAACTGCTGACCGGCAATAAAAAACCAGAGTTGCCAGCAGGCATCGTAACGATCAGTTGAAAGACATAGGAGGACTCGTTAACTTGGTCTGCCTGATTGGGCGCACCGTCCTCTATGTATTCGATACCTAGTATCGGCTCTTCTTGGCTACCCCCTAAGCCGTCTGTTGCTTTTGTGGCAAAAGCAATAGTTGGAATAAAAACCATCATTGTTGCAGCCATCACCAGAGCCAAAACAATGGCAATCAGGCTATTTCTTTTGCTATTCGTAAAAACCGACATGTTCACCCTTTCCCTCTATTTCCCTCAATGTTTTAAAGCCACGCAAATTCCACAATGACAATTATAAAGATCAAAGTTGCCAAAATGACTCACATTTTCAAATGACTCATGATTAATGGGCTTTTTTATAAAATACAAGTAAGTTTGCATTAGTTTTCAGTAAAGCCCAGTTTTATTAAATAGAGTGGGAGCATGGGCTTGGACAACAGCAGCCTTTGCCAACGTGTCGGCTATTACTGTTCACCTGACCAGAGCAAATGCCAGTCAGCTGGCTATATTTTTTTACAAATGCCGGCTATCTAGATTGTCATACGCAAAATCATAACAACGTCGGCTACTGTGATAACCCCGTCTTGGTTCATATCAAGTGCTGCACGCTGGGCTGGAGTCAAGCCGATATCAGAAACGGTCGCCCTTAAAGCTATTATCACCTCGTCCATGGTCACCGACCCATCGCCATTTAGGTCGCCTGAGCCAGGAGGCCCGACTGTGTTCGGCATCAGGCCCCTGCCTCCCCAATTAATTGCTATAAAGTCAATATCACTAAAATGCCGGCTAAAGGTCTCTCGCTCATTGGTTGGTGTTGCGCTTAAGCCAATGATCGAAGCAGCAGTACGGTTTTGGACAGGTGCATTGTCAGACAAGAACAAAGTGTTGAAGTAGGAGTCGATCATAAAGGTCGACACGCTTGTGGGAAAACGAAACTCCGCATTCAATTGAAAGGTCGGCCCGCCAGCCCTATTGAACATATAGGAGGCAAAGCCGTTCCCAGTCAAGGTGATGCCTGGGGGAAGGTTGAAACCGCTGGGAAGCTCCCGCAGGTCCGAACAAGTGTCAAACATGCGACTGGCAAAATAGTCGCCCACAGAGATGATGCCTTGGGGAAGGTTGAACCCCGCAGGTAGGGTCCTTAAGCTATAACAGCACGAAAACATGCCCCTGGCGAACGTATGCCCCACCCTGGTCAAGCCTTTGGGCAGGTTGAACCCAGCTGGTAAAGTAATCAGGCTCGAGCAGCAAAAAAACATATCCGATGCAAAATAGTCACCGACACTGGTGATGCCCTGGGGCAGATTGAAGTTCTGGGGCAAGGCGGCAAGCTTAGTGCAATACTCGAACAATGATCCCACAAACAAGCTTCCTACCGTATTGATATTTGGCGGCAGGTTGAAACCCACTGGCAGCTGGCTTAGGCTCGAACAACTGCCAAACATATAAAAAGCAAAATAGTCGCCGGTCGTCTGGATGCTTTGGGGAAAGTTGAAGCCCGCCGGCAGGCTGGCCAGGCTGCTGCAGTTCAAGAACAGGTAGGCTGCAAACGAGTATCCGACGTCTAAGAAGCCTTGAGGTATGTTAAAGCCTCCTGGCAACGCGGCAAGGCTTGTGCAGTACCGAAACATACCGAACAAGAAGCAATCACCGGCTTTTGCTATTCTCTGGGGCAAGTTGAAGCTGTTAGGCAGTTTAGCCAAGGCAAAGCATTCGTTAAACATTTGGTTAGCAAAATAGTCACCTACCAATACAATGTTCTTGGGCAAAGTAAAGCCTTCAAGGAAGGTGTTCAAGCGGCTACAACAGGAAAAAAGCGAGTCGGCGAAATTATTCCCAGCCGTCGTGACTGTGTCCCAGTCGACAAACGAAGGCCCCACTGTCAGGTTCGTGCACTTGAAGAACGTGTAGGCCCATTCGTTTATGGGAGCAGCAATACTGCCGTTGATCTGCTCGTTAGACCTGGTCATTTCGGGATTGAGTGGGCCAATGACGCCAATCACCATTTCTTTGTTCTCAATGTCGTTCGACCCGGCAGTCCCATTGCTGAAACCAAATGCGGCAAGCCAGGCCTCCGTCGAGCCGGCAGGCTTGATGGTAATCGTGAAAACGCCTACTGAAGGGTATTCGTGCCTGATGCCACTGTCCGAAGCACTGTTACCACTGACCGTCTCCGAGCTCTGGTCTCCCCAATTGATATCCCAGTTATAGTATTTACCAATGTTCTCGTCATACAGCTTGCTGCTCGTCGGCAGAATGAAGCTATTGTTTTGTTGGGTTGTCTGAATAGTCATTTGAAAAGACATATCGGCCAAAGAATGAATACCCAGATCGCCTGACTCTGTCAAAGGGACTGCATCAGGTGTAAGCTCGGTCATGTCGTCAGCAAATGATGTCTTTGGAAATACGATAGCCAGGGCTGCTGTCAGCACAAACGAAAGAATCAAGGCAAGCGTCTGTGACAGCCATCGGGCTCGTGTATATTTCATTTCACTTCCTCTCGTAAGTGTTTGGTTTATTAGGTGCACTAGCGGTAATTTAACAAGGTCATGCCGCTAGATGGTTTGATTTTTTACAAAGGTCCTTTACCTTTTAGCTTAGGCTATAAAAAATACAGCCAAGCAGATTGGCCTTATATTACTTAGAGGGTTTTCTGTAGCATTAAAATCACGTCGCTCATGGTCACTGTACTGTCCATGTTCATGTCTAGTGCCAATACTTGCTCGGGAGTCAGGCCAATGTCTTGTACCGTTGCCTGAAGGGCAATGATTACCTCGTCCATGGTGACAAGCCCATCGCCATTTAGGTCTCCTGAGCCCCATTCACCGACATGAGGCGGCGTCAGCCCTTTTCCGCCCCAATTCATGTCTATGTAGTCAAGATCGCTGAAATGCCCATCGAAGCTTTCCCTGTTGTCCATCGGCGTTGGGCTGTCTCCGATGATCGAGGCAGCTGTGCGGCCCTGCCTAGGAGCTTGACTAGACAAGAGGAAGATCCGATAAAAAGCGTTGACGCTATATATCGGAATCCCCGCTGGAAAACTGAACTCGGCGTTTATTTGGAATTGGGGGCTGCCAGCGCCATAAAACATTTCAGCTGCGAAATAGATCCCGGCTCCAAGCAGGTTTTGGGGAAGCCTGAACCCAGCTGGCAAAGCATTTAGGCTAGTACAGAAGGCAAACATGTTAGTCGCGAAAAAATCACCGACTGCAGACAGGTTTTGCGGGAAGGTAAAGCCGTTTGGCAGAACAGCTAAGCTTAAGCACTCCCTAAACATCGACCAGGCAAAAGTATCCCCTACGTGGTTTATGCCTTGGGGAAAGTTGAAGCCGTCTGGCAAGCCGGCCAAACAATCGCAATTGGCAAACATGTTCAAGGCAAACCCGTCTTGAGCATCTTCGATGCCTGGAGGCAAGTTGAAGCCGTCAGGGAGGGATTCTAACCCCGTACAAAAGCCAAACATGCTGTTCGCAAAATAATCGCCGATCGATACCAATCCCTGGGGAAGGTTGAAACAAGCCGGCAAGCCTTTAAGGTTTGGACAGCCAAAGAACATCGACTGGCCAAAATCGTCACCTACGCTTGTCAGGCTTTGCGGCAAGTCGAAGCCATCAGGAAGGTCGGTAAGGCTCGTGCAGCCAAAGAACAGGCTGGCTGCAAAGTCTTTTCCAGCTGTTCTGATATTTTGGGGGAAATTTAAGCCTTCCCTTATTGTTTCAAGGCTTGTGCAGCTATAGAACATGCTTTCCATAAAGCCGTCTTCGACTTGCCAAACAGCCTCCCAGCCGGCAAAGGTCGGCGCAACGCTTAAATTGACACATGAGTTGAACGTGTTCGACCATTCGTAGCTTGGCGGCGGGGCCTCCCCGTCGACCTGGTCGGCTGTCCGGGTCATCTCTGGTCTAATAGTACTTGGTGCTGATATGACCATAGCTTTATTGTCTAAGTTGTTTGCTCCCGACGAACTGAAGCCGAAACCGAAGGCGGCTAGCCAAGCCTCAGTAGGCCCATGCGCTGAAATCGTTATATTGTAGGTGCCCGGAACGAGATAAGTATGGCGGATGCCGCTGTTCGAAGAGCTCGTCCCCGATACGTTCTCATCGCTGCCATCGCCCCAGTCAATCGACCAGTCGTAGGGCTTTTCCACATCCAAGCCATCAAGGCCGCTGCATGTGGGAACGATAAAAGGCGCGTTCGCTTGGGGGGTCTTAACCACCAGGCAAAAAGTGTCCGCGTCTTGGCTTTTGATCACGCTTTGGCTGTCAAGCGCTTCGCTAGGCTGGCTCCCGCTTTTAGCCAAGGCCAGGCCAGGGCTTATCCCGATAATCAAGGCAACGAGCATGAAAACCAGCATGCTGTATTGGCTTTTATGCCTATTTATAAGAATCGTATACATATTCCCCTGCTTTTTTATTATGTGGAGAAGACCTTGCAAGAGGCCCATCCCCAGGGTTTTCATACTAGACGAGTGTTAGCCTCAAGGCAATTATCACATCTGCCATGCTGATCATACCGTCGAAGTCCATGTCAAAGACATCGATGAAGGCCTGGTCGAGGCCGGTATTGCTAATAGTTGCCTGTAGTGCCAAAATGACTTCGTCCATCGTGACCACGCCGTCTCCGTTCCAGTCGCCGGAACCGGCTTCTCCGGTCGGCGGTGCCGGCAGGCCCTTGCCGCCCCAGTTGACCGCGATATAATCGATGTCCCTAAACATCTGGCCAAAAGTCTCCTGCTTGCTTGGAGGCGTTGGACAGCTGGCAATAAGCGAAGCAGCCAACCTGTTCTGCAAGGGGGCATGGTCAGAGAGTTGCAGGCTTTTATACCAAGCGTTCGCACTGGCCTCGCCAACCGAGGAAGGGAAGCACAGCTTGTCGTTTATCTGGAATGTGTCGCTTCCTGATGCATATAAGAAGCAGACAGCGAAGTTGCTGCCCACGCTATGCAGGTTCTGGGGGAAGTTAAAGCTGGGCGGCAGCGAGTCTAGGCTTGGGCAATCGGCCAGCATCCAAGCTGCAAAGTAGTCTGCAGCGCCACTGATGTCTTGTGGCAGTTGAAAACCGGTTGGCAGGCTGGTCAGGCTGGAGCATGAGGCGAACATGTTGTAGGCGAACAAGTCACCCACAATGACAAGGGACTGGGGGAAGTTAAAGCCTTCGGGCAATCTAGTCAAGCTTGTACAAGCCCTAAACATCCCCGCTGCATAGCTGCCCCCGACTTCGCTTGCACCTGCTGGCAGGCTAAAGCTGTCTGGCAAGCCTACTAGGCTAGTACAGTTATAAAACATTTCTGTGGCAAAGCAGTCTTTCAGCGAGACGATCTTCGGCGGCAGGTTAAAGCCCTCCGGAAAGCTGATCAAGCTGGAGCAGCCACAAAACATCTGTAGGGCGAAGTTGTCTCCGACGGATTCGATGTCTTGGGGCAGGCTAAAAGTGTTCGGTACCATATAAAGGCCGGAACAGCCATAAAACAGCCGCTCTGCAAAGAACCTCCCCACACTGCTGACGTCCTCCCATGACACGAAGAGCGGGGCGTTCAATAAGTTTACGCATTCATAAAACGTGTATGCCCATTCATAATCGGGAGCAAGGCCTACACCGCCAAGCTGGTCTGCCGTCCTTGTCATTTCAGGAGTCAGGACCCCGAGGACGCCTATGACCAGGCTCTTGTTTTCTAGCGAGTTCGACCCCTCGTAACCGGTATAAAAGCCAAATGCCGCCAACCAGGCCTCAGTCGTGCCATTGGAGTTGATAGTCACGTCGTAATAACCGGCAACAGCATAGGTGTGCTCTATGCCGCCGCCCTTGGCGCTGCTTCCGCTGACTGTCTCGGTGGCGCCATCGCCCCAGTCCACAGACCAATCGTAGGGTTTTCTGACATCGACCCCGTTTAAGGCAGAGCTGGTGGGTAGCAAGAACGTGACATTGTCAGCAGGAGTGGCGATCACCATTTGAAAGACCCGCCCCTCGTCTTGCAGTGGGGCGCGCAAACTCTCCTGTAAGGCAGGATCCAATCCTGCCTGGTCATCAGCCAAAGCCACAAACGGGACTGCACCCAAGGCTGACAGCAACATGGCTAAAGAGAGTATCCAAGCCAGTGTCCTTCTCCCCCGATTATTAAAACTGCTCATTTTTATGCTTTCTGCTCATGTGGAGAAGACCTCCACTGTTTAATCCCGACAGCCATCAAAAACCGGGGCTTTTAACAGCCTTCAAGCAAAGGTTGCTCATGGCAGGACAAGCCCCTGCAGGGTTTTGCTTAATATGACGGGTCAAAGCAGTAGGTATACAGGATACCTACTGCTTTTCGCTTTTAAGTAGTTGTCATTTGTAGCATCAGAATTACATCGTTCATGGTTATGGCCCGGTCGCGGTCGATATCAAGGATGTCGAGCTCGCTTGGGCTTAGTTCAGTTGCGCTGACGGTCCCTCTTAAGGCAATGATTACCTCGTCCATGGTCACAACGCCGTCGCCATTCAAGTCTCCAGTGCCTGGTTCGCCATGGTCAGGGGGTGTAAGATCCTTGCCTCCCCAATTGATAGGTATATAGTCCAGGTCTTTAAAGTGTGTGTCGAAAGTATTGCGCTGGGTACTTGGCACGGGGCAGTCGCCGATAATCGACGCTGCGCTGCGGTTTTGCATAGGCGCTTGCCAAGCCAGTAAGAATGCCCGATAGAAGTTGTTCAAGTTTGTCGAGGTGACCCCGACGGGGAACTTGAACTCGGCGTTGATTTGAAAATTGGGCCCGCCAGCCATGTTGAACATGTTCGAGGCGAAATAGTTCTCAGCCGAGGTAATGCCTTGCGGCAGGTTGAAGCCACTGGGCAAAGCGCCCAGGCTGCTGCAGCCATAGAACATGTAGCTAACGAAATTCAAGCCTACGCGGGTAATGCCTTGCGGGAGGTTGAAGTTCGCCGGCAGCGAGGTGAGTTTTTCGCAGCCATAGAACATGTAGCTAGCAAAACCATCGCCTACTGCTGATATTCCCTGAGGCAGGTTGAAGCCTTCAGGTATCGAAGTCAGATTGGAACAACCATAGAACAGGTAAGTGGCAAAACTGTTGTTGGCAGTAGTAATTGATTGTGGCAGGTTGAAACCTGCTGGGATGCTAGCTAGGCTTTTACAATTGTCAAACATCGCATAGGCAAAATTATCGCCGGCAGTCGTCGTGCTTTGGGGCAGGTTGAAACCAGCCGGCAGGCTGGTTAGGCTAGAGCACCCGTAGAACATGTAAGCTGCAAAATTCCTACCTGCGTCGCTTATGTTTTGTGGCAGGTTGAAGTTCGCCGGCAGCGAGACCAGGCTTGTGCAATTGTTAAAGGTCCAATAAGCGAAATTATTGCCAACCGTCGTGATTCCTTGGGGGTAGGTAAACCCAGCCGGCAGCGCAGTCAGGCGGCTGCAACCGTAAAACATCCCGTAAGTGAAGTTGGTGCCGACAGACGAGATAGCCTCCCAGCCTTGGAAGATGGGGGCTTGCACAAGGTTGGTACATGCATAAAAGGTCAGTCCCCATTCAAAGCTAGGTGCTGAGGCTGTACCGTTGACCTGATCGGCAGTCCTAGTCATTTCCGGTGTAATCACGCTTGGCGACCCCAATACCATGGCTTTGTTCGCAGCATCGTTGGCACCAGTGGTGCTCTCATAAAAACCAAATGCTGCCAGCCAGGCATCAGTCGTGCCGTTAGGGCTGATCGATATGGCATAATCGCCAGCATTGGCATAATTATGGGGTATCCCGCCGCCTTCCGAGCTAAGTCCAGCGTAGGGCTCCGAGTCGCCATCGCCCCAATCAACAATCCAGTTGTAGTACTTGCCGCTTCCAGTCCCATTCAGGTTACTGCTGATTGGCAACAAGAAGCTCGTATTGTTATTTGGTGTCCTAATATTGAGTTGAAAGGCCTCGCCAGCAGCGAAGGCGTTATCGGCGGCATGGGCCTGTCCTTCTCCGCCTAAGATATCCCCATACTCAGCCAAGGCTTGGGACGGGATAATCGCTACTAAGGCCATCACCATCAATAAAGGAATGAATATGGTGGTTCTTTTTTTCATATCTTTTCTTTCTAAGTACCTCATTTTTACCTCTCTCGTTATTACATCAGTAAACATGCCGACGGCAAAGCAAGCTAATTCTCAAGCGTCTTTTGCAGGACTATAACGACGTCAGACATTGTGATGTCACCATCAAAGTCCATGTCCAGCGCCAAGAACTGTCCTGGAGTCAATCCAATATCGGCAGTTGTCGCCTGTAAGGCGATGATGACTTCGTCCATCGTTACATAACCATCGTTATTGAGGTCACCAGATCCTGGAGCCCCAACAATCGGCTCGATAATGCCTTTTCCACCCCAAGTGATTGCCAGGTAGTTGAGGTCTTTGAACCGGTCATCGAAAGTGTTTCTTTGATCGTCTGGGCTTGCGCAATTATTGATTATCGAGCTTGCCAGGCGGGTTTGTACCGGAGCGTATGAGGATAATAATAAAGCCCGGGCAAAAGCACCCTCGGCATTCGAGGGTATCGATGCTGGGAAGCAGAACTGTCGATTAATCTGAAAATCAGGACCGCCTGCCTCGCAAAGCATTTGGGCAGCGAAGCCATAGCCCACAGTTTGGATGTCTTGGGGCAGGTTAAACCCTTCTGGCAAGCCGTTTAGGCTTACACAGAACGAGAAGATGCCCTCCACAAACCAGTTGCCGACAATCGTGATGTTTTGGGGGATAGTAAAGCCGTCCGGAAAACGTTCAAGGCTTCGGCAGTTAGAGAACATGTAACTGGCAAATGCGTCGCCTACCGCTGTCAAGCCTTGGGGGAGGTTGAACCTCGCCGGCAAAGCAATGAGGCCTAAGCAGTCAGTAAACATATAAGCGGCAAAATTGTTATCGGCATACGAAATATCTAGATTCAAACTGAAGGACTTCGGCAGTTCGGTAAGGCTTAAACAATTTGAGAAAGCCCCGAACAAGAAGTTCTCCCCTACTGTGTTGATTGACTGCGGGATGTTGAAGTTCTTTGGAAGGCCTTGCAGACTTGTGCAATCGCTAAACATTTTGCTGGCAAAGTTCGCTCCAACCTCTGTGAGGCTTTGAGGCAGGTTAAAGCTCTTGGGCAGGCTTTGCAAGCTATTGCACTTGGCAAACATATCTGAGGCAAAATAGTCACCTACGACACTTAAGTCTTTGGGAAAACTAAAGCTGTCACCTATGTCTTGAAGGCTGAAACAGTTCCTAAACATGCCTTCGGCATAAGACCTGCCTGCTTCTGTTTGGCATTTCGGCAGGCTGAAGCCTTTCGGAAGTGCAGTCAACCGATGGCATTCATAAAACATATTTGATGCAAACAAATCGTCAGCAGAAGCAATTGACTGTGGAAGGTTAAAAGCTTGAGGTAAGCTAACAAGGTTGGAGCATTTGCTGAACATAAATGAGGCAAACCCGGATTCTACCGATCGGAGGCCTTGAGGCAGGTTGAAATCTTCCGGCAAAGAGACGAGGCTCGAACACTCATAAAACATCCCAGCAGCAAAATAAGCGCCAACACTGGTGATACCCTCCCACCCAGCAGTAGCTGGGGCTTCGATGAGATTGACGCATAGGTCAAAAGCGTGTGCCCACTCATAATCTGGTGCAGGTTGATCACCGTTGATTTGGGCAGTGGTACGTGTCATTTCTGGCCTTAAAGGACTTGTCACAGCCTTTATCATTGCCCGGTTTGCTGCCGTGTTTGCTCCAAGCAAGTCAAAACCGAAGCCAAAAGCCGCCAACCAGGCCTCGGTCGACTCGTTAGGGGTGACAGTGATCGAATAATCACCGGCACTCGTATAAGTGTGCGCTAAGCCGGTGCCTGGATAGCTGTTTCCTTTAGAGTCTTGCCAGCTCTTGTCGCCCCACTCGATGTGCCAATCATAGGGTTTTAAAGCATTATCCCTGATCAGAATAGAGCTGGTCGGCAAAATGAAGACAGTATTGGAAGTAGGAATGCTTACCGTTATTTGAAAATAAGGGTACAGCGGGGGTGTCGTAGTCGTATCGTCTGAACCTAGGCTATCATCGTCTAGGCTATCGTCTGGAACAGTCAAATCAATATCGTCACTTGCCGAATCAACTAGTTCGGCAAAGGCTTGGAGAGGTACCAGTCCCACCAATGTCAGAGCCATGGCCAGTGCCAATAAAGCTGCAAAGGCCTTGCCTGTCCCTCTCGTTTTTTTTCTAATCATCTTTCCCTCCTCTTTCATTAAAATGCTACCCCTCTTTTCTCTTAATAATGTATTTTTCCCTCTTGTTATTTGGTGATTTGGTGCTTATTTAGTTAAAACCCTCACTTGAGCCTGCCGTTTTTGACAAACTCATCCAGTGAAACACCACACTATTCCCTAGATAGCGAAATCTTCCACATGTTCACATGTTATAAAAGTGCAACTAAGCATAACTCCTGGATGCTGGCTTTTATATTGCAACAGAGACCCAACTAGTAGTTCTATCAGGACCTCTCATCCAGCCCTTTTACCTACGGCTTTGCTTGTTGCCTTGGCTCGCTTTTTTGCTTCCCACAGAGCGCGTGCTCTTGGCAGCATTCAAAACTCCACTGCGTCGACGCATCATTATAAACAGGACTATGACAGCTGCTACCGAGACAAGGCCAATGGCTATCCAAGCCTGCAAAGGCACACCAGCAATCAGAGTCTGGTTCGGACTGGTCGAGGCCAAGGCTGGCGGTAGGTTCTCAACAGTGTAGTCAGACTCTCCTTTGCCATCGATTGATATCTTTGTTCCTTCTGGTGTTGTAATGATCCCATCATCAGGCACTCGGGTCCAGCTTATGCCATCGTCGAACGAATACTCGCGGTCACTGCCGTTGTTGCGCATCAAGAACTCACGCTCTGAGCCATTTGGGCTAACAGCCACTATGCGGCTGGTGTCCCTAATAGGATTATTATTGGTCGGCTGGTTATCGTTAGGATCCGTTAGCTGTCCTGGCTCGTCATTGTTCGATTGGTCTGGATTTGGCTGGTCGTCATTGTTTGCTTGGGGCTCGTTATTGCCCGTAACAATCACAAAACCGGGGATAAATATAACCTCGACGACATCACGGTCACTGTTCACGAAGTTCAATGCCCGTCCTTGTCGTACATCCATTTCAATATTGTACATTCCTGTTAAAGCATTGTCCTTTACCTTGAACACTGCTGAAAAAAGCAAGCCGTCATCATTTATGTCTGTTCCTGATATAAACCCGATAACACTCTCTGCTGGGTTTTCTAGAGTCCCGCCTTTCATTAGCCCCTCAGAAATAAAACGGACTAACTCCAAAGTGTTAGTGTCATATCTAAACTCAAAAGCTGCTCCACAAAAACCGGGGTTGTTTGTTATCTCGACATTGACAGTGAACTCCTCGCCTGGGGCAGTCGCCTCGTTGTTGCTTAGAGTAATCATCGCACTGCCTTCAGCGAAGACAAGCCTTGGGAATTGTATTGTGGACAAGATAAACAAGACTGCTATAACACTGATGCCTACTTTTTTTATCATATGCATTCTTTTTACTGCACCTGAACTCATAGGCCTACCTTTCATCTTGCTAGTCAGTATCATTTTATTCTTGTTTATTCATCTTCCTCAAAGCGTCTGCGACGCCAAAAGAAGAAGACTCCAGCTATCACCAAAGCTACGAAGAGCAGTAGAATCAGTATTAACAACCAAGGCGGGCTGCTTTTGCTTGGTGTTTGATTACCAGACTGCTCGATGTTTTGACTACCAGTATTGTTCGTCAAAGGAACATTCGTGTCAGGGATAGCTGCTGTCTCGTTAGAAGGCTCATTGCCTGTGGCAGTTTCATCAGTTGGGCTGCTAGGGTTGTTTCCCCCGGTACCTCCAGTACCGCCGGTTCCACCGGTTCCGCCGCCACCGGTTCCGCCGCCACCAGTACCGCCAGTTCCCCCAGTTCCGCTGTTGTTACCGTTACTTGGCCTTGCTACATTGACAGCACCCGCTCTAAACTCGACAGACAAGGGATTGCCATTCAAGTCGACAAAATTCTTCTCCAAACCCTGAGCTAGTGTCAGGGTTACCGGCTTCAGCCCGTTCGTTGCATTGGTCCTAATTGTAAAAGTCAACAGTACGTATTCGCCGTTTCCGGTAATACCGGTAACGGAGAGGTCCAGCACACCAAAATTATTGTTTATACTTGTATCACTGACCAAAGACTTACTTACCAAAAGCATCCCAGGCGAGATGCTTTTCAACTCAAGCGCTGTGGAGTCGTAATCGACCGTCATCACAGCAGCCCCATGTCCTGGATTGTCGCTAATGCTCACCCGCAGCGTAACATCATGCCCGGGCTCTCCTTGGACGGTGTTGACACTAAAAACAGCAGTACCAGGTGCAGCATATGATAAAACGGGAGAAACCACGAACGCACCCAATAACAATAATATGATTAAAACGTGTTTGTTTTCATTTAACTTGGTACTTGCTTTATTCATAATCCCACTCAGCCTGTTCGGACAATCTTTGTCTATTGCCGCTTTAGATTGTCTCATCCCTCAACGGTTCTCATATATAGCTGCTTTCCACTGTGATACAGCGGAAAGCAGCTAGTCACTAATCGAATCTAAGGTCGTACATTAACTAGAACTTAAGCAAGCCTACATACTGATTCAGCTTAAAGGCCTATTGCTTTTCTGGCTGCCAGTATTGCATCAGCAGCAGTGATTACTCCATCGCCGTCAAGGTCAGCAGCTAACAGCGCATCGCCAGTCAAAACATAGACGCCTGTGGCATGTTGTAAGATCCTGAGGGCGTCAGCAGCAGACACGCCGCCGCTTCCGTCAACATCCCCAGCTACAACGACGCTCACCGAAACATTATGTGGAGTCGATACGATCGGCTCATAGTTGTTCACTGTCGCTTGTGATGGAATAAAGATGACTTCGTATGAGCCACCTGGGGCAACCGGCGTAGTATCTGGGTCGGCCCAATTAAATGCACCAAACTCATTGGATACTAGATTAAGGCTTGAAGCAGACAAAGCCTGTCCCTCACGGATTGTGGTCGCTGACGTTGGCCAAACTGTGATATCTGGCGCTTGCGCTTTGAGCACAGTCAGCTCAACATCGTGGAAGAGGTCTGTTATGTCTTCGAAATTCAACACAGTGTCAGCATTAGGCGTAAACACTACAGGGATAGGAGCCAAACCGGCATCAGGTACAACTGTTGTATCAAAGCTAGAGTCGATAGCAAAGCTACCGTACTGCGTCGAGCCTCCTGCTAGGACAACATCTGCAAAGGACTGGCCATAGGTTATGGAATCAGCTGTCGGCCAATCGATAGCCGGTGCCGGCGCCTTGACGATGCTTAGCGTACCTAGTGCAACAGGGGTGGTGACAGGCCGATAGCCCGGGACTCCAGAGACAGTAACTGTAACTGCATATGATCCGACATTTGTTGGCGCAGTGGTATCACCGTCGTAATAGACAACCACTGTACCGACGCCGCCAGCTACTGCTACTGTGACAGGAATGCTGATGGGATCCCCATTGTAAATACGGACCCATGTGGTCTCTTCTGTAAATGCTGGGAAGTCTAAGTCATCAGGGATGACTAATTGGTTCTCGCCTTCGACTATCGTCAAAGTACCAGCTTCAAAACTTACCTCTAGCTCTACGCCGTCAGCGTTTACAAAGTTCTTCTCATCAGGGTTATATACTTCAATATTTACCGTAGTGACTGCATCAGGGGCAGTGTCGACAACCTCAAAAACCAGGTCGAACAGCTTGATGTCGCCGGTAATATTGACAGCAGACATGATCAGCAGTCTGTCGTTCTCAGGCGCGTCTGGGACAATTACCGCACCGTCTGGCAGGTCGCTGCCAGGCACGATGCCTACGAAAGTCAATAGGGAGTGGTCATAGCTTACTTGCAACGCAGCAGCCGCAAACCCGGCATTATCTTCCACTGTGACAGGGACAGTGATCGTATCGCCAGGGCCTCCACTGCCATTACCGACAACTATCGTCGTTCCCGGCAGAGGCGGTTCGTCAGAAGCAACAATGACAGTGCCCGAAACAAAGTTAATGGGCAGTGCATTATTGGCTGCATCAACAAAGTTCAACTCGTCGTCATTAGTTAGACCGATCGTTATAGTATAGGTACCCGCTGCAGCCTGGTCCTTCACTATAAAGTTGGCATTGAAAAGCAAGCCGTTCCCGTCAACTAAATCAGGGCCGTTATACGCTACTTCAGCATCATAGATACTAGAGTCAAGCCTGTTTTCCAATATAGAGCCTTGGGTGCTGAAACTGGTCAGTTCAAAGATGCTATCGTTAAAGCCAAGGGTAAACGACGCACTAGCAAAGCCCGGGTTATCAGCGATTGCCACTGGAACGGTAAAACTGTCTCCTGGAAGCACGCTTCCAGAAACGCTTCCCACTGTTAGAATTGCTGGGTCAGGAATAGGCGGCTGCTCGTCTTGAACCGTGAAATTAAACGGGATAAAACGGTGAGGAACATTCGCTGGCTCCCATGTTGTAAAGTTACCTGCGTTGTCAAACGTCAAAGTAATATTAATAGCATAGTCACCAGGAACAGCATCGTCTAGAACCTGGAAGGTGACAGCAAACAGGCGGCCGTTTTGTTCGTTGTTCTCTTGACGAAGCGTGGCTGCCATGTCAACGGCATTCAGTCTGAGCCAGCCTTCATTAGCAGCTGTTGTGTTCGGTATTTTTGTCCATGAACCAGCTGACACTATTGAAGGATCACTACAATCAACTCCATTTTCGGTCTTACTGACGAACCCAAGCACGGTAGGGTCGAAGTTAACCTGGAAGTTGAATGCTGCAAAGCCAGGATTGTCAGCTATCATGATAGGGACAGTGAACTCATCACCTGCAACAAATCCCCCTGTTGGATATCCGTCTAGGGGGTCTCCGACATAGATATCTGCCGTTCCGGGAGGATCGGCAAAAGTCATAATGGGATATAAGCCAAACACCAGAAGCAAGACTGCCACTAATGCGAGGACCTTAGACCCCTTCTCTTTGTACTTCTTGAAAATTTCTCGCATACGTTCCCTCCTCGAACATTGATCACGACCTTTTTGGTCTGCTGGTTTTCCCTGACGTTTGATAACAAAACAACAATTGAGACTAATAATGCCGCCTATCAAGCACTATCAGCCTCCTTACTACATGCTCAATTGTCAAGGTTCCTGCATGAAAGCGCTTGTGGTTTCCTCTCAACTATTGTTAGTTGGTCTATATCTGGAACCCGTCTCCCATACAGGTATCAATACATCGATTTTTACAACGTGACCAGGATATCATTTTTATTTCTGCTTGTGCCCGAAAACACTTGTTTATGTTAGTTTTTTTTACTCAATTATTTCTCTATTTTCTTTACTTTATTAATATCTTTGGATAATTACTTTTAGCGAAACAAACACGATATTTAGCTCAATGATGTGATATTTTGCTTTAGGTTGACTTGCTGGAATTCCTTGTTATGCAGGGACTATACTTTATTTGAGGATAGCTTGCAGAACCAACCTGTGACTCAAGGCAAATGAGCAATCAATTCTTAAGATAAATGGGTAAATATAAAAGCTTTGTCCATGCCGACAAGCATATAAACTGTTTTTTTCGACATGCCCAGCGAGGCATATTCATGCAAAATATGGAGTAAAGGCCGATCGAAGAAAATGAAAAGCTAGTAAAAGCAAGCGGATTCAATTCTTACATTGTTTGATTAAACATTCATTCTAGTTAGTAAAAATGCGTATGCTACTATGGTAAAACGCTTCGTTTAAGCCAAATACAGGTTTTATCCACATCATAGGGAGGAAAATGGGACCAGAGATTATTAAGTGCGAGTTAGTTTCACATCCGCCTGTACGGTTCATCGGACGTAGATTCGACAGCTACCCGAATTGGTCTTTGGCCTGGGAGGGCAACTGGTTCGAACAGATAGAACAAGCAGGCGATGCGGCCCGGATCAACGACGAAAGCTACTGTGTCCTACATGGCTTTAAGTCTTTACAGCACGTCTATTACCTTGGGGAGTTCTTTACCGAAGGCACTCCCGCTCCTGATGGTTTTGATTACGTCGATTTGCCACGGCTGTCAGCCGGTCTGGTCTATATCAAGGGGAGAATCGACGAGGTCTATGCTTTAACGGCGCCAAGCCAGCGGGAGGCTATATCTAAGGCTTTGCAGGACAGCGGCATATACGTGCCAAAGGAGACGGCTAGCCATGGGTGGATCTCGTTTGAGCGCGACAACTGCCCTCGGTTCACAGACGCTGACGACGAAGGTAACGTGATATTGGATTTTGCTCTTTATCTGTAAGCCACCCTGAAGGCGTGTCTACTAGCGTTTAACCTGCTCCTAAATAGTTTTTATGCCAAAGCTCGGTGGAAAAGGAGTGTCCCTCTCACTTTGCGATGGCATAAAAACAAACGCCCTATGCGACTCTCCCCTATTGATCCGAGGCTACCTCACCAAGTTTAATCGGCGTCGATGGCTGGCTGGGATCCTTGCCTTGGCTTCGCAAGGCCAGCGTGACGACTATTTGAACAAGTAGGATGACGATATGCACGGCGGCCCACGAGTCAAAGAACAACATCGACCCGCCTAGATCCTCTGTCGATATGAACAAAACCATTGCACCGATCGCCAGCACCGAGTTTATGGAAAGGCCAAGCAAGGCCCTTAGACGATCGGTCCGGCTTCTCCACCGGTCCAGTTGGCTTGTTCCTGCCTGCCTCTTGCGGATGCTTGACAAAAGCATCAGCAAGGCCATCAGTATGCTGAGCAGGCTAAGAATAAGGTTGGCGAGGGCCCATGACCGATTATCGTTGTCGATGGCTTTCTCAAGCTCTTCTGCCTTGCCAGAGCCTTGTGGCGTCTTGGTGTCGATGATGGCTGTCGGCCGCTCGCTTGCTTGGACTTCTTCTTGGCCGGTAGAAGGCAGAGGCCTTGGCCTGGGTCGAGTGACTATCGGCTCGTCATCGTCTTGGTCTGGGCTAGGCTCATGATAGTAGTTGACCAGATAGACATCCAGATACTTAGAGGCGGCTGTCAGCTCGCCTGGTATCCAGACTCTGACCGGTACCCGCTCGCTGCCAATCATGCCGTTTGCACTGATACTCAAGCTGTTGCCCACTATGTGGTACTGGTCATCGGGCAAATCCGGGTCGGCCCAAATATTCGTGTTGCCGACAATGTGTATGGCGTCACCGCTGATTTGACGGATTGTCGTATCTGTCATCAACAAGACAGATATGTCTCGTCCATAGATGCTTATGATGCCTGCTGCTATGCGCAGAGGATCGGCTGTCGTGCCTATATTTCCTGTAGCCGTGAGGCGTAAGTCTTCTGTGATGATGTTTGCTTGGCTGCCTGGCGCTGCCAAGACGTCCCCGTCGACGACCAAGACAAGGTGCGGGCCTCCATAAATGCTGCCGACCTCGAGGTCACAAAGGCTGTTTAGGTAAAAACCGGACTGTCCAAGGCCGGACAAGCGCTTGACCTGAAGGACCAGCGGTTTGTCCGTCTCCCCCACTGAGCCGGTAAGCGAGTTCAGCTCGCCTTCGTTTGCACTGATCACACTGGTGGCAAAGATGCTGCCTTCGGCAGTGAAGCAAAAACCGGTACCGCTGTCTATGTCGCCTAGCAAAAGGTCGCCATAGGCTGCTATATAGACGCCGGTGGTGCTTTTAGCGTTCAGGGACTTGCCGACAAATACGGACAAGGGCCTGTCGTATGTGCCGATGGCCTGGCCGCTGGCCAAGTAAAGATCCCCTGAGGCGCTGAGCGTAGGACTCTGGCCCAAGGCGTCAAGCAGTGCCTGATCGGCAACTTGCCGCTTGTCCAAAGCCAAGGCCTGCCAAGCGAGGGCCTCTGTCAGAGCCTCGTCGGCTGCCTGCCGTGCCGCCTGGGCAGCATCAAAGGCGACAGACTCATCCAGCAGGGCTTTGTCCAGATCCTGATTGAGCAGGACAACCTGGTCGTCTAGGCTGTCAAGCAAGTCTTCTAGGAGAACGATGTCGGCAAGGGCTGTAGCGATCGCATCGTCCAGGTTTGCCTGCAGTTCTTTTAGCTCGCCAAGCATGGCGCCTAGCTCGTCTAGTGACAGGACGCCATAATCAGCCAACAAGCCGTCAATGGCAATGGCCAGGTCGGCTTCTGTCATCCCCGACTCGCGCAGCAGCTCGATGTCAGCAAAAAGGGCCTCGATTCCAACAATGCGGCTGAGAGCGTCTGTCAGCTGTTGGTTGTAGTCGGCAAGGTCGGCTTGTGCCTGCAATAAGTCGGCCTCTGCCTGCCCCTGTGCTTCCAGGGCAGCTGACAATGCCTGCTCGACCGCCTGCCTGTTCGCTCGGGCAGCCTCTAACAAGGCTGCTGTTCGCCTGGCATACTCTTCAAGTATCTCGTAAAGGCTTTGCGCAGCGCTGGCAGCGGCCTCGGCATCCAGTGCCTGCTTTATGGCATCTTCAGCGTCTTTCATGGCCTGGCCGGCATCGTTCGCATCGAGGACGCTTCCCGGAGCGCTTATATAGACGTCTCCACCAGCTTCGACATGCATTAACAACAGGTCGTCGCTGACTTCCTCGACCACTAGTTGCTCGGCATAGGCTGTAAACGTCCCTCCCAAGAACGAATCAGTGTCAATCAGTATGGGGTCGGAGCTGCTGCCAATTGCACCGTTTGCCGACAAGCTGATGCTTCGGCCTTTGACATGGGCAGGGGCACCATACGAATTGCCTGCTACGAGGTTCCTATCAGCAGTCAGCCAGACGTCTAGACCGGCTTGAATGAGGCCTATCTTGAGGTCAGAGCCGTTAGTGTTGGCAAGATGCAAGCCTCCTAGCGCTTTGGCATTGACTTGTCCAACAGTACTGTTTGCTATAACTGTCAAATTGGTATAGCCTTCGAGGCTTATATCACCGTAAGCCTCGACTTCCAACAAAACACTGACATCGGTCACTAAAGGACTGCCTATACTGCCCAGGGTGCCTGTAACAAAAAGATAAGCTGTATCGGCGATGATATGTGGAGAAGAGCCTGCCTGGCCGCTGATGTCGCCGGTCACCTGCAAGTCGATGTGGCCGCCATGGATCGAGACGATCTCTAGCGAACTAAGGTTCTCGATGTATAAGCCATAGCCAGGCATGACCAGCCCAGACAAGGCCTTAGTGTCAAGCAAGACCCTTTGGTCAGCCGTTCCCACGTTTCCGCCTAGCGAGCTAAGGTCGACGAAGCTACAAGCTATCAGGCTTAAGCTGTCTAAATCACCGGTCACTGTTACCAGCACAACCTCGTCGGTCAGCATGTCCCCGAGCTGAAGGTCGCCAAAACCAGCCAAATAGATACCGTCTGGGGCTTCCGCGTTGACATAGCCGCCCACACCTATACTTAATAGATAGTCCGTTCTGCCGATACTGCCACCAGCTGTCAAGTTTAAGACAAACGGGCTTATGACAGTCGGTGTCGCCGAGTTTATCAGGCTGTATTTATAGTCTGCTTGGTCACGCAGGCTTAAGGCGATAGCCCTTTGGGCCTGCCATTCGTCATATGCCAAGCCGGCTTGCAGTTGGGCAGACTGGGCTTGGGCTTGGGTATTGGCAGCCGACTCGGCAGCTGCCTGATAAGCAGCGTTGAGCTCGTCTACCAAGTCGTTTGCCACACTGATCAGCCCGCGTAATTGGTCTATCTGGTCTTGACAAAGGGCAATTGCGTCTAGTTGGCCAGGCGACAAGGCAAGCAAGTCGGCCAGGCTCTGTTCGGCTTGGCTTAAGTCAAGAACTAGTTGGTCACGTGCTGCCGTGGCGTCAGCCAACGACTGGTTGGCTGCCAAGCGTCTGGCTTCGGCTGCTTGGTAGGCCTCGGCATACCGGTCTGCCAGCTCGTTTAACATCTCATAGACGAGACGCTTCGCTTCAGCTTCGCTTGCTGCCTCACGGCTGGCCTTTTCGGCATTCTTGGCGTCTTCCAGCACCTTGCCGGCATCGTTGGCGTCCAAGATGCTTCCCGGGGCTAGAAGTGTGACATCGCCTTGAGTAGACTCGATATTCTTTAATATCAAGTCGTCGCTTATCTCATGGATCACCATAGAGTAGGCTAATGCAGTCAGAGTACCGTTTAGCCCAGAGCGGGTGTCGATCTTAAAGGGCATCAGGTCGTTGCCGATCGCCCCCAACGCGCTGAGGTCGATATTTGTGCCCGTTACCTGGGCATACTCGCCATAAGGCTCGCCCTCATAACGGTCTCCCTCGACAAGGCTTTGCCCAGAGACGATTGTGACATCGCCACCAGCCCAAATCGGGCCTACGACCAGGTCTTTGGCATCGCTGTTGGACAGGTGCAGATCATTTTCAACCCTGGCATTGACTTGGCCAGACAGGCTGTTGGCTACCATTGTCAGGCTGCCCAGGCCATAAACGCTGATGTCGTCGCGGGCATCTATAGTCAGAGTCCCGCCGATTTTGACCGTCAAGGGATCGACGATTGTTGCAACCTCGCCGTCATTAACTGTGTACCAGGCATCACGTCCGGCAAAGACCGAGCCCCGGACCGAGCCGTTCAGCTCCTCGGCAGCCACGTCCCTTCCAGCATCGATATCGATGGTCAGCCTGGTTTCTGGGTCAAGGAAGTCTTCCCTCATCCAGTCGATACGGACGACCACATCCAAGACCCAGGCCATGACGGGATAGCCGTTCTCGTCAAACACCAGGTTCCCGGCTTGGTCAGTCAGTTGGATGTATCGCAGGATATAGGTCTTCTCCGCATTATTGGCTTCAAACTCGAAAGGCGGCCCCTGCTCAACCTTTTGTGCCTGGCCCTGGTCGTAATAGATGTCCTCGTCGATGTTTAAGACTATCACAGGGGAGTTCTCACGCATCTCCAGGAGCAGCGGTGCACTGTGACGGCCGACGTCAAAGAGCGCGTGCAAGGTAATGTCCCTGCCCAGGATATGATGGCCGACATGCTCGTTATGCTCGTCGTATTCGGCCAGGATGCTTCCGCCCAGGCTGATGATTGTCACCTCGCCACGCTCCGAGGTGATTTGGCCTACCGTCAAGTCCCCAGAGTCGGAGACGATATAGATATAACCGTCGTTATAGATATAAGTGACGCCTGTCGATAGGCCGATGTGGATATTGAACCCGCGGGCAGGCGGGTCGTCATAGCCGTCGTCTGCTGCTTCTTGGGGGTATCTGGCGGAGAAGAACGCCGCCTGGTACAAGTCTGCGATCTCGTCTGGGGTAAGCAGGCTGCCTAGCAATGCCCCTAGCCCATCAAAGCATTCTGGGCCGGGCTCGAAGACATAATTGCCAAAAGCATCCAGCTCGGCGTTGCCAAGAGCGTCCAGGCTGAGGACAGGGGTCATTTGGATTTCAAGCAGGCGTGTCAAGAAAGCCCAGGCAAGCTCGTAGTCGACCTGGTAGGCCTCGCCAGACGCGGCTGTCTGCTCGCGTGCATCGATTGGCTTTAGAGGGTCAGTTGCCAGCAGTTTTCCGCCTGCGCCAAAGACCATTTCGAAGACGGCCTCGGGGCCTTGTCCGATCAATAGCTGCATGGCCAGCAAGGCGCCGTCCTGCTTGGTCAAGAAGAGCAGTCGGACAAGGAACGACTTGGTCACTGGGTCGATAGCGTCATAGTCAAGGCCTGCCAGCTGGCCGTCCGGGTCGTCAGGGTCGGCCTCTTCGTAAGGGTCAAGGCCGATCAGCAGGCAAACGACGTCATGGGCCGACAGGCCAAAGCCGTTTGCCAGCAACAGGTACAAGTCATCGAGGCTGATCGTCGACTGAGAGCCATCGAGTCCTAGCAGCTCTTTGTCGGCGTCGCTTAAATGGTCAAACAGCTTAAGCAGGCCATCGTCGCCCAGGTAGCCTAACAAGACATCGAGCAATGTCAGCTGGTAGTCGTTTTCGACCAGCACTACCAAGTCGTCAATACTGATGCTGGTAGCATTGGCATCTAGGCCCAAGAGGAGCTTCTCCTCTTCGCCTAGACTGTCAAAGATACGCTGTAGATGGCTGTCGCTTACCAGGCCAGCCAGGCTGATAGCGTCAACCATGCCTGGAAGCCCGTCAAGGCTTTGGCTGTATGCTGCTGCTATCAGGATGTTCAGGCTGTCCTGATCAAGCAGGGCTTCCAGCTCGTCTGTCGTAAACAAATCTAGGATCCACTGCGTCGGAAGGCCTGTCTCTTGGCCTAGCATCGCGCTGACCAAGGCCTTGGACAAGAGTTCTGTCCAGACGCTTCGATCTGCCCGGATCAGAATCCAGGCAGCCAGGTCACTAGGATCTTGGACGTTTATCAGCATCTCCAGCAATTGCCGCTCGATCAAGGCCAGCCAATCACCCTCATGCAGGTTGTCAGAGTCGCCGTAGGTATAGCCACTGAACTCGTTGACCTTGGGATTGTCCGGATGGGTGATCAGGTCCATCAGGCAGGCCAGCAGCGGATAGTCGCCGATCCTTACCTCATAGTACTCTGCTGGATCCTCTGGATCGTTGTTTATCTGCGCCAGAATCAGCTCTAAGGCATCAATATAGATGTCTTTGACATAGGGGACGAGCAAGGTGAGGCCAGCCGGTATGTCGATTATCAAATAGTCGTCGATAAGCCCAATGGAGGACCTTGCGCTCAGTGAAAGCATGGAGTTGCTGTCGTCGTCCGTATCGGCAAACTTTATGAAGGCCCGATAACCATACTCGTCGCAGTACAAGCCAGGCTGGTCGCCATGGTACTGGCCGATAGTGTTACCAGCTACCAGGCTGATTGCGCTTTCTTTGCTGATGATGGCTTCAAAGAGGATATCGCCTTTGGCTTCGGTGTCAAAGGCATTGGCATTTAGATCGACTAAGCTATAGACCGACCCCATGTGCCGGAAGCTGATATTGCCTGAAGACGTCGAATCTGGGTTGGGCTGCCAGTCGATGACGATTAGTGCCGAGTCATATATCCAAACGACATTGGTCTGGAGGACGAACCTGCCATACAGCACGCTTATATCGTCTGCAAAAATGCTTCCGTCACGTGTGGCTATCATTACCACGACGTCTTTTTCCTCGCTGCCTTCAATGACTGTCTGGTCGTCAAAGTACCAGTCCCCGTTCTCAACATAGATATATGTATCAGTGCCTATTCTCTGCTCGCCCTCCAGGTCGTAGAACACAAAACGGCCTGGCCAGGCCAGTTCCATCTCTAGGGGGTCTGCCTCTGTGCCGATCGAGCCGATGCTGTGGGCGTAGATTGTGATGTTGCCCCCATTGGCTTTAATGTCTGTGTTGTCGGCCCCGTCTGCATCGAGCCGGCCTTTGGGGGTGTCGCCGTCATGGATGCTGCCTGCGCGGTCATCCATCTTCAGTGTTACGCTGAAGCCCTCCAGGTATGAGACCAGGTAGGTTGTGCCTTCGATGACTGCTTCGCGTGTCTGGTCGGTATCGTTTTGGTCGTACCATTTCACAGTCCCGTCCGAGCCCACGCGGACCTGGGCCTCGTTGCTGACAAACGAAATATGGTAAGTGACACCGTTCGAAGCGTAGATCACCAAACGGCTTTCGCCCCCGCCCCTTACCTCGTAATAGCCTAGGCCTTCGGGGATGCCAAGCTGGGCTTCTGTGTCATGGTCAGCGGTGTGTTGGTAAAGGCCTGCGCTCTCCCAGCTGGAGCCTGTCCAGTAATAATAGCTGCCGACAGAGCTTAGGGCCACATCGTCGGAGATTTGGACAAGGTGCTGCTTGCCGCTTATGCTTAGCAGCTGGGTATTAGGACTGTATGTCAGGCTGGACGGATCGACATAGGTATAGCCTGGACGGATGTCAAATGAGGCTGTTCCTGTCAATAAGTCATAGACAAAAGTCTGAGAATACAAGAAGACCCCGCTTGACCAGCCTTCCCCGTCATCATAGAGCTTCTCGTACTCTGACTCGTTTCGGGTGACTACCGCACCAGTAGACACCAGAATCCTTTGGGACACCCGGTAGTTCGAGTTATAGCTTGAAAGCCTTACAGTCTGACCCGTTGACAGGTGTACATAGCCTGAGGTTATCGTCTCCCACTCGGTGTAGGCATTCCCCGCACCGTCATAGCGAATCGAATAGATAGCCTCTTCGGAAGTAGAGTCCAGTTCGTACCTGTCCCCATTCGGGTCAATGAGCTCATAGATGCTATAAGGCACTATGAAATAAGCCAGGCTGGAGTTTCCGGGGAAGTTTATCCGCCAACCTTGGGCTTGGACCCTTGGCACATCATTGTCGCTGTCCTCGTATTGGACAGTCAGGGCAGACGTGCCTAGGCTGCTTAGCCTAATGTAGTCATAGGCGATCGTTATTGATACTACCCGGTTGCCGGCCATGTTCATCCTTGGAGTATCGGTTATGACGTAGGCTGCCAAGGGGTTTGTCGACGAGCTGGAATTGTTGTTGATGCCGAAGCGGTAACTGGTGACATTGTTCCAGTAGTCTATCTGGACATAGTCAGTCGAGCCTTCGCTATAGTTCCCTGCACGTGCGTAATACACCCTGGCCTCGTTGCTTGCCCAGCTGACGGTATAGGTAGATGGCCTGACGCCATTGCTATAAGTGTATGTTCGTAGTTGGACCTCGATTACTTCGACATAGACAGCTACTTGGTTGATTGTCGTAGTGAAACGGGTGTAGACATTATAACGCTCGACTTCGCTAGTAATAGTTCCAGAACCGTTATAGGAAAACGAGCGGGAGTCGAAGGTGACCTCGTATTCGGTCCCAGACGAGGTAACGACACTGTTTGCTGTCCGGCTGCCAGTATAGACATTGGCCAGATAGTCGGTCCCAGCAAAGAAGGCCAGCACATAATAGTCACTGTAACTGGTGTTATGGAGGTTGCTTATATTCTCTGCAAACAGGAAGTAGTAGTCAAAACCGCCTTCGGTCTTCCAGTAATAGTTGCTCTTTATTTCGTTTAAGTCATAAGGGTCGATGCTTTGGCTGCTGCCTGGGTTGCTCACCCTAAGCAGCTCCACGCCTTGGCGAGTAACTATGTTGCCGGCAACTGTATACCAGCCTCCAAGAGAAAGATCGTATTCCATATAGAGGTCGAAGCCCTTTTCGCCATAGACATAAAGATCGCCCGTGGAGAGGTTTAACCGGACCTCGTATTCAAGGAAGTCTATAGCAGCTTGGCCGCTTCCGTTATAACTAAGTTGATAAAGAGAGGTGTCAAAGGCATAGCCTTGCGGCGTCAGGATACGGCGCACTTGGCCGAATGCATCTAAATAAAGCTCGGTGCCGTTGGGCAAAGTATAGATCTGATAGTTGGCGTCCTGGCCGCCGATGCGGTACTTCTCCAGCTCGCTTAAGGTCAAAGTCACAGTGCCGAGGTCTAGGGATTCAGTAGTGAACTGCAGCACACCTGGGATAATAATCGAGGCGACCCCCGCACTAGCCAGGTATTCCATACGAAACGCGGTCGGCAGCACGATGTCTAGCAAGCCCACAGCCAAGATCTTCTCCAGATCTAAGGTACCTTGGATCGGGCCGGTCGGCAGGCTGTCGGTGAACTCTTTCTTCGCAGTGATGTCGGCAAGCGTCAGCTCTAGCCAGACATCGGCTGTCGCTTCTATATAGACTCTGGCGTCTAGTCCGTCGCGCACGGTCAGGTAGGCCTCAAAACGGCCTGTCAGGCTGCCCATGTTATCGGCGTTTAAGACTACCAGTTCATGGGCCCAGACAGGGGCTAAAGCCGCTCCGCCCATGGCAATGGACTGGGTGTAAAGGCTCCCATTGCCTGTATTGTTCTGCTCGGTCCACTCTATGTGTAACAAGCCGCGCTCGTTGCTGACCAGCCCGGTAAAGTAGACCGAGGCCTGTCCCCATGAGTAAATGTAAATGGAGGGGCAGGTCATCTCGCTGGTTTCTTGCCAGTCTGGCCGATAGGCGTTTAGATAGCTGCTGTTCAGGGCATTGACCGCTGACTTGGCAAAGCTCATGTTATGCAGATTGATAGAGGCGAATACCAAGTCGGCCTCCGTACGGTTGGTGACTACCAGCTCGGGGACATACTCTTGGCCGTAGATTTTGTTGCCAGCACCGTTTATGCCGTTGCTGCTGCCGATTATGGTCAGCCTGCCCGCCTGGTTGTTCTCGATATTCGAGAAATGGACCTGGTCGCCAGCGATTGTGTACCTAAAGCTTGTTGAGGTGCCGACACTGCGTACCTGCAGGCTGCCTTGACTGTCGTAGTAGACATCGATGGCTATTCCGGCAGCTGCGTCATAGATGTCGAATACGACGTTTGGCCCAATGGTCATAGTCGTATTGCTGGTCAGGTAGTTGGCCGTCACCTCTTTCTTGCTGGCAATCGCCCTGCGCACCCCATTGGCCGAAAGCTCTACGTTGGCAGCGAAAGCCTTCCGGTCGATCCTTACGTCGGCACCGGTTATGCGGGCATTGTCGCGGATGGTGACACTGACGTTGGAATTGCCGTAAAGGTGCGCTTGCGAGACTATGCGGCCGGCAAAGGCGGTTATGCGGGTGCGGGCTCTCGCATAGATGTGCCTGCCGCTGCTTCTCGGAGTAGCGTCTGCCATGATCAAGAGGTTGTCATAGGCACTGAGATGGACATTGTCGACCAACACGCTCATATCCAAGTAGAAGTACACGTCGCTGTAGGCATAGGCGAAGTTCAGGAACCCGCCTGTTGCCGCATAGGTATAAGACTCAATGTACATATCGTTTATCTTACTGAGGATTGTGATGTTTTTAGCAGTAATGGTACTTTGCTCGCTGGCATTGCTGGCAATGTTTACCCTGGCCTGGAAATTCGTGTTTGTTGCGATCTCCCTGGTGAACACAGCGTCTGCATGGGCGCTGCTGCCAATGGCGTACATACCGATATCGCCAATTGTCTGGATGTTTCTGGCTGATATGTACGCTGCGATGACGACGTCCCCGAAGGTATTGGTGACCGTCACCTTGGACCCGACATTGACAATGCTGCTTGACGAATAGTTGGTAGTAGCCTGGGTCTCGCCTCCACCGAAGGCCCCACCCTGGGTAGCATTGGCCTCTGTGTGGATATCGTCTCGCTCGCCTGCCCGGGCGATGATGTTGATAGAGCCGAAGTCAGCAAAGATACTGACATTGTCATAAATGTTTACCTCGATCTCCCGATGCAGGGTGTTATAAGCCTTAAAAGTCCCAGAGGTGATGAAGCCGCCGCTTCCGGAAAGCGTGATTGCCGTCATCTTGGCGCTGGACTCGGCCTCGATGCCCACGCTGCCATGTGCCCAGACATCGGCTTGCGCCCTTACCTCGGCAGTGGTCTGTTGGCTGATGTAGTTGTAGGCGTATTTGTTACTGGCGTTAAACAGCAGTCCGATACTGGTACCGTTGACCAAGGAGTCGGCAACGGCGTAGTCGGAAGCCTTTACCAAAACATCGCCGCCCAGGCTTTTGACTGTCGCCTTAGTGCCAATGTAGGCCTCGGTCCGATAATAGCTGTAAGTCTGCACAGCATTCATGCCCACACCGACGATGCCTAAGTCGAGGCCGGCTGTTTGCCTAGCCCTCGCATAGCCGTTGTTGTTTGCCTCGACGGTGATGTCGCCTTCGGCAACCACATTGGCATTGTCGCCGATATAGGCAGACACGAAGTTGGCTTTGTCCTCCCGTCCGATCATGGCCAGCATGTTGCCGCCGCCGAGCAGGCCGAGGCCGAAGGTGTGGCCGGATGCCGATGTGGCTAAAGAACGGGTATTCGACGTGGCCAGGACATCAAGGCTTGCCCCAGCTGTAAGCTGCACGCCTTCGATGTAGGCGACGACGGTGTCAGTCACCGAGGACTGGGCAAAGCTGACTGCTATCCTGAAGATATCGACAGAGTTGGGGACCCTCACTTCAGCAACAGCCTCTGAGCTGGACTTGGCCTCGACTCTGACGTCCTTTTCGACATCGATGGTGCCAGACCCCGCTATGTAGGCCTTGTTTACCAGTTCCGAATAGGCATATGCATAGGTCACGGCCCCATTGACCAGGCTGATACGGAAGCCGCTGCCCTGGTTGGGCGAGCCGCTTTGGGCATCAGACAGGCTTGAAAGCTCCGACCTGACGTTAAGTGAGCCTAAGACATGCACTTCTCCGCCTGAACCGATGTCAAACCAAGCACTTTGGCTTACGGTCAGGTATGAGTAGACTACGTTGCCAGCCAATGAAAGCAGCTCTATGGCTATGGTTGGCGTATAGACATTGGCTAGTGCTTGTGCCTTTCCATTAGCCTGTACCAAAAGGTCGCCAGCCAGGCCGTTGGCTCCTGTTGCCGTTACCTTGCCGTTGCCGACCAGGTAGGCGCTGGCAGTTGCCTCGGCATAGGCGAAGGCGGTATTGACGTTGAGGTTTGCCGCCGAGACGCTTAAGCTGAGATTGCCTAAGGGGCCGGTTGTCGAGGTAGCCAAGGTGTTATGGCCGACGCCGACCCGTATTTGCCCGGCAGCCAAGCCCTCGCCAGCCGAGCCGCTGGAATCGATAAAGGCCAGATAGTATCCGCTGGCATGGGCATAAAGCGCGACTACGGAGACGTTGACCAGGCTGGCGTTGAACTGAGGCTGGGCGACATTGGCTGTAGCATAAGACGCTGCAAATGTATGCACGTCCAGGTTGTTCACGATATGGCTGCTGGCTCCTTCGACATAGGCCCTGACAGTCGATGTCGAGTAGCTGACAGCGACATTGGCGCTGACCCGCACCAGACTGAGCGAGCCGTAGCTCGCACCGACCACTGCAAAGGCCCCATACGAGGTGTCGATGGTTGGAAGCGCCGGCAAGCCGTCGTCTTGGTATTTGACAGACCCGTCGGCATTCAGTACCGACGATTCGACGACATTGTACAAGGACAAGACGCTGACATCATCCGCCTCGACATAGGCGTCTACGATGTAGGCGTCCTGGGCTGCCCGCAGGCGGGCAACGACGGTGTTGACTGTCACGATTAACGAAGATGCGGAGAAGTACGCGCCCTTGACCTCGGCATTGGCCCTTACCTTGCCATTGTTGAGCACATTGATATTGCCAGCCGTGCCTACCCTTCCATTGCCGCTGATGCCTGCTCCCGCCACTGTAGCGACATGGGCATAGGCGATGTTGACCTCGACACTGGCAAAATACGAGAAGCGGATGCCGCCCAAGGCCGGGTTGACCACGGCCTCGGATATCGCCGTATAGCTGTTCGACACCTCGATGCCTGTCCCAGCACTGATGCTGCCTGTGCTGGAGAGGACCGCCATGAACGTCCCGTCGGCATAGGCATAGCCCAGCATCAAGCCGACAGAGGCCAGCCCGATTGACAAGTTGTCGATTTTTGCATAGGCTGTGGAATCCGCCTCGTTGACCACGCTGATAGCACCAGCCACATCCAAGCTGCCAGCAACTACCATTGCCCTGCTAGTGGCGTTGGCATCAGCCATGACAACATTGCCAACAGCAGCGATCAGTCCCACCGAGGCAGAGAAGACATAGGCCTCCGCCATGTTGCTCTTGTTCATCGACTGGTCATAGGCGGCATTCTTATAGTCTAAGACCAGGTTGCCCGAGACTATGTCTTTGTTTTGTCTGGAGAAGACATTGAGGCTTCCGTGCAGCCTGATATCGGCATTGCAGTCGACCAGGGCTTCCTGGACGCTGGTGATACCGGCATAGGCGACTGAGATATTGACGCTGATCCCACCGATGCTGGCGTTGCCGATAACCGCATAGGCATGGGCGTTGCCATAAGCTTGGACGGTCAGGTTGTCGGCATCGATGCTCACATCGCCGTTATTGCCCCTGATATGCGCCAAGTTGGACGAGCTGTTGATAGCGATAGCCACATTCAAGGCTACCGCGACACCACCAGCAGTCCCGGTGATCATAGTGACATTGGCCTCGGAGGAGTAAGGGTCTGCCAGGGTACCGGCCTGGACAAGGATGTCGCCGTCGGCGATGCTCAGCCTGCCACGGGTAGCGTCGATTAAGGCTAGGTTGGTGGTTTTTTGATAAGCCACTGAAACAGTCGCCCCAACAGCTACCCCGCCAAGGGTCACGGCAATGGTGCTGATTGAGACGTCCCCTGCCATGAAGGCCTGTACGCTTAGGCTTCTGGCCTCTATGTCCACCGAGTTAGTGGCGGCAATGCCTGTTGCATAGTTAAAGCCGAGGGCCACGATGGCGTTTACAGCAACTGCCCCGCCTCCGGCTGAAAGGACATAGACCGTCGTCTCGCCGGTGACACGGCTAGTGACGTCGATGTCTCTGGCCTTTATCGTCCCTATTGACCCATTGCTGCCCATCGAGCCGGCATGGGCTGCTTTGCCCTCGCCTGGATATGCGTCAGGGGTCAAGCCGATATATGTCCTTGCATCAAGCTTGTTCACTACGACGACAGCGACGACCCCGACCCCGACGGCTCCGCCGGTGATCGCCAGGATCACTCCCATCGCCTCGGCTTTGAAGGCAGTCGCCACATTGATGTCAGCCGACTCTGTGCTCCCGTTTACTTGCCAGGAGCCGATAGTCACCCCCTGGCCGATAAAGGTGTCGACCCGGGTCATGTTGATGGCGATGACAATGCCGGCGTTTACAGCGACTGCCCCACCGGCCAATGTCCCTGCAGCCGAGACAACATCGGTCAGGCCGGTAGTCTGCACATTGATAGACTTGGTCTGATTGATGACGGCATCCCCGGTGATGGCACTGATGACCGTCCCGCCAAAGTAGGCTACACCAGCTGAGACGGTTACACCGACAAAACCAGCACCAATACCGACGTTTACGACCAGTACTTGGCCGAACTGCATATTGGCCTCTACGCTTAAGCTGTTGGCCTGGACCACGTTCCCAGCCATTTCGGCATCGGCTGTGCTAAACACCATCAGTATCGCCACACTGACCCCAACCCCGACCAATGCGCCGCCGCCAGCTACGGATATCAGCATGAAGCTAGAGCTGGCTGGGGCACTGACTCCCGAATCGGCTAGGGCCTTGGTGGTTGTGGCATTGGCGTTGAAATCATCCGTGTTGCCTTGGTCGTCTTGGACTATCCCTTGCTTGCCGCTTTCGAGGTCGTCATAGCCTGCTTGCAGGGAGTTGGCCGACTCTCCGACCGAGGCTCTGACCAAAATGTCGCCATTGGCTGACAATGTTGCCCCCCCGGCTACAATAGCCAGGGCATTGGAGTTAAGTATGCCGATAGTCAAACCGACGCCGACGCCTGCTATGCCTGCTCCGCCAATCGCCCCGGCAACCAGCAATGCACTGGCTGTGTCGTAGGCCTCCACAGAGATGTTCCCATGGCCTTGGCCCACGTTCCCGGTAGCCGTGACGGTTGCATTGGCAAGGATCAGGGCACTTGTCGTGTTGCTGATCCCGTTGACTGTCGAAACGTTGAAACTGATGCCGCCAGCATCGTCATACTGGTCTATGTCTGGCCGGTCAGCCTCGTCTTCGTCGCTGCTGCTGGAAGGCGAGGAGGGCTTGTTGGAAGGATTGTCGACCCGGATGTAGGCACCTGAGCCATCACGCTGGTAATATGTCTCGCTGCGATGCTCGTCGATATACTTGTCATCGACCGCCTCGTATTCAGCCGTTACGGCGTTGAGGCGGTAGACCTGTCCAGAAATGTCCTGGCCGTACTCGCTGTAGTCGCCTGCAGTCGCGTTTTGGCCGTCGCCTTCTAGTAGCTCGTCTAAACCGGAGCCCGAGCGCTCGGTATTCTCCCCACCATAGGCCCCAGCCGAGCTATGTCCTTTGCTGAACGCGGCATCGACCTGGAGGCCGGGCTCTACAGAAGCCCCGTCCTGATAGATCGAGTCATGGGCCTCTTGGCTCATCTTGGCACCTGCCACGACAACGGTCAGGGAGACACCGACCCCGGCTACCCCGGCTACCCCGATTGCGGCAGCTGTCGATATGACGTCACGGTTGGACGAGGCGAAGACGAGGATGTTGCGTCCGAAGACCACCGAGCCTTCGCCAATCACCGCTGATACCGTGTTGTAGCTCACGCTGACCAAGGCGGTCACGGCCACGCTTGCGACGCCGCCGCCGCCGATTGTGATGACGATGGCGATCAGCTCGTAGTCGTCGACCGCTTTCACGCTGACATCGCCTGCAGCATAGATCTGGACGTTCTTTCCGACCAGGGCTTCGGTAGACACTTGGGTGATGATCACATCGAGCGCCCCGCCAACCCCGACTGTGCCGCCTCCGCCGCCGCTCAAGGCATCGGCAGTGACAAGCTCGAAGGACTTGGCTGAAACGCTCAGACCGCCCAAGATCGGCTGGTCTGCCCGGCCGACCAAGGTGTTGTCGGCAATAAAGGCCCGCGTGGCGTTCTCAAAGTAAGTGACAATGACCACAGCTGCCACGCCGACAGTGCCGCCCACGCCGACAGTGGCTGCAATGTTTATCAGGCTGCTTTTCGATGTTGCCTCGACTGCGACGTCCCTCGCCGAGCGGACGTCTCCGGCCAATCCCGCTGTAACAGCGTTTTGAAAGACCAGGACTGATATGTCGCCTGCCACGCCGACAGTCCCCCCGCCGCCGAAGCCGATGGCCAGCATTATCAAGTCATCCTCGGCGCTTGCACTGACAGTGACGTCGCCCCGAGCATTGACTGTCCCGCCAAGCAAGGCCTCGACAGTCTTATCGAATACCAAGACTAAGACGGTAGCCCCGACCCCGACCGTCCCACCGCCGCCTAAGGCTCCTGCCAAGTCAAGGATGAACGTGTCATCGGCAGCAGATACCAAGACGTTGTTCTGGGCGGTCAGGGATGCCGTGTCGACGATTGCCCGAACGGTGTTGCCGACCACTAAGGTGTTGATCACCCCGGCTACCCCGGCTGTGCCGCCGACAGCGCCAGAAATCGAGATGGTCAAGATGTCTTCTTTGCTGGTAGCCAAGGCATTGATGTCCCAACCGCTGCTTAAGGTCACGTCATTTGCTACATGTGTCTCTACAGTGTTGTTCAAGATCGTTGCCGAGATGGTGGCGCCGACTCCGGCAGTACTACCGAAGCCGAAAGCCCCACCAGCCACATAGATGCCAGAATCTAGATCAGACAGGATGTCGATCGAGCTCCCGGCAGACAGCACCGCCCCCTCGGCGATGATTGCCATTATCGTACTCTGGCCCACAGTCACTGGTATAACACCGGCTACGCCAGCTGTTTGGGCCGCCCCCAAGGCAAAACCGATTATCAGGTCCCAGTTCTCTCCCAGTGCCTGAATTGTTATGTTACCGGTGTCCGATATCAGCTGAGCAAGCCTGTTTATGGATGTTTTGGCAGTTTGGTTAAATACATTGACTATGACAGTAGCCCCAACGCCTGCAGTGTCTGCTGCGGCAAGGCTCATGCCAATAAGCAGTATCCAGCTTTTGTTCGATGAGGCGACATCGATGTCCCGCCTGGCCTTGACCTGGCTTCCAACCCCTATTTCGACGAGGGCTTGGCTGTTGGTGATCGTCACGTTTATAGACGCAGCCAAGGCGAAGTCGCCCGAGGTTGCAGAGACCGAGGCAAGGGCGCTGATCAGCTTTTCGACGACCAAGGCTTGGATTGTAACAGCCCCAAAGCTTTGGATGTCAGCTGAGGCACCGATGATCGTCTGTACCTTAGTGTTGGAAATGATGACTGAGACAGTGCCTCCGATGGCAGCATTGCCGCCGGTCACGGCAATCGAGAAAGCCGGGTTTAGCAGGTAGCTGTCAGATGTTGCAGTGATCGTGACATCGCCTTTGGTAGTCGAAAGCGAGCTCGATCCGAACTGCGCCAGTACCTGGTTATTCATTACTATGACGTTGATGGCGCCTCCACCGGCCACCCCAGAGTCTGCAGTCGATATTGCGGCTGCAAAGGTAATAACGAGGAAATCGTTGGCCTGGGCGGCGTTTTGGGTGTAAGTGCCAGCGGTGACAGTCCCGCCGTCCCCGACAATGGCTTTCACAGAGCTGTTGTTGACCAGTGTGGCCAGTGTCAGGCCCACAGCAACAGAGGCCGGCGAGACAGAGAGGGAGCCTGCGATGATCCTTGCTGTGGCTGTGTCCTCCGCATTGATTACGATGTCGTCTTCGATCAGGAAGCTGGCATTGCCTCCGATCAGCACCCGGATCTCGGTATTGTAGTAGATGACTGCGAACGACCCGGCTATGCTGACGTCGCTGTCCCCGCTAGGCGAAGAGATCGCCCCGGCAATAGCCTCGGCGTAATAGTTGTTCGAGCTTAAGAAGTTCAGCAGGTCGATGGCAGACAACAGTGTGTCTGTGCTGATGTTTATGGTAATAGTGTAGGAGTCTTTGGGTTTGCCTGTGTCTTTGTCCTTCTCCCGCTTGATATCGATAATGCCGGCTGGGTCGGCTTGGTTGTCCGACGAGTCTGTGATGAGGAAGCTGAGGTCAACGGTCGGTGTGAAGTCAGCAAAGGTCACAGCGATTTTTTCAGCTGTTATCGTCAGCGTCTTGCCGCTGACCCTGACATCGTCGCCGATCACGACTTCGACGGTATTGTTGGCATAGACCAGGGCAAACGAGGCGCCAATGCCAACCGAGGTGCCTTTGGAAACCGATACGGCGCCTGCCCGGACCGCCAGTTTGGATTTGTCTGAGGAGCTGGCCTCGATCTCGCTGCCGCTGATGACGGTATCGTTGGCAATCTCTACCCGGGTACTGGCATTGGAAATGACGATGGCGACAGCCCCCGAGATAGTGACTGTGCTGTCACTGCCAGAAACCGATCCGGCTATCGCCTGGGCAGCTAGCGCACCGCGGTAGACCTTATCCATATTCTGGGTCGTTTTAGCCTGTACATGTACGCCGCCAGGCTCGGAGCCGTCAGGGCTGACTGCGATCGGGCTTGTGACGCTTCCCGCCAGATAAGCCAGGGCCTCGTTGTTGTTTATCGACAAGGCCACAGCCAGGGCTACTGAGTTCGACGAGTCGGCAAGGCTCATAGCCATGCCTGTAGCCCGGGTCCGGAAGTTGCCGTTGTTGTCGGCCAGCTCCAACAGGCCATAGGCCTCGATCGAGCCGCTGATATTCGCAGTCGCCTTATGGTTGGTGATGTTTACCCCCACGGCTGCCGCGAACATGATCTTCGACGAGCTGGTCGAAGAGGCGTTCCCAGCCACGTTCGACCCGTCCCCAGCTTGGGAGTTGGCAGTCGAGGTGGCCGTGCCTGTGGCGTCGTCGGGGGTCCCCTCGGTCTTTGCGCCTTGCGACTTCAAGGCGTTAGTCGAGGTGGAGTTGCCGTTGGAGGCCTTCTCCCCACCGTCCTTGCTCTGGTTCTTGTCTAGCTTGCCATTGACATTGTCTGCCGTCTTGTTGTCCTTGTTCAGGTTGTCGTAATCGCCGGACGCCACCTTGTTGGAGTATTCCTCGGCGCTGCCGACGCCGTCGTTGAACTTGTCGATGTTGCGCTGCATGTCTGCGCCTATAGCAGTGGCGATGGCGAAGTTGTCGTCCTCGTTGTAGGTATGGGCCACCACCTGGGCTGTGCCGGCAAGGATAGCGTGGCCAAAGAACTCGGCTCTGATCGACGAGTCGATAATGCCGACCGTTACTGCTGCGCCTACGGCTGTCTCCTCGCCGACTGAAAAACCGCTGGCCTTGGTCAGGGTATGGCCTTCTTGATAGGCATAAAGGTAGAAGTTCGTGGTCTCTGTGGCTTTCTCGGTCTTGGCCTTCAGTGTCTTGAAGTCCAGCCAGACGGTGGCGGCTGAAGCGTCGCGCATGCGTACTTCTCCGCTGGCATTGGTGACTCGGCTGCCGCTGGCGTCAAGGTATAAGGTGTACTCGTTCTTGTCGCCGTCCACGTAAATCGGATGCCCCTTGTCGTCCAGCACTGGGGTTTCAGTCTCTTTGATGACGACGCACTCGCCGCCGGTGGTGACAATCTGCGTACCCGCCAAAACATAGGCATAGATGTCGTTTTCGATGAGGGTCACAGCGACAGAGGCATCGATGGCGATGTCTTGGGGCTTGGAAGTCTGTTTGTTTTCTTTCTTCTGTTTGGTCAATGGGTCAGAGCCAGCCACTGAGATCGTCTCGGCGTCATGGCGTCCGACTGCCCGCAGGTCGACGCCGCCAGCTGTGATCTGCCGGTTTTGGCCGATGCCGGACTGGACTGCCATATTCGAGATCGTCAAGGCAAAGGAGGCGCCGACACCGACCGACTTGCCGCTGGAAGTGGTGTCCTGCTTGGTATTTAGCGGCTTTTCACCTTCTTGCAAGGGCCTAAACGTCGCCGTGATGCTGACATCGAAGCCTGGCATGTAGAAGCTTAAGGTATTGCCTCCGACGACCTCATAGTCCTCGATGGTTTTAGTCTGGGTGCTGCCGCTGGCATCAACATAGGTATAGATCAGCCTGTCCAGTGTATAACCGTCGCTCGGACTGACCACCACGCTGACTTTCGTGCCTTGTTTGGCTTGACTGTCCAGCAGGTCCTTGCCTTGGCTGTCAGTGGCTTTGATGCTGCCGTCGGCTGCTGTGTTGACACGCACTTGGTGTGGGTCCCCGGCAAAGAGGCCCATCAGAGTGACTATGCAGTCCTCTGACAGCTGCTTTCCCTCGGCCAAGGTCAAGGTATAGGTAAACACCAGGTCGCCATCGGCGTTCTGGCTGGGGCTGCTGATATCGATGTTTAAGGTCTCCCCAGTGTCAGAGCGCGTAATGGTCATGCCGGTGACCTTATAGCCCTCGTCTGGTTTGACTGTGATCGTAAAGGTATAGCTATAGGTCTTGGCCTCGCCTGAGCCAGCAGTGCTGCTGCTGCGTGAGACGTCGCTGATCTGCCCATGCGTGATCGTGCCGACCTCTGTCCTGTCGTCGATCTTCCGGCCGGCATAGCTGCCGGTACTTCCATCGCCGGCGTCACTGTCCCCGCCTGCTGCCTTGTGCGTGTCAGGCTCGCCGCTGGTGGTGACGGCTGCGGTCGCCACGGTTTTCTCAATGTGCGTGCCGGTGGCTTTGACCGTCAGGTTTCCAGTCAAAGCGATGGGGCTTAGACCGTCGGCGATGACGGCCTTTGTCGACCCATTGACGATAGCTATAGCTACCGCGCCAGCCACTCCGACCGATGAGGCGCCGGCACCAGAGACTGCCTGGGTGGTGATATCGTGGGCAGAAGGATTGACCTTTGCCGGGACTTTCAAGTTCAGCCAGTTGGAAAGGCCGTCTAGAACAGCATTCGTGAGTACCTTCCCCCCCGCCTTCAGCGCCGATACGACGTTGGATTGCAGCGACTGCTGCCAGTTGCCTTTTATCAGGTTGACGAACTTGTCGGTATCGATCAAGTCCTTGAAAATATTCTCAGCGATTATGCCCAGCTGCTTTTTCGCATCGTCCGTAAGGCCCGAGCCGGTGGAGGCCTTGGGCTCTGTCTGTTGGCTGCCTAAGTCGAATTGGCCCCCGATCTTGGCCAACAAAGTGTTCAAGACAAAGTCTTTCATTATCTGGAGAAGATCGTTGCTGGCCTTTTGTCCCAAGCCCTCCAGCCATTTGTTGATCTGCTCCTCGATATCTGTGGACAAGAGCTTTTCGAGGCCGGTCCCGGAAAGCAAGGTGTTGGTCACCTCGCCAACCAAGTCCCCGATGATCTTGGCTATTGCCTGGGCGATGTCCTCTGCAAGCCCTTCGCTTAGGCCCATCGACTCAAGCAGGTCGAAGACCAGGCTGTTTACGGCCTCTGTCACGTACTTGTCCAAGATATTGATGTCTTGGTTGGCCGGATCGTCGCTAGCACTGTCTTTCTTCTTGTCCTCGATCATCCCCGCTTCGACAGTCAGGCTATATGCCTCGACCGAGCTGTCGCCGAGTATGGCCAAGGTCTCGTAAGAGACGATCGAGATGGCTACAGCGACTCCGACCCCGATCTCCGACTTGGTGGCGCTGGCATCGGCCTTGATATTGACGTCTGTCTGGCTAAGTGCCCGAATGACGATGTTCCCGTGCTCAGGCTTGTTGTCGTCGTTTAAGGAGGATACGGCGACTAATTCCAAGCCGTCTGAGACGCTGGCAACAGTGTTATTGGAGACGATTGCCAAGACGAAGCCGGCAGCGATTTGGATATTGCCTTCAGAGGTCTGGGAGCTTTGGCGCCCACTGTTCATTTGGCTGGTCTTCGAGGCACTGGTATTCGTGCTATTGGTCTGACTGGCGAGCTTGCCGCCATTGCCGATCAGTTTGTCTGCTTGTTTGTCGCTTTCCCCTTTGTTCGAGCCGCCAGGGTCGTCGGAGCTGCCAGTGCCTCCCGACGAAGGCCCCGAGCCAGTGCTGGAGTCCTTCTTTTCCTTGGAGTTGGCTCCTGCCGAACTGGCCTTCACCGTGGACTTGGTATCGGACTTGCTGCTCGCTTCTACTGTTATATTGCGAGCCTTAACTGAACGTTTTAAGCTCGCTTGGACACTGTCGTTGACCAGCGAGATGCCAATAGCAGCCCCCAGCCCAACCGAACCTCCGCTAGCTGCAGCATTGGCTGCGAGCTCGCGCTTTATAGTGTTGCTGGCCTTTACAGTGAAGTCCTCGCTTAAGGCAAGCGACCCGCCTGTGCCGAGATAGGCTTCGGTATTGATCCCGCTGATCAGCAAGGCAACAGCCGGGGAGACAGAGATGCCGCCGGCGCTTCCCGCTTTGGCCTCGATCTTTTCCTCGCCACTGTGGCTTGCCGTCACACTGACAGACTTCAATGTGATGTCGTCTGCAAAAACGACTACCACTTCGTCTTCCAGATGGGCGATAACATCGATCCCGCTGATCTGGACAACTACAGCTGCCCCGATACCAGCTGTCCCGCCTTCGCTCTTGGCACTGGCATTGGCTTTTGCCGAAACCTCCTCGTACGAGTCGGCGCTGACGGTCAGGCTGCCTCCTGGCCCGCTTAAGCTGATTACAGCGCCTGCGCCGATCACCGCACGTGTCTCGAAAGAGCTGACTTGGACAGTGACTGCCCCGGCAATGCCAAAGCTGCCTTTAGAGTAGCCGGCAGCAGAGTAAGCCGATGCGGTGTTCTTCTCTTTTTCAGTACCGCTCTTGGCAGTGACTGATACAGACACTGCCTCAATGTGCGCATTGACGATAAACGCATTGTTGGTGTGCGAGGTTACCCCGACAGCGACACCGACGCCTAGGGCAAAGCTGGAGTCTTTCTTATTATCGCTGCCTTTGTCAGAGCTAGCATCATAGTTTGGGTCTTCTTCGAACTCTGCTTTGATGCTTATTGGCCGCTCGGAATAGACTCCGTCGCTGGGCAGTGTGTACCAGTAGCGGCCCTCGGCGTCTGCGCTTATCGTTTTGGACTCGGACGCCGTCCCGCTGACCGGGACCGAGATGACCAGTGAGCTGTCTTTTAGCCGGTAGCCTTTGTCAGGGGTGACCTTGACCTCGATCTTATCCCCATTATCAACCCTGGAAGGGGCAGTGACGCTCCCATTGGCCGTAGTGTCACAGCTGATCTCGTAATCCTTGTCGCCTGACTCGGCGACGGTGATCCTGACCCCGATGGCTGACGCCGGTATCTCATAGAAGCCGTCGTTTGGGTTAATCGCATTCGAACCGCCAGCAGTGAAGAGGGCCTCGACGGTAAGCGTGTACTTCTTGCCGCTGCCGGTGGCCTTCTCGGACAAGTCCACTTTCAGTCTTTCCCCGGCATCGACCTTTGGGGCAACGCTGACCAGTTCACTGTCGCCAGTGACGTCGACGTCAATGGCTTTGTCAACCATTGTCACACTGACAGCCAGGTCTGATCCAGGCATTATGAAATAGAGCTTGTTGTCATCGTCTTGGAGCACGCTCACCCCGTTGACGCTAAAGGCGAGCGAGGGTTTTTTGCCGTCTTGGCTGTCTTTTACAGTAACCGTTACCTTGTCCCCGGTATTGGCCTTCTGGTTGATCGTCACGTTTGCCGCACCGGCCCCGTCCACAGTTATGGCATGGGAGTCTGCCTTGAACTTGGCTGCTACGGTGATGGCCGAGTTCAGCTGGATGCCGCTTGGCGCGTTTTGCCACACATAGAAGTCTCCGACCTTGACCAGGTCGACAGTCTGCTTTTCGCCTGTCAGCGTGGTATATGTGGCTTTTACGCTTTCAACCAGATAACCCTGTGCCGGGGTGACCGTGAAGCGGAAAGTATTGTTGTCGACGAGGCTGACGCGCCCGTTCGCGGTTGCCGAGATGCTGATGTCCCGCTCAGACCCGTCTACGACCGTTTTGACCTTTTGCTCGTTTACGATCTCGCCGCTTTTATCCTCCTCAGAGCCTTCCTTCTTCGCGTCGTCAGTCTTCTTTGCGCTGTCCTCCTTTACCGGGGAGGCATCGGCGTTGATCGATGACTGGGTAATTGCGTTGGCTTCCAGGCTTAACTTGCCTCCAGCCTGGATGGTGCCAGTAGTGTCGACTATCACATTGTTGTTGTTGTTGACCACAGCTACTGCTATGGCACCGGTAAGCTGGATTGAGGAAGTCTCAGACTCTGCCTTGCCGCTGGGCTTTTGGCCTTCTCCCGCTGGTATGTCGACGAACTTGGCCTCGAAGCTGACATCAGCGGCAGGCATTAAAAGCTCGTACTTCCCAGAGCTGTTCTTTTGGATGGCCAGGCTGTATGTGATTCCCTCGATGACGTACTTGGCAACCAGGCTGTTGTCTTCGAGTTTCTTTCCCGATCCGGGGTTCACCGTGACCACGACATACTGGCCGGCATCGGCGTTATTCGACTCAGGGACCACTGCTCCCCCGTCGCCTTGGTATGAGGCCAGGCTATAGGTAGTGCCGAAGTCCTTATTGTCGTCGACACTGTCCAAGCCGTTGGTGGCATCGTCTAAGACATCAGTGGCATTGGGCTTGTTTTTGTTCACGCTGCCAAAAGCAGACGAATTGGTCTGGGGGCTGGCCTCGCCATCAGATAGCTTGACAAAGACTGCGGTCAAGGTGATGTCGGCATCGGGCATTTCAAACGAGTATGTGCCGTTGACCGCATCGATTAGGACTTCGACCGTGTCAGTCGCCCCGGCTGGCAGGTAAGAGGCCTTCAGGGAGGCCAGCTTGTACCCGTCTGCCGGGCTTACGGTGATATTTAGCGACTCGCCTGCCTTTAGCCTTTGGGGAGCAGAGACCGCCCCGTTCTCCACGGCTTGGGCATTGATCTTGTGCCCGTCGCTTTCAGCTATGCTGTCCTCGGCCTTTTTCAGCTTGGAGCTGTCGTCGTCTGTGAGCTTTCCTAGCAGGCCTTTGAAAATGCTGCTTAAAATATCGGTGATCTGCTTCAATGAGCCGCCGTCGGAGTCTTTGTCGTCGTCCTTCTTCTCCGAGGGCTTGTTGTTGGCAACTGCGCTGGTAGTGACCCGTTCGTCAGCATTGGCCTGCAAAGTGATGTCGCCGCCGGCCTTAAGCGACGCACTAGCCAGTACCTTTACCCAAACATCCTGCAAGGCCACAGTCACGCTTGCATAGCCTCCGTAGCTGTTAGCGCTGGAGCCGCTGCTGGTGTCCTTGGGCTTGCCCTCAGCGTCAGTGCCGCTGTCTGGAGTGCCTGTAGTCTCTTTAGTGCTCTCGCTGGCATTGGCAGCCAGTGCTACCAGTCTCACCTTCCCCGAGGCAGTTATCTGCAAGTCGGTTCCGGACTCGATCTGGCCAAATACCTCGACATAGGTGTCTGACACCACGATGCCTACGGCAATCGAGATCGGCAGCTTCCCCCCAGTCGCCTTCTCACTGATCTCGATGTTTGTCAGAGCTTTCAGCCCAATGGTCGAGCCGGCGCTCAAGCGGGCATTCGGGCCGACCACAATGCCGTTGTCTGAAATCGCTATGCCGATAGTCAAAGGGACGAAGTAGGCTGCCAGGGTCTCGTTGCTTACCTCGATCTTCACGTTCAGCTTGGTTGTCGCAGCGATCTTGCCGCCAGCCTCGATAGTCCCATCGATGATGATCGAGACATTGCCGACCTTCACGGTGATGAAGTTTATTCCTCCAATGGGGAGAAAACCATGCGTCTGCTCGACGCTCGCGCTCAAGTAGACCGATCCTGCAGCTATGACATAGGCGCCTTCGGCGATTCTGATCATGACTTTGGAATAGGCATCGAAAAGGCTCAGCTCCAGGCTGTCCAGGCTTCCCTCGCCTATTGGCAGGGAGTCGGTGCTGATGATATCGGAGGCCTTGATGTTAATATCGTCGTCACTGACCAAGATGCTCACGGTTTGTGCGGTGACCATGCCAAAGACAGTCACTTGCCTGCCTTTAATGACGAGGTTCAGTTTTGCGGCCTCGACATCAAATAAGCCATACTCTTGCTCTCCAGGCTCGATAAGCACATTGCACAAGAATCCTTGGTCGATAAGGAAAGCCAGACCTCCTAGGGTGAGCAACCCGTCTTGGTATGAAGTAAAGCCGCTGATATCGGCAACCTTTAGAATATAGTTGGTAAAAGCCTGATCAAGTTGGAAAACAGCCTGGCTGCTATTATAGGTAGCATCCGAGAAATCGAGTACGACCTCTGGCTTGTTCTTTAGCTCGTCAGTGAAGTCTTCCACACTGACGATCTCCATTTTTAGCACTTTCTCGTCTGAGTTCTCCAGCTCCACAGTCGGTATGCCTTGGTCGTCTAAGCTTACCTGGTTATTTGTGCTGTCGGCTTTGAGCGAGCCGTTGAAGTGTATCCTGTCTTGTCCTTCTCCCCCGTCGGCTTTGACGTTTTGGGCATTGTTGGCAATCGAGATGTCAATGACTATGGTGTCGTCCCCCGTACCGCCATAGACTTCTACTTGGTTGACTGTGCTTGAGTTGGCATTGCCTTGTCCGCTCAGGGCGATTGTGTCGTTGCCGTCCCCGCCATTGATGATTACCGTGGCGCAGTCGCCGTTCAAGACTACTGTGATCGTGTCGTCTTTGGATGTTCCGTAAATGGTAACAATTGAGCCGCCTACAGTGGTCGTCGAGTTATCCGAGAAATAGATGCCGACGATCTCGACGTTGACCCCATTGATCGTAATGCTCCCATTGACGTTGACATAGCCTTTCGACTCTGTCTTGAAGGTGGTTTGGTCTATCAGCGCGTCGCCTTCGGCTTTTGTATAGGCGTCGTCAGCGACGATATTGAGCTGGAACTTCTCCCAAAAGCTTTCGGTGAATGACGAGCCTTCAGGCTTTTCGATCTTTATGTCACCGTCATAGTCGCCAGCTGCTACCGAGATGGTGATGGACACACTGTCCTCTGTGAGGGACTCTAAGGCCTTGTCGATTGCTTTTTGAATTGCGTTTTTCGAAGACACCACGGTCTTTGTTACTTGCTCGTCTCCGACGGGATCAGACTTGGTGGTTTCAGACTGGTCAGGGTCGGGGCTTGGGGTATCCTTCGGCAAAGTCACGATCTGCTGGTCTTCGGTGCGGTAGGTCTGAGTGGTCTTATCCCCTGTTTTGGAATTCTCAGTAGTGACTGTGGTGTACGAAGGCAGGTCGTTTTTAAACGTGCGGTTCTCATCGGTGCCTATATCGGACGCTTGGTTCTGGCCTGTCCCCGTGTCGTTTTCAACAATCGTCGCACTGCCGTCTTTGGCTGTGAGCTCAATCGCATCGCTCACGTCTGCCTCATCGGCAGCCCAGGCTATGGAGGGGTTGAATAGAGATATCAAGCAAGCGAGGACCAGCCCGCAGACCGATCCCAAGATGATTGCATTGGCCTTGCGCTTGTTACTACTGCCTTCACGACTGCAAGACATGTCTTGCAAACCAAAATCAGCCATTTCCCCTGCCCTCCGCCTGAAAAGACCTCTCAGAGTATTACGGTAGCCTACGCGGTTAACTCAACCTTTATTATTAATTTCATCAAAAAGGTAACAAGCTTCCGAGTTTTTTGTGTGCTAACTGTTTAACACATCTAGAGTAGTCATTCAATAGTTTATGAATACTTTTAATGTTTTTTGTGGACAGACCTATGTTTTTACCAGGATGCTTGGCCCATAGATTCATTCATTCAAGTTCATAAAAACTGTTTAAAGCCATTGTTTTCGCTGATAAATTCAGTGTTATAAAGATTTTATCCAGCTTGATTGACCTGCTGTTATAATGCTTTGAGGCTTGTTTGATTGGTCGTTCAATTTCGCCTTCTGCCCGCTAAACGCTACTGTACGATGAGCTTGAGCCCTATGGCCCAGGCCGTCCCCAACAGCTATACCCCTGTCTCGGATCGGCTATATCCTGAAGCAGAGCCCTTCAAAAAGTGCTGCCAAGCAAAGCGGCTTTTGATTCACGTTTAGGGTTTGACCCTCCAGACTTACATGGGTGATGGTTTTTTATCTGTCATATGCTGTAGATTTGCGATTGTCTGCGATTATTTCGCCGCTCGAAAAGAGCCGTTTTTCAAAAGCCCTGGTCAAAAAATTGCTTAGTCTGAGTAACATAATTTTTCGCTCGATAAAATCGCAGACAATCGTCAGTTTCAAGCAAAATGGCCTAATGAACGTATTAGGCATAGACTATTATATATTACTCGTATATAGAACCAGGCACACCGATAAAGGCATTGCAAAAAAGAACTACCGTAAACAATCAAAAGAGCTTACGGTAGTCAGAGTTAGAGTTCGGGTTTGATTTCAAATAAACTAAGCGGCTACTTCTAAGGCCTTCTTCGCTAGTTCGACCAAGGCGCTAAAGGCAGTCGGGTCGTTGACAGCTATGTCAGCCAAAACCTTTCGGTCAAGTTCCAAGCCAGAGCGTTTCAAGCCATTCATGAAGACCGAGTAGCTTAGTCCGTTTGCCCTAGCAGCAGCATTGATCCTAGTAATCCAAAGCCTGCGGATCACTCGCTTCTTATTGCGCCGGTCGCGATGCGCGTAAGCCATCGAATGGTGGACTTGCTCTTTTGCTGATTTATATGAACGTGATTTCGCGCCGTAGTACCCCTTAGCCCGAGCTAGTACAACGCGACGTTTTTTCTTTGCTGATACTGATCGTTTAATACGAGCCATTGATTGTCACCCCATTTACCTTAGCCTGAGATTGCGAGCGATTACTTTTCTATCTGATGGTGCTACTTCGAAAGCCTTGTCAAACTTACGCTTGGCTTTCGGTGACTGCTTCTCGTTCAGATGGCTTTTGGCAGCCTTGCCACGCATCAGCTTTCCTGTGCCGGTTACTCGAAAACGTTTGGCCGTGGCTTTATGCGTCTTCATTTTTGGCATTACTAGTCTCCTTGTCCTTTTTTAACGGAGCGATCAGCATGAACATGTTTCGCCCCTCAAGCTTGGGCTGATTCTCAATGATTGCCTCATCCCTTAGATCCTCAGCTAGTTTCTCCAAGATGTTCAAGCCGAACTCAGGATGTGCCATTTCACGGCCTCTGAACATGATGGTTACCTTGACCTTAGCTCCACTGTCCAAAAACCTAGTGATATGCTTCTTCTTTGTCTCATAATCACCGGTGTCGATTTTTGGGCGAAACTTCATCTCCTTGATCTCTACCTTTGTCTGGTTCTTGCGAGCAGCTTTGGCCTTCATTTCTTGTTCGTACTTGTATTTGCCGTAATCCATGATGCGCGTGACGGGCGGGTCAGCATCTGGGGCAACCTCAACCAGATCCAAGCCTTGGTCGTCAGCTATTTGCTGAGCATCATCGATGTTAAGTATTCCCAGTTGCGTTCCATCAAAGCCGATCAATCTAACTTCGTCAGCCATGATCTCTTCGTTTAGGCGCGGCTCCGTAGCGGCTATTGTGTCACCTCCATATCAAAAAAGCCTGCAATCACACGGCAGGCTGCAAAGTACAAAGGAAATATTATCTGGATAAGACCATGTATTTCTTTTGAACCAGACAGCTGCACACTGCGCTGCAAGGTGGGGAGCATCTCCCGCTTGAATAACACCCTCAAAAAAGGGCGCGCTTGATATTAACATAATCAAACGCTTATGAAAATACCGAGCGCTGACCTTTTATACTTTCAAACTGATCAAGGCTATCAGCTTGATATGTCTTTTTTGCCAATCCACCGTCCGGTACCGCGGCTTGTCTTCGATAAAGCATTTCCAAATCAATCAGCCTCGATACGGTACATAACCGATGCAAGCACAGCTAAGTAACGTAGCTAAGCCCTTAAAGACCGGCCTCGTCTAGCAAAGTCACAACACCGTCTTCATCGATTGTTGCGGCTTGTTCGTCAGCCTGGTCTAAAGAGCCGATGTCTACAGGTTCTTCTGCTTGCTCGTTTATTGCACCAAAGTCATTGTCTGGCTCGACTGTGGATGCCTCGTTTTCAGTCTCGACTGGTAAGGCACTGTCCTCAATGTCTTCAATGACAGTATCATTTAAGGTATCGGCCTCAGTATCGACGGCCTCATCTTCTGTAGTGACATAAGCGACAGCCTCTTCGCCAGTATCTTGACCAGCGGCTTCGTTGATCGGCTCGTTTTCTGTTTGCTCGAAGGCCTCGTTTACAGGCTCGATCTCAAGTTGATCCAAGTCCTGGTCAGCTACTTGTTCAGCAACCTCGTCAGCAAGCTCGCTGGCTGGCTGGTCGATGGCTGACTGGTCGACAGCCTCGTCTAAGGCTTCGCTTTCCGACTGGTCAGCTGCCTCTTCAACCGACTCGCTTACAAGCTGGTCTGAGGCTTCTTCAGCGGCTTGGCTTGAATCGCTGTCGACTGGCAGAGCGTCTGCTTGGTCTGTGTCTTGGTCACGGTCCTTTCGGGCTTTCGGCTTGGAGCGGATCATGCTTGGATCCAGCTCAGCGACATCGATCTCAATGCCCAAAGACTCGGCTGCTGCTTTCATGGAAAGCGATATGCGCCTTCTTTCAGCATCGATGTCTTGGACCTTTACTGAGACAATATCGCCGACATGCACTACCTGGGCAGGCGACTCGATGTGACGGGTAGCCATTTCAGAGATGTGGACAAGTCCCTCGATATTATCCCCAAGCTCGACAAAAGCACCGAAACTGACTAACTTGGTTACCTTGCCCTCAATGATTATGCCGACTGGGAAACCGCTGACGAGCTGACGCCAAGGATCCTCGGTGGTCTGTTTCAAGCCTAACGAGATACGCTCCCGGCTTAAGTCGACATCCAAGACCTCGACCTCGACTTCGTCCCCGACTTTTACAACCTCAGACGGATGGGTGACGTGGGACCAGCTCAATTCGCTAATATGCACCAAGCCGTCTATTCCTCCGAGGTCGACAAAAGCGCCAAAGTCGACGATTGAGGACACGGATCCTTTCAGTCGCATTCCAGGGGTAAGCTTCTCCAAGATCTCATTGCGCTCAGACTTGCGGCCTTCTTCTAATACGACACGACGGGACAGCACTACATTGTTACGATGGCGATCCATCTCGATTACCCGAGCCTCCAACTGTGTGCCGGTGTATGACTCTAGGTCTTTTACTCGGCGCAGGTCGACCAAAGATGCCGGCAGGAACCCCCGTAGCCCGATGTCAATGATCAAGCCGCCCTTAACGACCTCAATGACCTCTCCGACTACGTTCTCGCCAGAATTGAACTTGTCCTCGATATCGATCCACGCTCTTTCGTACTCGGCGCGGCGTTTCGACAACACCAGACGCCCGTCCTTATCCTCTTTAATAAGGACTAATGCCTCAATCTCGTCACCGACAGAGACGATTTCATCAGGAGCGACGTCTTTACGGATTGACAACTCGCGTACCGGAATGACTCCCTCAGACTTGAAACCGATATCCAATAAGACCTCATCGTGCTCGATCTTTACAACCGTACCAGTAACAAGTCCCCCTTCGTCGAATTCAGTGATAGTGGCATCGATCAGCTCGTTAAGCTGATCTTCATCGACTTCCTCAAAGTTGATAACAGATGTGTTTTTGATCTCACTCAACGGTGGACCCCTTCCAAATAGGGCCCCTCCATGTTTTCGGCTACTATCCTCGTTTAATTAAATAGCGTTCACATGTCTCATGGGCCAACAGACAACACCCCGACTGCTCAGCAGGAGGTATCAAAGAGTATAGGGATTAATGGTTATCACTTCAAGCTCAAAAGTTGTGGATTCACATGTTTTAGTGTGCAAATTGCACGTTTTGTACATATTGCCTTAGATTCGCAAGCCGAGCTATTGCCTTTCGATCTTAACAATAGGGGCATAACCAAATGCTAGTGTTTTTGTTTTGTTTAAGCGATCAAAGAAAATATCGAGCGTGTCTCCTTTGATTGACACGACTTTTCCACTCCCGAAGACTTTGTGGTCGACATAGTCTCCGACACTGAACAACTCTTGGGCTTGTTGCTGGTTTCGAGGATTTGGCTTGGAATTGTCATCGGCATTCGAGCCTAAGCCGATGTCAGGGCGTGGTTGGCTAGACTGGTTCAATGAATTGGTCGGTGGTTTAAGGGTGGCATACGAGTTTTGATCAAATGCTCGACTTGACCCATAGACGCGTCCTGAGGCCTCGCTGTCTGTCCCTGACCCGTAGATGCCTTGACGGTCGCCGCGTTTTTCCCAACCTACTCCGCTAAAGCCTTGGGATCCCACTCCCTGTAATGAAATGCACTCATCGGGGATGTCGTTTATAAACATTGACCCGGTGTTTAACTGGGTCTCGCCAAAGATGTTGCGCATATGGGCATAACTGATATAAAGCAGTTCGCGTGCACGGGTAATTGCGACATATGCCAAGCGTCGTTCTTCCTCTAGGCCGCCAGCATTGTCCAGTGAGGCAAAATGCGGAAAAAGGCCGTCTTCCATGCCGGCGATAAAGACCACGTCGAACTCCAGGCCCTTCGCCGAATGCACCGTCATCAGGGTCACATAGTCTGTGCCCTCGTCCAGGCTGTCGAGGTCGGAGCGCAATGCCAGCCACTCCATGAAAGCCAGCAGCTTTTCGTCTGCCGCGCCGTTGGGGCTAAAACCTTCATCGACGGTAAAAGTGCCTGCATCAGGACCATCCACTTCGCCGGCATCGGCGGGGCCTTCAAGCCCTTCGATGACCTCGGCTTCTTCTGTGTACGAGTCGCTGAACTCCTGGACGACACCGAAGAACTCGTAGACGTTCTCAATCCTGCTTAGGCCTTCCTCCGTCCTGTTGGCTGCCAAGTACTCCAAGTACCCGGAACGTTCGACGACCATTTCCACAATGTCCCGCAAGCTGCCTCGGTACGAACGTGCCTCGTTGATCAGCCCCACGAATTGTGATAGCGCCTGGTGTGCCTTGGCAGACAAAGTGCTCCCGTCCAGTATTTGCTCGCAGGCCCCAAAGAAGCTTAGGCCCTTTGACAAGGCCAGGTCATTGATCTGAGCAACGCTTTTGCTGCCCAGGCCCCGACGTGGGACGTTGACGATCCTCTTGGCTGCAACTTCGTCTGCAGGGTTGGCGATTAGCTTCAGGTAGGCCATCACGTCGCGAATCTCGGCCCGGTCAAAGAAACGGGTGCCCCCGATGATGCGGTACGGCAACCCGGCATTGACCAAGCGGTCCTCAATCACCCGGCTTTGGGCGTTGGTGCGGTAAAACACGGCAAAGTCCGTGTAGGGGCGCCCCTGGCGATGAAGCTTGGCGATCTCAGAGGCGATCCACCTGCCTTCGTCCCGTTCGTTGCTAGCCATATAGAGCGCGATTTTCTCCCCCTGGCTCCCCTCTGTATAAAGACGTTTAGGCTTTCGGGATTGGTTCTTTGCAATGACAGCATTGGCAACATCGAGGATGCGGGCAGTCGACCGGTAGTTCTGCTCAAGCTTGACGACTTGGGCGTCTGGGTAATCCTGCTCGAAATCGAGGATGTTCCGAATGTCTGCGCCACGCCACGAATAGATCGATTGGTCGTCGTCACCAACAACCATGATATTTTGATGCGCTGCAGCCAGAAGGCTTGTCAGCGCATACTGGGCGTGGTTGGTGTCTTGGTACTCGTCGACCAGGATATAACGAAAGCGCTGTTGGTAGGCTTGCAAGACCTGGGGGTTCTCAGCAAGCAGGCGCCAGGCGTTGAAAAGCAAGTCGTCGAAGTCCATAGCGTCTGCCTGAAGCAAACGCTCAGCCAGGCGCTGGTAGACGCGGGCGACTTCCCGCTGGTAAGGGACTTTTGACTCGCTGGCATACTCCAGGGGGCCGACCAGCTCGTTTTTCGCCTTTGAGATAAGCTCACGCACATAGTTCGGCGAGATTGTCTTTTCGCTGATATTCAGCTCGGCAAAGACATCCTTCATCAAACGCTTCATATCATACTCGTCATATATTGAAAAGCCCGTTGAGTAGCCCACTAGCTCCGCATCAGCCCGCAAAATCCGCACGCACATGGAGTGAAAGGTCGAAACCCACATCCCCCGGGCCCTATGCGTAAGCAGCTGGCTGAGCCGCTCGCGCATCTCGGCTGCTGCCTTGTTGGTAAAGGTTATTGCCAGGATTTGATATGGGGAGAAGCCCAGGTTCTCGATGATGTGGGCTATTCGGTAAGTGAGTACGCGGGTCTTTCCGGAGCCTGCTCCAGCCAGTACAAGCAAAGGGCCCTCGGTTGCCAATGTTGCTTCTAGTTGGGCAGGGTTCAAGCTCGATAAATCAATAGGTGGCATTTTCTTCCTGATTCATTTCAAATACCTACAGGCATGCATGTTTACTGTATACGAACCATGTCTACACACAGCAGCCAACTATACCATTAAACCACCAGACCACGGTCTGTGCAGTTCGTTAGTACTACTTATCGTATAAGGCAAGCTTGATGGCTATAACTTTACTAAATCAAAGTCAAAGCACGCCCCTGTCGAATCCAATATGCCAAAGGCAAACCAAAATGCACTGATGCATTCGTATTTGCCTCAAGGTTTTCGCATGTTTGCTAAAAACCAGAACGTGCTTGTCAATATTGTTTACAATTTGTACGAATCAATCATTTTTGGGTGCTTATATCTCGGAGGGTTATGACGAGGCGGGCTTGTCTTAGACGGTAAGACTTACAAAGCTGCTGGAGACACCTGTTGTGTTGCTGGCACCAGGCTTGTACACAAATTCTAAAGAACGGGAGCAAACAATGCCAACACTGAACAAAAGAGAGAACTTTATGCGTTTGATCAATGGTGATACGCCAGAGTATATTCCTGCCTATGACATGTTTTGGGGCATCAGGCTGCCTATATACAGGGGGAACAGAAACCCTGACGGCACCGGCACCGACATGTTCGGTGTCGAGCAGGTCTTAGGCAGCGGGATCATCCCAGCCCCCATGCCCAAGACCTCGGATTTCCTACTTGACGACATCACCAAGTGGCGGGATATTGTCAAGGTGCCTGATCTCTCTAGCTTCGATTGGGCAGCAATGTCCAAAGAGGCGCTGGACGCCCGAAACCCTGAAGTCCCCTGGGGCGGGGGCACAGGCGTTGGAGTCTTCCAGACCCTCGTTTCCCTGATGGGCTTTACAGAGGGCTTAGTTGCCTGCTACGAGGAGCCTGAAGAGGTAAAGGCCATGCTCGAATATGTCACCGACTTTATGGTAGAGAATGCGAAAAAGTTCATCCACTACTACAAGCCCGAGTATGGGACTTACGGTGACGATATCGCTCACGAGCGCAACCCCTTCATATCTCTGGATATGTTCCAGGACATCTTTGCACCGTGCTGGCGTCGCTATTACGCTGTGTTTGCTGAGGCTGGCCTACACTGCACGATGCACAATTGTGGGCACTTCGAAGAGTTCGTGCCTGATATTGTCGACATGGGCGTCTGGCTTTGGGAGCCTGCCCAATCATCCAACGACTTGGTCGGGATAAAAGCAACTTATGGCAACCGTCTCGCTTTTTGCGAAGGCATCGAGGCCCGGTTCTACTCTGAAGATGCCTCCGAAGAGCAAATCAAAGCCGAGTACCGTGCTCGCCTAGACACCCTAGCCCCAGGCGGAGGCTACGCCGTCTTTGACTTTGATCCAGCCCAGTTACCGAGCTTCACACCACGTGAGATCCAAATCATTACCTGGGCTTGGGAAGAGTTTGAAAAAATCAGGTACGACTACTACAACTAAATGGCAGTGATTAGAAGGTGTTGCTGTGAACAAGAGAACAGCTACCGATAAGTAACAAAAAGGAAGGTGAATTGTATGTTAAGTACAAGAGACAACTTTATGTTGTTAGCCAACAAACAGGTACCGGAATACATTCCGTCTTACAACCTGTTTTGGGGATTGGGCGGGCCAGCCTTCATTGGCGGTTGGCGTAATCCAGACGGGTCAGGGACCGACTACTTTGGAGTGGAGTGGGCTTTTAGCGAGATTGTTGGTGCCTCCCTACCGGCACCAGGCAAGTTTATTCTAGACGACATCACTAAATGGCGCGATGTGATCAAGGTCCCAAGCGATGCTGATGTCGATTGGGCAGCAATGGCACAGCCGTCCCTTGACAACCGCAATCCGGAACTGCCCTTTGGGGGATCAACAGCTCCGAGCGTCGGGTTTTTTGAGGCAATCATGTCCTTCATGGGCTTTGACGAAGGCCTCATGGCCTGTTTCGAAGAGCCTGAGGAAGTCAAAGCGCTCTTAAACTACCTCTGTGACTGGTCGGTCGATATGGCCAAGAAATATATCCAGTACTACAAGCCTGACTATGGGTTCTTAGGCGACGATATCGCCCATGAGCGCAATCCTTTCGTCTCACTTGATATGTTCCAAGACATCTTTGCCCCAATCTGGCGCCGCTACTATGCTGTTTGGCTAGAAGCTGGTTTGCCTGTCGGCAACCACAACTGCGGGCACTTCGAGCTCCTTTTGGACGACCTCGTCGATATGGGTTGCAGTTTCTGGGATCCGGTCCAATCGTCGAACGACGCTCCAGCGATCAAAGCCAAGTTCGGAAACAACCTGGCTTTATGCACCGGCGGGCCTGACTCCCGTTTTTGGAACGACGACACGCCTGAAGAGCAGGTCCGCGAAGAGGTCAGAAACTACATCAACACCCTTGCACCAGGCGGTGGCTTTGCGATGATGGACTTCAGTGCATTCCTGACTCCCCCGCCAGATGCCCCACCGCCAGAAGAAACCCCAGCTAGACGTCGTTTGAAGATCATATCCGAGGAGTTTGAAGCTATTAGATACGTCATCTATAAATAGTAATATCGTAATAGATGATAATCGTCGAACACAATGTTTGAATGATTTTCGTGTAGTAGCCTACTGCGCGAAAGCAAAGAAAGATGGTGAGATTAATGCTGAGCACAAGAGACAACTTTATGTTGATGATCACCAAGCAGACACCCGAGTATATACCTTCTTATAACCTGTTCTGGCAGCGTCGGCCGGCATTTTACAATGAGGGCCGTAACCCTGACGGGTCGGGTATCGACTACTTCGGGGTCGAATGGGCTTTTAGTGAGATTGTCGGAGCATCGTTACCGGCACCTGGAAAGTTCATCCTAGACGATATAACCAAGTGGCGTGACATCATCAAAGTACCAAGTGACGACCACATCGACTGGGCTGCAATGGCCAAAGAGGCGCTTGACGCCCGTGACCCGGAGCTTCCGTTTGGGATCTCAACAGTACCCAGTGTAGGGTTCTTCGAGGGAGTCATGTCGTTTATGGGCTTTGACGAAGGCCTGATGGCTTGCTTTGAAGAGCCTGAGGAAGTCAAGGCAATGTTGAACTACCTTTGCGACTGGTCGATCGAGATGGCCAAAAAGGCCATCCAGTACTACAAGCCGGACTATGGGTTCCTAGGCGACGATATCGCCCATGAGCGCAATCCTTTCGTCTCCCTTGAGATGTTCCAAGACATCTTCGCCCCTGTTTGGCGCCGTTATTACGCCACATGGGTAGAGGCAGGGTTCCCCGTTGGCAACCACAACTGCGGGCACTTCGAGCTCTTCTTGGACGACCTGGTCGATATGGGCTGCAGTTTCTGGGATCCGGTCCAATCATCGAACGACGAGGTTGCTATCAAGGCCAAGTTCGGCAACAACCTGGCCCTGTGCACCGGTGGTCCGGACTCGCGCTTCTGGACAGACGACACCCCTGACGACCAAGTGCGTGAAGAGGTCAGGGCATACATCAATGCCTTGGCGCCTGGCGGAGGGTTTGCCATGATGGACTTCCGCGGCTTCTTACAACCACCTGCTGACGGCCAAGTGATCGAAGAGACTCCTGCGAGGCGGCGTCTGAAGATTATCGCCGAGGAGTTCGAGGCTATCCGCTACGATATCTATAAGTAGATCCAAGCGACATACCCATCTAGCCAAAATGAAACGGTGCTGTACACTTCAGCACCGTTTTTCTTTCTTTTATATGTGGAGAAGACCATGTCGCTGCCTCACGAAAACAAAAAAAAACGGGGCGGCATTTCTGCTCACCCCGTAAAATGGTCTTGCTTGCAAGAGCTTTGCTCTCTATTATTGGGCTTTCCTGCGTCTAAGTGATAACGTCAAAGTCCCAAATACCGTAAACAAGAGTGAGGCTGAAGTTCCCAGTAGTGTACTGGCATCCCCTGTTGCTGGGGTTGTGGGAGGCCTTTGTGGCTCGACAACAGCTTCTTGGTACTTGATCCAGACATAAGACACCGGTGTTCCTCCCCCGCTAAACTGGATATAGCCGTCCTTGACAGAGGTGGCGTCGTTGTCGCCTGCTGTTTTTTCAACTAGCTGATAATCCGGTAGTACATTTGGATTAAAGAAGACTATTACATACGGCTCAGCAAGGCTTTTCTCGATAGTGACTCTACTGCCATATCCTATGTTGATAGTATATTTTTCGGCACCGCTAACGGTGACGGTTCCATCGACGAACACCTCAGCGTTACCGTGGTACCGATCATTTGCGTCAATAGCTGCGGTTGTTAAAATACCAATTGCGTAACTCTCAGCTGTCACATTTATGTCACCATTTACAGTTACTACGCTGCCTATGTAGGCACTGACCCCATAGGCTCTTGGGCCAACTGCAGTTATGCTACCGGTTGACACCACTGTATCCCAGTCGGCAACCACCCCGATAGCATAACTGCTATCAGATAAATCGGTGTGAATGCATGTGATACTGCCAGTCACTGTGACTACTGCATCATTCCTAGCAGTGATACCTGAAAATGAGGTTTCGATCCTACCATCAACCACAACAGTTCCGTATAGGTTGTAGACACCTGATCGCAAACAGAAAATGTCCCCGTTTACTGTAACGACAGCGCCTTCAGCTGTACTATGCACCCCCTGGTCACCGGAAAGGATGCTTCCGTTCAATGTGACCGAGGTCAAACCTGTAAAGGACTCTGTTTTATGCACGTAGATACCATAGAATGCCTGGATGTCGCCAATCACCACCACTGTAGCCCCGTCATAAGCTTCGATTCCGTCTTCTGACTCGTCGTCAGTACCGGTGGTGATGTTGCCTACTGCTTCGACCCTTGCTGCATCATAAGCATGGATTCCGTCAAAGACTGATTTAATGTTGCCGTTGATGACCACCACGGTGTCCTCGCCAGCGGCAATGACCCCTTCAGCGGCAGAGTCTATGTTGCCGACGACATCAACTTGGGCAGCGCCACTAGCATAGATGTTGTCAACGGTTATATCGATGTCCGCCTCGATGCTTAGAACACCTTCGTCCTCAACGCTTATCGCACCAAGGGTGACCAGGCCGCCATTAGCAACAGAAAGCTTGCTACCAGCACCAGTGACGTTTAAGTTATAAGCAGAGTCGTCTTCAACCAGGCTAAGGTCAAAGCCTGCAAGGTCGATAACGAACTCAATGCCATCAACGTTAATGTTGGCCAGATGTGTGACATTGGTCAATAGCTCGATTGTCTGGCTGTCTGCTACGACTGCCAATGCTTCTGCCAAGCTGAGGAACTCAGTGTCAGAGATCTTGCATACCGGGTCAGACGCACCAAGAACAGTGACTGTAATATACTCGCTGGCAAAACTAGGTATATCTGCATCGGCAATGTAGCGAATATAATACGTATTCGGAGCAAGGCCGCTAAGAGTAGCGTTGTCGCATTGGGTCCAAAGGCCTGCTGGGGTCTCAAAGTCGAGAGTGTATTCCATCTCTGTGCTGAGCCCGCTGATCGTGCCGTCATTTGCACCTGTCAGGGTCTCATCGGTTTTCGTGACTCCGCTTGGGCCAGCCATACGGCTCGGTATTGCCAAAGTAGCTCCCAGGCCAGCCAAAGGAGTATAGTCACTGTCTGTTTCGATGATAGTTAGCCCGTTATCGAACCAGGTAGTAATAATTGCTATTTCTCCGTTGTCATCAGCCTGTCTTTGATACTCGTTTGCATCAGTATCGGTTATCAAGTAATAGGCATTGTCGTCAAGATCGACGATCTGTTCATTTACATAGTCAATAGCCGGTGTTGGCGGGTTGTCTGCAAAAGCGGCAAGCGGAAGCAGGCCAACTAATGCTACAGCCAAAACACAAGCTAAGCCGACCGTAAAGACCTTTCCCTTTTTTATAGGCATTACTTTTCCTCCTGTACTTAAGCCCTAGACTGCTTTCTCTCTTTGACTGACCCATTTTTTGCCAGTCTAAAACGTCTAGCTTTAAGTTGCGTGCTACGATTAATCAGCAATTCAGTCCGTAAATAATAACACATTTTGTTTAAAAGACCACTCTGATAACAAATTACATTCATTGCCTCGCCTTTGATATCAAACAAGAAGACAGCTTGATGACGTTTCATTAATGAACATGAGCATCAGTAAAATACAGGGGCTTATTCACAGAGCAATACCGTTTGCCCGGATAAATCGCATTGAAGTCACAAAGGCTAGGCAAGCCAGCATTAAATATCGTAGAATGAGACTGATGTATTACCATTAGTTATAAAAGCTACGCAAGGGCAAAGTCCTTACAGGGAGAAAAACATGTCTAAGACGACTAGTATAAGTCCATCCACAAAAAGCTCAAAGTACTTAAAAACCCCCATACAGTATCTCATCGCTGTCCTGATCATGATAACAGTAATGGTCATGCCTTCAGTGTTGTTTGCAGACGATGAACCAGTTGAGGCTAGCAGCCCTGATCCGGCTATCGAGGAGCCGCTGGCAGCATTGGAAGATAATGTTCCCCAAGAAACCCTGGTTCTTGAGGAGGAAAGCACCGAGCCGGACATCGTTTTGGAACAAGACTTCGAAGACCTTGTTTCTATTGCTGAAATATTACCAAGCGAAGAAGCACCAGCTAGCGAGGCTGAGAGCATCATAGAGCTGTTTGACGCAGTTGCAGAAGGCGGCCTCATGCTATTGGCAGAAGGCTTTGAGCTAGAAGTCGAGATAAACGATTATCCGATACTTGAGGCTTCATACTACTATGCAGACATCGAGAATATTAGTATTACCTTAGAGATGCCAGCAGACTGGTATGAGAGCTTAGCAGGTGACGAGATAGACGACTTGGTGAGCTTTATATTAAACGGTACCACAGAATTCAATATCAGTGTTGCCGATGTACTCACCGAGCACAGCCCGGCTGTCACTTATACTACCTTGTTTTGCCAAGTAAACCGGGTAGGCGAGACCTATGTCTACAGCTTAGTCCTAGGGGCTTTGCCTGACGAAGGAGTATATACAGTTAAGGGCTTGCTTAACTTCATCGTCTACGAGTACAGCTTTGTTTTAGACAAAACTTCTCCTGCCCCTATCGTGGTCATACCTTATGGCTACTTCGACGAGCGCGACCTGATACCTGGGGCTAAAGTGCTTAACTCAAACCAGCATTACCGTTACCAAGGCATATATGTTAACACGGATGAGCCACGTATTCGTGATTTAAGGACACAAGGAAATAGTTCATGGGTTAATTTAGATGGTGCTAATTACCGCCAAACAGACAGTTCAGCTGTACTGAACCTTGCAGATTATATTAACTTAGCCAGTGGCAGCCATCTTATAAACTGCCTCCAAGCTAATAGCCAGCAGATGTTGCATGACTCTTTTGATTTCTCAATTACCTTTCAATACTACATAGTCTTAAAGCACCCTGTCTCAAATCAAGAAGTCTACATACGTATAGAACCAATCGAAATAGAGCTTGTCGGCTCAGGTAGTTTTATTTATGGCACTAACCTGGTCGAACAAATAAACAACGAAAGCTTCATCAATGACCACATCGTTATCAAAAGATCCGGCACCTCCAATATCACTTCGCAATGGCTGATACACAACAGCGTATTGTCCCTCTTCAGCACGTCGGCCAATAACGAGCTCATTATCTATACTGATGCGGACAGCCTGACTTCATACCCGCTTTATACCAGTAGCCCAATGACTTGGGCCTGGTGCGACGAAAGCTACTTTGACTTGCCGTCACACCTAGAAAACATAACCTTGACTGGCGAGTTACAGACCTTCTTTACGTTATATGAAGATCCGCCTTTTGAGAGCATCGTCAAGAACTCCGATATGACAAATTCGATTTATGACGAAGCAAGCAACACTATTTGGATAAACACCAAAGATGCCATACTTGACGACGAGGGCGGCTTATGGGGCTTTGGCATGACACTTTCCTGGCCAAACGGCGACCTGGTCGACCCCATGACAGATCTCCCCTATTTGGCTGATCCAGTTGATTTGATCGGTATCATTGTCAAGTCAAACAACCCGGCAAATCCCTGGGCTGTTTTTCTCCCGATAATAAAAAACGACTTGACTGCACCCTTGCTTAGCTCAATAGTTTATCCGACGGACGATTTGACAACTTATGGCTTTGTCGGCCTGACAGCGACAGAGACCGACTTGGTCATCACCATTACGGTAATCGACCAAGACGAAGACCCGACGGCGTATGTCTCTGGGCTGTCAAAAGTGGAAGTCATGTATTTGCCTTACGCATCTGACCCGCCAGAAGATGAGATCTGGCCAATCGAATACCTTGTTGACAGCGAGCTGAGGTACGAGCCATACTCCTTTGACTTGGTCTTATCCAGCGAGGATAGCTACAGATGGTTGATGGGTGACTTTACGCTTTCGATTATTGACGTTGCCGGCAACACCACTTTCATCAGTTTGGGCGATGTATGGGACGAGGAGACGGATGCTGCCTCACAGACCATCAAGTACGAGCGGATAATCTTTGATAATACCTATCCATACGTTTCCATCGCCACCGACCTAGGCAGCGGTTTGACCTACATCAGCGGTGACGTCGTTGTTCAAGTAAGTGTGGACTCTTTCCACTTTGCCGAGCTTAAAGAGGCAAGGCCAAACCAGACGGTCGCCTATTACACAGCTGGCAGCACTAGCCAGATGTCCATCGCAGCTTCCGAGTTTGACTTCATTGACGGTCGGTGGCTGGCTACCTTGCCGATCCAAAATGACGGAAGTTACATGTTTTACCCTGCTTTCACCGATCTTTTGGGTAGAAGCTTCCCCCACCCCGACGACACAGCCTCGCCGACGGCCTTTGTCATTGACACAATGGCTCCGAGTATTCTGGTCGAGTTCGACAATGAGAACTCGCACTCCTTCGGCTACTTTAACGCCCCCCGCAGGGCAACGATCGATGTGCTTGAGCGCAACTTGGACAGTATCAACGCCAGTGTTTCGGCCTGGGATGCCTATGGCAACGAAGTCAGTGCTCCGGGGCTGACTAGCCCAGAGCTTGTCGAAGAGGACAATTATATCGCCTATATATATTTCAACGACGAATACAGCTATTCTTTTACAGTCAGTGCAACTGACTTGGCTGGCAACTCGTACAGCCTCGATATGGCCTTTGAGTTCACTATCGATATGACGCCGCCTGACCTCACTGTCGAAAACGTGTCTGACAGTGTCGCTTACGCTGGGCTCGTCAACCCGCAAGTAAGTTTCTACGATTTGAACTTGGAAGACTATACTTCTACGGTCGAGATTGTCCGCACCAACGGCTTAAGCCCTTATTTGAGCTACTCCAGTGAAAAAGCCGATGACTACCATAAAGTCATCGCTTACCTAGACTTTCCCCATGAGTTGGGCTTTGATGACGTCTACTACCTGATTGCCCAAGCTACTGACAAAGCGGGTAATGTCACGGAGCAAAGACTGGTCTTCTCGGTTAACAGATTCGGGTCTACTTACTGGTTCGACCCAATGACACAGGCGATAAACGGCACTTACACCAACAAGCCTCAAGACCTAGTCATCCATGAGGTCAATGTCTCTGGCTTAGACGAGTCGAGTATCATCGTCAGGCTGTCGATCAATGGCTTTAGCGAGGAGCTTGCTCCTGGGCTAGACTATAGGCTAGAGTCAGAAGTGACCGATCCTGATCTATGGCATATGTACACCTATTCCATACCTGCAAGCAGAATCGTTAATGACGGCCGTTATTATCTTACAGTCCGCTCGCTGGACAATGCCGGCTTGCTTTCCGAAAGCATCATGCCTAACAAGAACGCCGACCGTACAGGCCCGGCAGAACTAAGTTTCGTTTTAGACAAAACCGCCCCGCTTGGGTCTATCGACGGTATCTTTGAAGACGGGGTCTATATTACTGATGCCCATCAGATCTCACTTTATATTCGCGACAACATCTCATGGCAATCGGCAAAACTAGAGATTGACGGCACGGTAGTCATGGAATGGCACAACACTGAGAACACCAGCTTTGAGAGGTATCAATACACGATGTCCTCTCAGACGACTGCACAGACGATAAAGCTCTCTGTTACCGACAAGGCAGGCAACACCTTTAGTACAGAGATAAGCAATGTGATCATCTCCTCTGATCTTTGGATCATCGTCACCAAGACTCCATTCTGGACTTGGTGGGGAGCGTCAGCGCAGATGAGGTTGATACTGACAATTATCAACATTGTCGTACTTGGCATCCTATTCTTAATCGTCTTTATTATCGTCAGACGAAGAAGAAGGGATGAAGAGGAGAAGCAGATTGTCTTTAGCGGATCAGACGAGGCTGAGGGCTCAGACGATACCAATCCTGTCCGGCCTGTTCGCAGTGGGCCGAGGAGATGAGGGGCACCCTAGCAATTCAAGCCAAAAACACCGTTATGCGAGAGCTGCGTATCGTTTTGCTCTCGCATAACGAAGGGTCGGTTTTCTCCACATAGTTATAAATAACTGGCAGCTAGACTTCGTTTTCCATCAGTGAGACCATTGCTGCCTTACCTATTCCAATGGCATATCGGACGTCTTCTTCAGTCGACGATACTGGTAGGTATATTTCAACCGCTAAGATCATGTCTGTGTAGCTCTTTGTGTTCTCACAGACAACAATTACCACGTCTATGCCAATTTCATCGTATTCAGAGTCGTGAATGACAATCAAGCTATCAGCACCTCCCAGCTGCATGACGCAAAACTTGTTGTCGCCCTCTTCTAGATACAGATCTTTGAGATCTTCTATTGTCATCCACTTGGTTATGAAAGCCTCCTGCTCATACACAGCAGGTGCTGTCCTGCCCGTTATTAATGACACCTCCCTTGATAGAAGCGGCATTATATAGATTTCGTCTACCGTTCCAAGATCTGAATGAGAGGGTTGGCATGTTGCCGGGATCCTCATATCTATGGTAGCCGGAATGCTCGTGCCACTAACAGCCCGATTGGCAATGACCTGGACTGTTTGCAGCTCGCTTGGCTTGAGCTGTATCACAGGGATAGACGCCAAATACTCAGCAGTTAGCTTTTCCGGGTCGATTGGAGGGTTGCTTTGGCTTTGTGACGAGGTGCCTCGACCGCTGTTTGTTGCAGTTGTTTGGGGGCTTGGGTATAGAACCATGTTAAAGATCATTATCCCGCAAAGAGCCGTGCAGACGAAGCCGGCTGCTGTTCCGGTTATAGCCAGGTTCTTGCCTGACTCGCCCGTATTTGGTATGCGCATCAGTGCTGCAATGCTGATGATCACCCCGACGGGCGGCAGGAGGAAGGCCAGGATAAAGCCAACCACGGCTACTACTGACAGCCTCGCTTTAGCAGGGGTCACACTACTTGGATCCAGGTAGCTATAAGCTGGCGCCTGGTAGCCGGCTTGCGGGTAATAAGCCTGTTGGGGCTGTTGTTGCTGCTGCCAGGCTGGCTGCTGGGGCTGCCAGAGCTGTTGGGGCTGTTGTTGCTGCCAGTTAGCTTGTTGCGGTTGCTGAACTTGCTGGGGTATCTGCTGCTGCCAGGCTGGTTGTTGGGGCTGTTGCTGCTGCTGCCAGGGTTGTTGGGGCTGCCAGGGTTGTTGGGGCTGTTGCTGCTGCTGCCAGGGTTGTTGGGGCTGCCAGGACTGCTGAACTTGTTGGGGCATCGGCTGCTGCCAAGACTGCGGGTTTGTGGACGGCTGGCCTGCTTGTTCCCGATTATCCTGTGTGTCAAATGGACTCATGCTCATTTAAAAAAGTACCTCTCTGCATAATAATAAATGCTACTCTTTTTATAATATTCCGTTGTTTATATTTCTAAACTAATAAAAACATACGTATTATACGCATATTTGTGTTTGCATTGGCCCTCCAGGTCTGTCTCTAACAACGATTTCAATGGCATGAGGGTAGTACAAAAAGCCTTTGGTGAAAAGTTTGTTTGTGGAGTAGTGCCTTACACTGGGCAAGATGTGCTTTCCTTTGGTAACAGTATGTTTGCTGCTCCAATCAACACTTTGTGGAGCAACTGAGTTTTGATCTACGAGCAGCCTGCCGATTGACCTTCGTCTTGTTAAGCGCTAGAAGCCTAATCATCGAGCCCTTCGTTTAAAAAATCCATCGTGTGCGTTTGAGCCTTCGCCCTCATTTGTGGTAGGGCTCGCCCCGATTGATCTTGCATGCCCTGTATAGCTGTTCTAGCAGGACAATCCTCGCCAGATTATGCGGCAAGGTCAATGTGCCGAATGACATTCGCTCGTCTGCAAGCGCTTTGATGGTTTTATCCACACCATAAGAAGAGCCAATGATGAATGAGAGCTGCGGGTAACCAGACATTTCCTGCTGCCTTAGCCTATTCGCCAGGCCAATGCTCGAGGTGGCCTTTCCGTCTATATCAAGTAGTATCAAGGGGGCTCTGACTCTTTGTTTTTGCAGGCAGTCTATGATGTCAAGGGCTTCTTTTTCCAGCACTTGGGACTCGTTTAGTACAGCCGCCGACCGGTCATCCAGCTCTAGCACCCTTAGCTGCATGTAGGCTGACAAGCGTTTGGTGTACTCAGCTGCCGCATCACGCCAGTAAGCCTCTTTTAAGCGGCCTACAGCTACTATGTCTATAGATAATCCTATTATTTCACCTGCTTGGCATGTTGTTCAGTCTTCGAACACTATCGAAGCATCGGCAGGCAAAGCCAAGGAACAAGCAGCCTCGACCTTTGTGGTAAAGCCGCAAACCCCTGAATAGATGGTAACTTTGGCCATTTGTCCTCCTCAGACAATGCTTGGCTGTTCATAAACACAAAGCTCGGCTGTAGTGGTTTTCGCTTTGCGTTTATAGCCAATCGAGATATTGCTACATATTCATGCTTCCAATGAGAGCCTTGTTACAGATACGACCTCTACTTGGCTGCCTAAGGCAGCTAGCAGGTACTGCTCAGGCCGCAAGGATCCTTCATTGGAATTGCGCAGCGAGCAAGTCAGTTGAATGGACCCGTCAGAGGCTAGGGTGCCTTCAATTGTGAAAGGCTCTATTATGATACCATTTAGATCATAATTTTTGGCTTTGCCTTTGCTCGTAAGTGTGAGCGGGCTGCGCTCACGCAATGCGTCCAATGATGCTTGTAGGCCTTCCAGCTCTTTTGCACTGACGGCTGTGCCTTGTTCAGAGTCAGCCTGTTGCTCAGCCTGTCCCTCGTTTTGGTTGTAACGAAAAGTCACAATATAGCGATGTGCCGTATGAGTTGCTTGCAGGCCTTTCAGCTTGCTTGAGACGTATTCGACGCCTAGGACCGGAATCGCATCCCCTGCCGCAGCCTGGAGCATCCCCAAGGCCTCTTCGGGGCTGACATATTTCGTCAGCCAGACATCGAACAGCTCGTGCAGGCCGCTTGTCCCAACCGGCAAGGCCGGACTGGATGCAAAGCGCATATGACGGTTGAAGCCCTGGCTGACTGCATAAGGCAGGCCGCTTCGCCGAATCAGGCGCTCCAGCGCCCGCGACAGCTCGAGATGCGAGAGCCAGCGCAGCCGGCCTTGCTTGGCAAAGGCAATACGCAGGCGAAAACTATCACTCATGCCGCTCACCCTCCAGCTCGATCGCCACCTCTCCTACGCATACCCCACAGTCCTGGCAGTCCTCAAAGCTGCAGTCGGCAGTCGTCAGTCCCTGCATGGCCTTGTCCCATTCTTGCAGCAAGAACTCCCTCGAAACCCCGCTTAGGATATGGTCCCAGGGAAGTCTTTGGCTATCTGGATAAGACCTTTCAGCCATCTGGGCTAAATCCAGGCCGACGCTCGCAGCTGCCTCTTGCCAATGGCTGTAGTCGAACTGCTCAGTCCAAGCGGCAAAGACCGCCCCTTTCTCCCAAGCGGCCTCGATCAGGCTTGCAGCCTCCCTTCCTGCTCGGGACAAAGCCGCTTCGACCTGCGAGGCTTGGGGGTCATGCCAGCTCAAGTCGATGCCTTTGGCTATGCCTGCCTCACGGAGCAGCTTGATGCGCCTGTCGACTTCAGCCAGCGGCGCCTGTCCTAGCCATTGGAAGGGGGTGGCGGCTTTCGGTACAAAAACCGCAATGGATATGCTCATGCGCACGTTGGCCCGTTGTTTTAGGGGAACTGAGTCTTTAGCGACCCGATAAGCCTCATTGACCAAGTCGGCTATTGCCAAGACGTCATCGTCCGTCTCTGTGGGCAGGCCAATCATGAAATAGATCTTGCACCGCCTCCAGCCTGCCTGATAGGCGGCTTGGACAGCAGTAAACAGGCTCTCTTCGGTAACATTCTTGTTGATCACGTCACGCAGCCGCTGGCTGCCGGCCTCGGGAGCAAAAGTCAAGCCTGCTTTCTTCTCCCCAGACACCAAATGGGCCATATCGACGCCAAAAGCGTCCACACGTTGCGAGGGTATCGAGACCGAGACCCCGGTGTTCCGATAACGCTCGTTCAAGCGCCGTAGGATCGATTCGATGCTCGAATGGTCCGTGGTCGACAGTGAAGTCAGCGAGACCTCGTCAAAACCTGTCGCTTTGATGCCTGCTGCCGCTGCAGCGACTATCTCGTTGCTGGAGCGCTCGCGGACAGGCCGATAGGTCATTCCGGCTTGGCAGAACCGGCAGCCGCGGGAACAGCCCCTGATCACCTCCAGCGCCAAACGGTCGTGCGCCACTTCGACATAGGGTACCAGGCAAGAGGCGTAATTCTGCAGCCAATCATGTGCAAAGCCCATATAGACCCGCCGCTTGACGGGGTCGGGCTGGCCTTTATCGGACAGGGCAGGAACGTACACCCCTTCGATCTGGGACAGCGCCAGTAGAAGGTCCTTACGGGGAGAAGACCTTAGTCGGCGATGCTCGTCAATCAGCTCTTTGATCAAGTCCTCTGCCTCGCCGATCACAAAAAGGTCGAAGAACATGGCCAGGGGCTCGGGGTTGTAACAGACCGGGCCGCCGCCGATAACCAATGGGTAGGCCTCGTCACGGTCGCAGCTTTTATGGGGAATGCCAGCTAGGTCTAAGACCTCGACAATATTCGTGACTGCCAATTCGTGGGGTATCGTTATGCCGATAAGGTCGAAATCGCTTAGAGGCCTGTACGACTCCAGTGAGAAGAGGGGGATCTCAGCCTCCCGCATTTGGGCAATCATGTCCAGCCAAGGTAAAAAAGCCCGCTCCGCCAGGCAGTCGTCAAGACTGTTAACGATTGCATACAACAAGGCGACTGCTTGGTTAGCCTGTCCGATCTCATAGGTGTCAGGGTACACGAACACCGACTTATAGCCAGCGTCGGCCTTTATTACCCGATTGTACTCATGGTCGATGTAGCGGGACGGCCTCTCGACATTGGCCAGAAGCGCTTCGACGCGAGGCCATAATGACGTGTCAGGCCTAAGGTTGTCAGTAGCCATCATCAATATCCTCATTAAAACCAAGGAGCCCCAGCGTGTTGCTTGTCTCGGCAAGCCCTTCGCCGTCGCTTGCTGTACCATCCTCGTTTAACGGGCTTTCGCTGAAAAAGCCTTGTTCTACTAAATCCAGGTACAGCTCGGACACTCGGCCTAAGGCTAGAGTCCCCAAATACCCAACGGTGCCTTTGACCGCCCAACTGATAGCGGGCATCAGCCTCACCAGCTGACGGGCCAATCCCCGCCAAAAAAACCCTTGGCCGACCAAAGCTGCTAGTTTTATATATGTTTGGCTGTTGCGGTCGACATCATAGATTGCCTGCAGGCGAAAGAACATGCGCATCTGGTTAAGCAGCAGTATGGGAAGGTCGGTTCCCGGAATAAACGACACTAAGGCGATAGCCCCGTTCTGCATTGAGGCTTGGCCGACGATGTCTAAGGTCAAGGCCTTGCGCATAAAAGCCAGGCCGCGTGCCCAAGCCAGACGGTTATCGGACTGGTTGTCAATCATCCATCTGGCCAGATTCAAGAACAAGGCATTCAAGCCTTCCTTGGCAAGCAGCTCGTCACTTATGGCTATCAGGCAGGCCGTGTCTATTTGCAGGTTCGAAGGCCATCCATAGACAAAGTTTGTGACATTTTCGGCAACGATGACGACGGGGGCATAACGGGCATTGGCTAGATACAGCTCGGCGACCAACTCAGACTTGTTCGCTAATATGACAACCAGGTCAGCCTGGCCGGGAGTAAGGGGAAGGCTGGCATTGGCATCTAGGCTAAAGACACGGAGCGAGACCGAGACATTGTCGTTTAAGGGATAAAAGGACTGCCTGGCCAGCACCCGCATGGGCTCGCTTAAAGACTCGTCCACATAGACCTGCAAATGCAGTGCCTTGTCGCTTTCCTCGTTGATCCCGGCAATGAGCTTTAGGGTATTTAGTATATTGATGGGTAATGCACTAGCCATTTAAACTCCGTTCGCCTTTTATGACTTAAATACTATCACTTGTCGATATTCCGGATAATTGCGGTATTGATAGACGGCCTTGCCTGTGCATCCAAAGCCGACCGCATACTGATTGAGGCAATCAGGCCGACAGCACAGAAATTGACTACCATGAATGACGAGCCGTAGCTCATAAAAGGCAGCGGTATGCCGGTTATCGGCATCAGTCCGCAGGTCATGCCGATATTCTGCAAGACTTGAAAGACCCACATGCCAATACAGCCGGCAACGATCAAGGCCCCAAAGGCATCAGCCCGCAGGGCAACGCGCAGGCATATCAGGATCAAGGCCACATAGAGGCTGATCAGGACCAAGGCGCCAAAGAAGCCGAACTCCTCTGCTAGCACACAGAAAATAAAGTCGGTCGGTGCTGCCGGCAGGAAGCCTAGGCCGGACTGGGTTCCCTGCATGTACCCTACGCCTGTCCACCCGCCAGAGCCGATGGCGATCTTCGACTGCCGTAGGTTGTAGCCGAGCCCCGTGGGGTCGAGGTCCTCGTTTAAAAAGACCAACAAGCGGTTTACTTGGTATTCCTTTAGTAAGACATCGCGTCCAAAGAAACCGTCCAAAATCGGGTCGACCGTCAGGACGCCGATGACGAAAACCGAGCCAATGACCACAGTCAGGGCAATGTACCAGCGGTTTGCCCCGCCAACGAACAGCACTGTCATGCCAATCGCCAAATAGACCAAAGCCGTCCCGAGGTCGGGCTGGACCATCACACAGACCATCGGGACAAACATGTACCCCAGGCATTTCAAATACTCCCTGCTTGACCCGAGCTTGCCTTTGTACTTGGCAAGCAGCGAGGCCATCATCAAGATCACGATAATCTTCGCGAACTCGCTAGGCTGCACCTGCTGGCCGAAAATGCTGATCCATCTGCGCCCTCCGTCAACCTCGTCTCCGAGCCCTGGTACCATCGGAGCGACAAGGAACAATATGGATAAGACCAGAAGCGGGCCTGAAAACCTCTCCCATTGGCGATAGTCAAAGGCCCAAAAGGCCACCATCAGACCAATGCTTATCCCAACTCCCATCAATTGCCGGTTAAACGAATAGAGCGAACGGCCCTGGGTTGCGCTGCGCACAGTCAGGAGGCCGATGCAGACCAAAGCAAAAGCAACCAACAGCAAGAGCCAGTTGATGCTGAAGAACACTCGACGAAACGTCGAGCTGTTGTCTGACCGGATCCGGGCTAAAGGCTCCTTGCCGATTGTTATACCGGCCATCACCGCTCACCAGACCCTTTGCCGGCATGCACCGGGCCAATATCGACGTTGTAGATACTGGCCAGGGTGTGTTGTACAGCCTGCATGGCTACGCTGTCGCCGGTCCCTGCCTGCTCCACCACGCAAGCAACACAATACTTGGGGTTCTCAGCAGGGGCATAGGCGACAAACCATGAGCAAGTCTCTTTGGCCGAAGTAATCTCCCCCGTACCGGTTTTAGCCAGGACCTGGACTGGGAAGTTGGTAAAAGGCTCCCCGTTGCGGTCGACTATCCTGCGAAAGGCCTCTTCCATACGGCGGATACTTTTTTCTTCAAACTCTGGTTGGACGTCGCTCTCGCGTGTCTCATAACTCTTTACGGTAGTGCCTTGCTCGTCGATAACCCGGTGAAAGAGATGGGGCTTGAGCATTTTGCGCCTTGCTATACCAGCGTAGCCGTTACAAATCTGCAAAGGGGTGACCAGGAGGTCGCCCTGGCCGATGATCATGTTCGCCATGTCCCCGCCCCACCAGTCAGCCTCCTCAGGTGCGTTCTTGAACATATCCAGCTTCCATTGGGCGTCTGGAACCCTGCCGCTGGACTCGCCGAGGCCGTCCAAACCCGTGACGGAGCCAAAGCCCCAGCTACGCAAATACGACTGCAGCTCATTGAAACGCTCGGTCTTCTCCCCATCCATGGCTTGCCAACGACGGTAGAAATTCGCTGCTAGGTCGTAGAAAAAGACATCGCAAGACTGGTTAAGGGCCTCTTCGAAGTCCAAAGTGCCGTGTTGGTAGGGGTAGTAATGGTAGATCCAGCATTGCATGCCCCATTGGCGGCCATACTCCTCCCATATGCCGCTGCAGTAGCAGGTCGTGTGGTCGTTGATCAGCCCGTACTGGAAGCCAGCCAGCGATGTGAACGCTTTGAATGTCGACGCAGCAGGGTACCGGCCATGGGTCACCCGGTTCAACAAGGGGTTGTCAGCGTCCGGGTCGTTTAACGAGTCCCATAGCTCCTGCGAGATGCCTTGGGTGAAGAGCTCGGGATTATATGTCGGGTATGACGACATCGCCAATATCCCGCCGTCCTCGATGTCCATAGCCACCAGGGCACCGGCGTTGCAGAACTCGCGGCCGATCTCACGGGCGGAGAAGATGATCTGCTGCAGTATCGTGTCTGTAGCCCTTTGCAGCTCCAGGTCGATGGTCAAACAGACATCGGCCCCATTGACCGGGGGGATCTCTTCTATCAAGGCAGTGGGGTTGCCATAGACATCGACTTGGTAGACATGGGCGCCTTTTTTACCGGTCAAGTAGGAGTCGAAGACCCACTCTGCCCCGGTCTTGCCTACGTAGTCCTCCCCTGTCAGCTCGCTGTCTTGGTCGAGCTTGGCCAGCTCGTCTTCAGTGATCGGGCCGATGTAGCCTAAGACATGGGCACCCATGGAGTCAAAGGGATAATAGCGGGCAGCGCTGTCTTTGACGGTGACGTTCTCGAACATATGGGGATGAGAACGAATATAGGCTGCAGCCCGCATGCTAATGTCAGAAGCCAAGACCCGGTCAGACGAAACTGCTAGGCGGTCATCCAGCAGCTTTTGGCGGATGACTTCTTTAGGAATGCCTAAAACCAAGGAGAGCCGGTAAACCAGGTTGCGGTCGTCAGCGACACTGCGAGGCGCGGTGACTAGGAGAGTAGGCCTATTGCCAACCATTTCCCGCCCTTTACGGTCGAGGATCCTGCCCCTGATCGCCGGAACGCTGACTACAGAGCGTCGGTTTAGCTCTGCCTGCTCTTTATAGTAGTCTCCCCAGATCAGTTGAAGCGACCAAAGCTTGGCGATCAAGGCGCCAAAGACGCTACTGGCCAAAATGCCTAACAGATATATGCGCATGCGGTTCTTGTCTTGGCTGGGCTCTGGCTGGAGCATCTCGTCCTTAGGCATGTCGATGTTCGCAGAGCCTGTCAGGTCGGCAGCCCGTCCGAAGCTTTTTCGCACCACCAACTCTCTAGGCCGGCGGCTACGGACCTCTAGGACGGACAGGATAACAAGCATAGAGACGATAAACGTGACGATACCGATAATGATCGAGATAACTTCAGGCCTCATAGGCGATCAGTACCCTTTTTTTGAGCCTGCGCGGCTGCAATAAGTCTTATTTGAACACATAGACGCTCTCTATCCTGTATAGGCAAGCCTAAATAGGAGGCAACTTGTCTTTCAACGAGCTGCCTGGCTTCGTACTTAATATATACCCTGCTTGCGTATTGCTCACCTTCAACAATGGCAGGAACACTAAAGCAGCTACCATATCATATAGTCCCCCAGGAATGACCTTGCTGACCAATGAGTGCACCAAATCGATATCATAGCCAATAATAGACATAAACAAAGCGATAAGGAACTCTCCAACGAACAAGGCGACAGAAAGGGCAATGTAGCGGGTCGAGGTGCTGTTGGTCATGGTCATAGTCGAGACGGGGCTGATGGCATAGGCTACGAGGCAATAGGTCATAGCCCTTATCCCCAAAGGGCTGCCAGACGCCAGGTCGACCAAAGCCCCTAAGACGAAGCTGGAGACGGTAGCAGACGTCTGGGAGACCCTCATGGCGTTGGCGACTACAAAACAAAGGGCAACATCGGCAGCCACACCGGCTATGGCCAGGTTAGGGGCAATAGCCACCTGGAGGACAAAAGCAACGATGAAGCCCAATACCGTCGTCTTGGAATTGGCGCTTGGGTTCATTTTGCCCTCCACGAGGCTGCTTGCGCCTTTGGCAGCAGGCTTTGTGGCCTGACCAGGCAATTTGGCAAGCGCTGGCCATTTGACTCGTCATATGGGCCTTCTTGGTTTGGGCCTCCCGGTAAAATCTCCGACTCGCTGCCGATAATCACTAGGACTTCCTCGAAGCTGCCTACCCTGTCCAGTGGCTTTATAGTAATCGTCTGATAGATGTCTGAGGGGAGAAAACTGACGCTTTGCACGGTGCCGACCGGTATGCCTTTGGGATAAACCCCGCCAAGCCCACTGGTGACGATGGTCATCCCCGGCTCGACGTTGACGTCCAAGCCGATGTAGCGTAGGAAGAGCGTCCCGTCAGACGAGCCTTCCATGACGCCGTCGGTGCGGGTAGCCTGCAGGTAGACTGCCACCCCGCTGCTTTGGTCGGTGATCAGCAAGACGACTGCGCTGATCGGGCCGGCACTTTGGATCCTGCCAATCACCCCGTTGGCGCTCATCACAGGCATTCCTACCCGAACTCCGGCATTTGTCCCTTTGTTGATGGTGATTGTGCGGTTCCAAGGGTCGGTACTGCGGCTGATGACCCTAGCGCCAACCGCTTCGAGCCCATAAACGTCCGAGAGCCCGTATAGCTCAGAGAGGCGTTCGACCTCTTGCTCGTATTCTTGCAGGCGAATCACCTCTGACCTGAGGTATGCGTTCTCGTCCTGCATTGCCTCGATCTCTGAGTTTGACAGCCCCTTGGTGTTTATCATCTTGCTGGCAGACCGAATGGGCGAGGTCAAGGCATTACCGATGGTCTGCAAAGGGGCAGTCACGATGGAGAAGGCATCCCGGCTTTTATGCAAGGGGCCGTCGTTTCCCTCACGCACCCAGACTGTCATGGATATTATCGAAAGCAAGCAGCAGACAATCAATACAGCTGTCGAGGAGGGGCCTTTGGGTTTTTGGTCGATAAGAACCATCAGCTTGATGTCACCAGCTAGTTTTGGGGCTACAAAGCAGTGCCCTTATCCACATAAAAACGCAGCAGGGCCAAAGCATCGTTACAATACCGGCGTTCATGCTTTGCTTGATTTGCTTGATATAAGCACCATTGACGAGATTGATCCTGGTGTTTGGCTTAACGTTGGGTGTAAGAGCGTTGTAATGCTTGCGGGTTTTCCAGAGCTCGCACACAACCGACCACAACATTGGTAAAGGCAGTGTCTGAAGCATAAACTGGAACCTCCAGTTCGTTAGTCAAGTAAGTGTCTAGCATTCTCAGCATCCCCCCTCCACCGGTTAGCAGCACTCCGTTTCTAATAATATCACCGGCTAGGTCAGGATCGGTCTCGAGGAATGTCTCTTTTATTGCTATCAAAATGTCTTGCAAGGGGGCCCTCATACCCTCACGTACGTCCTCAGACTGTATGACCTCACTGCGCGGCAGGTTGGTCGACATGTCACGGCCGGAGATCTCCATATCGAGCTCGCCTGTAGCTATTGGCATAGCACTACCTATAGCTATTTTGATATCCTCTGCTGTGCGAACCCCGATATTTAGCCCATATACCTCACGGATGTGCCTGGCAACCGCCTCGTCGAACTCGTTGCCAGCCACCCTTGTGGAGTTTGATGTGACAATCCCCCCTAATGAGATGACTGCTATTTCTGTCGTACCACCCCCTATGTCGACTACCATCGACCCTGTCGGCTCCTCAACAGGCAGTCCTGCACCGATTGCTGCTGCCATAGGCTCTTCGATCAGGTACGCCTGGCGCGCCCCGGCTTGGATTGTTGCCTCGAAGACTGCGCGCTTCTCCACAGAGGTCACTCCGCAGGGTATGCAAATGACTATCCGGGGCTTTGGCTGCCAGAAGCGCGACCGTGGGTTTGCCTTTTGGATAAAATAGGAAAGCATGGCCTCCGTAACATCATAGTCAGCGATTACGCCATCGGAAAGCGGTTTTTCAACAGAGATGTTTCCTGGATTTCGACCGATCATCTCTCGTGCCTCTGTACCGACCGAGAGTACGCGATTTGCGTCGGTATCAATGGCCACCACGGAAGGCTCGTTCAATACAATGCCCTCGCCTGGGATAGCTACCAACGTATTAGCGGTTCCCAGGTCAATAGCCATGTCTATGCTCCACCTATTAAACAAATCATCAAAAATTGACATGGGCTTACTTTCTATTAACTATTAATATGACAGGGTGCTTGTTAAAAACTCACACCCTGTTGTAGTCGGTAAACGCACTAAATTGTAGCATATGCATATTAACCAGCATAATTGCTGTTTGAAGATTGGCAAATTGGGGGCCCTTGGCAAATATCTGCCTAAAGCCTTAGGGTCCCTGTTTTGGATGCGGTTTATCTGCCCCTCATAAACCGCCTGATCAATAAGGCCGTCACTGTGATAAGCAGTATTACGGCAACTATAGTGAATATCAGCACGCCGCTGGGCCGGGTGGGATTCTTTATTTGAGGCTCTTGGGCTGGGATCAGGTCTACTTGAGGCCGGGGGTTGGTAGCAGGGAGTTTGTCGTTTGACAGGTCGCTGAGGCAGATCCACGAATTCCGAATACCCTGCCAGTAGTCGATAAAAGCCCATTCGTTGCCTTGTGGGTCCAGGTAGGCATGCCTGAAAACAAAGCCCTCGCCGAGGTCTTCTCCCGATATAGTGGCAACCGCTTCGCCTGAGCCTGGCCATTCGTAAACCATAATCTCTGTATTGGCATAAACCTCGTCATAGCTTCCCGCGTAAGGGTAGAATTCGTCTTGGTGGTCCTCGTAAAAACTCATGTAGTCATAGGCAAGCACCAGCTGGCTCATTAAAACCCAACCGTCTTTTTCAGCGCCCGTCAGCCGAGTGACCCCCCAGGCCTGGTTGCCGGCAGTGTACTCGGCGAAGATGACGATTATTTCGCCATTTGTTATGTATTTTATAACATCTGTCGACCCTGGCTCAGCCGCCAAGGCGATATACCCGTCCTCGCCATTGACAAAAAACGATCTGCTGACGTAAGTGACCTCATCGTAATGGTCTGCATAAAAGTCGTTTTGCGGCGGTATCAATGCATCTGCACTGGCCAATGTATGAAAGAACAAGGAGTTCGACAGCAGTATGATGGCAAGAGTCGCTAGGGACAACTTCAAGTTCAGAGGGGGTAGCGCGCTTTTCGCACTTTTACATGCATCGGCCTTGATGCCTTCGTTATTTATGATATGCATGTCTGCGTCCTTTGAGCCTAGGGTACCGTTTATCGGGCGGACAGTTTAGGTAAACTGCCTCAGCGAACTGGCATGCCCAACTGCCATGCCAAACTGCCATGCCCAGCTGTCCTAATCTATATCGCTAACAACAACGAGGTCAAACTCTTGTTCAAACACCCAATCGCCGTCACATGTTATCACTACATCACAATAAAGCATACCGATGTCGGACAAATCGATGACTTTAGTTGTGTCGCCCATGCTGTTGGCAATAACCATGTCAGGCGGCACAGTGTTTGGATCTGTCTGCCAAGGGACAAGCCGAACCTCGAACGGCCCTGGACCTTGGTAGGAGACACGGTAGTGACCAAAGAACCCTAGCACAGGGATTACATAGTCGCCGGATCCAGAGCCTTCATAACGATGTGTCTGGCTTAATCGATAATACCCCTTGACTAGCCATTCCCCATCGGCTTGGACAGTATAGTCGTCGAGTGTCTCAGTGACAGCCAATACCACGCCTTTGTATTGTCCTGTACAACTAAACAGCACCTTGTCTCCCTGTAAAATACTGAAGTCACCCGAACCCTTATAGTCGATATCCAGGTTGACCCGCATTGGGCCGTTATTCTTTATGACCGAGTCGCCAGAACCTTGGCTGAACAAGCAAAGCCCTCCTAGCACCGGCTCGGAAATTGGCAAGCCTAGCTCGTTGAACGGGTAATAGCACAATGCGGATATCGAGTATATCGAATCGTCATCATTGTATTCGACGACCAGGTAGTAGGCAGCATCGTCCCTATTGCTAACAACGTCCCCGTTGGCATCATAAAAGTATATCCCTGTATTAAAACGAGGTGCGTTTTGCCAGGTCCTTGCGTAGACAAACTCGGCTGCTGTACCAAAAACAAGCTCCGTCTCTGTCTTTGCGTCATTAGCACTAAGCCCATTGACTCTCCAGGGACTATCGAAGGAGGAGTATATGCATATGCTGCTCACGAACCCTCTCTGATAAGCAGGCAAGTATATAAACTCGATACCATCAAGCCTATATAACCAATTACCCTCGATCGGCATGTCGGTAACTGACGACAATGAATCGTTATTCATACCTAAATTGATAAGCTGGCTTGTACCAGTGTGGCTAAAACCAAGTTTCGAGTAATCTACTTCGTTAGGTTGGGTTGAAAAACCAGATATCTCTAGAGTCTGTTTAAAGCCTAGATCCAATGCGTACAACAGCTCGGCCTCGGTTATATAACCAAGAGGCTCAAAAACGTCAAGGTCTCCAAACAGCAGGCTGTATCCTTCTGCAAACAAGACATAGTCGATTGCCCAATCAGGGATATCGCCAAAATTCGGCCATTTTCTAATCTGGTCGAAGTGCCTGGTGATATTAGCGTCGTCCGAATGAATTCTCTCAAGACTATGCTCATATAAGTCTGCATAACAGCCTGAAAGGATTGCTGCGCACTCATATCTAGCCAATACTTTGTCTCCCTCGAATGACCTGCCATCAATCCAAGAAAGGCTATTACTATGTTGCGCCCAGACAACAGCCTCGGCATATGGTTTCCCTGATATGTCGTCAAAGGTTGTAGTGTTCTCATAATTGTTGAAAGCAAAGAAGTCAAATATTATCTGCATAGCCTCGCCCCGGGTCAAAGCTTCTTTGTTGATCGGAGGCGAAGTTGTACATGATGTTCCTAGAGTTAGGACAATAGCGAGAATTAGTAATGATTTTTTCATGTCTACCCCCTGGTTCGTTATTTGTTTAAACAAACAAAGTTAGCTGGATTCTTTATCGACCACGACCTTGTAAATTACTATCAGTCTATTTTATGAGAGCTTGCTCGTTGATCCAATTGTACGCTCGTTTAGATGAATAGACAAGCACTTAAGCCCTCCCATAATGCATATGACATCCACAAAATCAGTGCACCATGCAATATAGTTGCACAATAAGAAGAACCGCGACTATTGCACTAGCCACTCAAACTAGCCTCTAAACTAGCCTCTCAAACTATCCTAAGCCGCTTGGCGCTGCTCTATCCAAAGAATATGGCAATTTCGCGTTCAGCTGACTCAAGCGAGTCTGATCCATGTATCACATTCGCATCCATGACAAGCCCGAAGTCTCCACGGATTGTCCCAGGTGCGGCTTCGAGCGGGTTCGTGGCACCCATCAGCTTGCGGCAAACCTGCACAGCGTCTGTGCCCGAAATAACCATCTTTACGACAGGGCCTGATGTGATATAGGAAATCAGCCCATCATAAAAAGGCTTGCCCTCGTGCTCAGCGTAGTTGGCAGTAGCTTGGTCTTGGCTGACCATGCCCATCTCAAGGCGTTCAACCACTAAGCCGACACGCTCAAAACGCCCGATGATCTCCCCAATATGCCTATTAGCCACAGCATCTGGCTTCAGCATGCAAAATGTTCTTTCAGTCATTTAATTCTTCCCTTCGTGAGCTAGTTAGTTTGATTTGCCAGCATGTAAGCAAGCAGCACGATTATTGGTTTTGGGATGCAAAAATCAACTCGATACCGTTTATCTTCCAGCCCACTCCGTCTCGCACAAGATTGACACGGTAATGCACAATCCCTCCCTCTGGCAACCGGACGTCTACCACTGCCTCAGACTCACTTATCGACCGGTCCATAGTACGAATCGTTACAGCAGACGAATCAACCTCTGCCACTGCCTGGATCATGCGAGCAAACGCAACTGGGTCAGCTTGGGCATCGTCGATCCAGTATGAAGAGACCTCGGTACCTTTTGCATGACTGTCGAAAAAGCCGTTGATCACTGCTTTTTGCGATGGAAAGCCAAGACCTTGGGTAAAGGCTAAAATCCCACTTCCAAAAACCAACACGACCGCAGCTAGCACCCCGACCAAAATCTTCAGGCCCGCACTGCTCGTGTTACGCTCGCGCCGCAGCTGTCGTTTCGAAACAGCAATCAGCTCTTCATCGGTCGCGGTGAAGAAGTCGATCTCGTTGTCTGATTGCGAGTCAGTCCCAAAAGTCAAAATACTGCTTACCTCGGTGTCAAGGGCACGGAGGCTGCTGGAATCCTCAAGCGAAGGATTTGATCCTGTTGATGACATTGCAATACTCGCTAGCACGCTAGGATCAGTTGGAGACGCCAGGGCCATGCGGGCTTGCGCCAGTTGGGTCAGAGACCGTTCTGAGAGCTGGTAGTTGCCTCCCATGAGGGCGTCATTGAAGGCTTGGACCGCTTCGGTAAACTGCCCATCAGCAAAATAGGCATTTGCCAAACGCTCGTAGGTACGGTTCAAGGTGCTTCCGGTAACACGAAAATCCAATATCGCCAAATACGCCTCGACTGCATCAGCGGGACGGTCTAAAGACGAAAAGGACGAACCGAGGTTCATCAAGGCCTTCACAGGATTAGGGTTGTTAGGGTCAAGCGCTGCTGTCCGATAAGCCGTGCCAGCATCTACAATCCTGCCTAGTTTGGAAAGAGCATTGCCAAGCCCCATCCAAGCACGATATGGCGCCGAGTACTCTGTGTCGTCTAAAGCGGACTGAAACTCGACAATCGCATCCTCGTTCCTGTCAATCGCCGACAGGGCTGTTCCCAGGTTTACATGGATCGATCCACGTTCGGAGTAATTGTCGTCTTCCAAGGATTTGCGATAGACGGCTACTGCCTCCTCATACCGCTCCACCTTGACCAGGCAATTGCCTAGCCGATGGTAGATCAGCCCAGCGTCACCAGGCCCAAAACTAGCTGAATCGGTAGTCAAACAAAGATAATACCCCTCGAGCGCTTTTATGTAATCACCAGAGTTGTAAGCTATGGTTGCATTACTATAGTTCTCGCTATTCACCTGTTGTCCTCCATTTATAGTGTGTTTGGGTGTGCAAATTAAATATGTCTTCCTATTCTACATAAAGCTACGTGCTTCAGTAAACAGAATATAGCATCTACTCGATAACGATTGTTTCTATTACATCCCCTATTGTCAGACTGTGGATAAGAACCAGCGACTGGTCATCTGCCACATCGCCGAATACCGTATAGTTTGCATCGAGGAACTCTTGCGGGCCAAGGCAAAAATAAAACTGAGAGCCTGCTGAGTCTGGGTCTGAGGCACGGGCCATGGCCAAAGTGCCGTCTAGGTGATGGTTGTTTGGATTGGTCGTCCATTCGCCTTTGATAGAATATCCTGGACCACCGGTCCCAGGAGCAGGGTTGCCCTCGCCTCTAGCTACTTGGTCAGGACTGAGACTGCGAGTGTTCGGACAGCCTCCTTGAATAACAAAATCAGGCACATGACGATGAAACTTTAGATTGTCATAAAAGCCCTTTTGGGCTAGCTCGACAAAGTTCCCAACATGAATGGGAGCGTCTTTGCCAGCTAATTTCACCCGTATATCTCCTTTTGAGGTTTTTATTACCGCAACCTCTTCACCAGTCGGTTGGTATTCAGGCGTATAAATTGCCATTGTCTCTCCTAACATCGGGTTATTGAACATAGATTTTGACAAAATAACAGGTGATTTGTCAAACAGGTTATGTTTGAGGATTCCCAGTGCTCCATTTTCTTAAGCAATAGGTCAATACTTTTAAAACTATGAAGTTGCGAATGAAAGATAAAATCGGTTCATTTATTAATGCTCCTCAGCCTCCAAGTTATGGCTATGCAGTAGTCACCGATACATCCACAGTCTCGAAGACCCTCGGCTAGACCTTGGTTTCGGGCCCAGAAGACAAATACATCAAGCTTATCGAAAAGACAAGAATTCGAGTGTCTTTTGTAACCTACTAAAACATCAAGAAACAACTATTCATAGGGTTTTCTTATACAAAACAGCAGGTCAGAGGCTGTTTTTTATCCATCTGACCTGCGAGTCTACATGGTGCCCCCTATAGGATTCGAACCTACGGCCTATTGCTCCGGAGGCAATCGCTCTATCCCCTGAGCTAAGAGGGCATGTATGAACAAGTGCGAAAATGACACTTATTAACACTGCATGATAGTTTATTTCATTGATTAGTAAAATCCTTCGAAAACCGATCGTTTCCTGCTTTTTTTCATTCATTCCCGCAAATCATGCCTTGTTTTGACCATTCACAAGCCTTGAGCATTACATGAGCAATTGAGTTTATACTTGTTTTGACTTGAGTCTTCACAGCTACTATAACTGGTATTTCTAGATCTGGGATAAATATTCATATAAGCTTCCGCTTATCCGGTGCTTCTTTCAGCAAGGATCTACTGAAGCAGAATCGTCAAGTACTATTCTTAGCCTATTACGTTTATTTGACCAAGTGGCATATAGATAATTTATAATATAATACTAACGTATCGGTTTACCACACCCGCAGGGCAATCGCAGGTGCATACCCCCTACCCCAGACTCAGTGTTTGAAGGAGCAGATCCTTTTCGTGTTTGGTCGGTTCTCTAATCCAGCGCCAAGCGCAGGCGTACACCTACAACATCGCCAGATGTTGGCAGGTACAGGATAATAGCTAAAGCTCAGGGAAGGCTTAGTGCCCCTTGTTCGCATACTTCGGTGCAACGGCCGCACTCTACGCACTCGTCTGGATCTTCTTGAAAGGCTTTCCCATCGACGAGGGTGAATAATTCCAAGGGGCATTCATCGACACATTCTCCGTCCCCTGTGCAAAGCTCAAGATCAATAATCACTGCCATACATCCTCACTTCTTTAATGTTGCGCAAACAATATGCCTGCTGTATTTGTGTAAAAAAGCCTCTTTGCAGTTCGTACAAACTTCCTGGTAGTATCCAAACTACTAATTAAGACTTTTTTTATAGCACATCTCTCTAAGCACCAAATACCGATTAATGGCTGTTACACTTATATCACAATGCAACATGAAGTAACCATCGAATCGCTTGTTTATACGGGGGCGGGACTCTCTCATCTTACCGATGGCCGGGTAGTGTTTGTCCCTGGTGCTCTGCCAGGCGACCAAGTTCTCATCGAAACCACTGCCGACAAGAAGCGCTATTCAGAAGCTAAAGTACTAGATATATTAGACTCTAGTGAGCATCGCCTTGCAGCCCCTTGCATCTATGCCGATGTATGCGGTGGCTGCCCCTGGCAGACCCTTGGCTACGAACAACAGCTTATATGGAAACGCCGATTCATTGTAGATGCCCTTGTCCGCATTGGAGGGATCCCAGAAGCAGACAGCCTGGTCAGCGAAGCCTGTGCTTCTCCACATATTTGGAATTATCGGAACAAGGTCGAGTTCAGTGTGATGAATGTGAACCAGCGGCTGCAGCTGGTCATGCATGAAGCAGGGAGCAACCAGGCGACTGCCATTAAACGCTGCCTCTTGCTTCCGCTGCATTTGACCGACTTGCCTGGGCAGTTGGCGGGCAGTTTGAACTATGCTCTGCAAAATGAGGCGGTTAGGCCGTATCGCTTGGGGTTTCGTTACTCTGCGCAAACCAAGCAAAGCGAGTTGGCGCTGTGGAGCATGCCTACCGGTATGCGGCGCCATTTCGTCGCCCAGCTGCTAAGCCAAACAGTGGCCACAAGCTCCTTGGTGAGGGTTTTGAGCCGGGCAGAGGATGCCAGCCGGGACGTGCTGAAGACCGAGGTCTTGTCTGGACGCGGCTATTGGTCAGAGGATGTCTTGGGCACTCGCTATGCTGTCTCTGCTCCATCGTTTTTCCAGGTCAACACGGATGTCGCGGAGCTGATGGTTGCCTACGTCATGGGCTTGGTTGCCCGTCCCGACAAACATGTCTGGGACCTCTACTCGGGAGTCGGGACATTCAGCCTTCCGCTGGCAAAGGCTGGAGCGACGGTCAGCGCAGTCGAAATAGCCGGTTCGTCCATTCGCGACCTGCGGCGGAACCTGAAAGCCAGCCGCCTGACTGAGACGGTCGATGTCTTCCCCGGTGACACCGGGCGCGTCATCGGCACCTTGCGCCCAGCCGACCTGGCAATCGTCGACCCGCCCGCATCGGGCATCGACCAAAATGTCACAAACCAGCTCATCCAAGCCCCGCTCAGCGATTTGGTCTACGTTTCGTGCAACCCCCAGACCTTGGCGCGGGATGCCAAACGCCTTGATGAGGGCGGCTTTTCACTGGTATCGGCCCGACCTTTTGACCTTTTTCCCCAGACTTTTCATGTGGAGACGATCGCTGTCTTTCGACGATGAAAGGCTGTCCAAGCATGATACTTTGCATGAGTGTTGTCTTGGCAGGGGCTATGTTCGCAGACCGCTAGATGGTTAATTTAGGGCAAGGCCAAGGGCTTATCCACAGTTTAGTCTTTGCCCTCATCGGTATGCTCCGAGTTGGCTTGATCGTCCTTTTCTGGCTTTAGCAGGCCCTGTGCCTCTGCAGCGGCTGACTTGTCAGAGGCCCGCCATGCCTCGTTTTCGGTAATTGTGATCACTCCGGAGCTAGGCTTGATCGTTTTGATGCGCCGGGAGAAGTAATAGTGCATAAAGACGATCATCGAGGCCATGAAGACCTTGACGAAGACGATGGGCACGAATATCAAGGGGATGCACATCATGATGGTGGCCAAGGTAAGGATGTAGACTTTGGTCTTTCTGGTCATAGAGCGGCTCTTGATGAAGCTGTCCAGATGGTCTTGGTAGAGCTTTGTCGAGGTGAACCAGCGGTCGAAGCGGGCTGATCCGCGGGAGAAGAAGAATGAGGCAAGCAGTAAAAAAGGCGTCGTCGGCAAGACCGGGACGAAAGCTCCCGCAGCAGCAAGCCCAAAACAGATCAGGCCGAGGAAGATATAAAGTATACGCAAAGGGTTCAATGCCCCTCCCTAGTAACAAAAGCCCGTTAATCGTAAGCCAATGATAAGTGCATTCTATTCGATCTGCGTCCTGCTTGCTGGTAGGGCTTACAAATGTTCAATGCTTGTTTAATCACAGCGGTGGATGTTTTTGGGTTGTGTACGATTAGTTCTGTAAATTCATTTTTAACCATCCAGTAGAAAAGATGGCCAAAGTCCTTCAAGATGTTTTTAACGAAAAACTTTCTAAGGAGGAACAATGGCCAAGAAGAAGAGTACGACCAAAGACGGCGCAAATCAA
>WRNE01000002.1 GCA_009776725.1 Coriobacteriia bacterium
TATCGTGTCGTCACCTGCCACCAAGCCGATGACTTTCGGCTCGCCAGCGGCCTCAAGGGCTGCTGCGACTCCTTGGGCAGAGCCCGGGGCGGTCTTGATGACAACCAGGTTCTGGGCAACCGTGACCTCGATTACCAAGTCTGTGACAAGCCTCTGCAAAAGCAGGTCCTCCGGAAGGATGTAGACTCCTTCGGACAGCTTTCGCAGGTTCATCTCGTTGATGTCACGAGAAACTGTCGCTTGCGTGCAGTTGAAACCCATCTCCTCCAAGCCGTCTACCAGGTCACGTTGGGTACGGATGGTCCGCTGTCTGATAAGATGCCGGATGGCATCTTGTCTAACCAGTCGTTTCTTCATAATTGACCCTTTCCACAAACGAACTTCAGTTCATCCCTCACCTCGCATTATAATGTATATATCTTGTCAGTTATTTATCAATTTGCAAATACCAGCATTCATTTCCTACTCTGTCTGCCACCGGGTCTGATTGCTCTTTATACTTGGTGCTGCTTGGTCGTCTTACATGCCTTTTACATTCATTATGTGGATAAAACCTCGTGTAAGCCCTTCGTAAAATATAGCTCTATGCCTCGCTTCTGATACCCATAAATGAGGCTTTCGAGCTTGCCCAAGATGCATAATCATGCAGGATAGGGCATGGCAGGGCATTGCAGGCACTCGCTTTGGGCGCGCTAGAAAGCTCGCTTTAACCTCTTATTTATCCATCCGCCAACAACAACAAGAGCAGTGCCTGCTGGACGTGCATGCGGTTCTCTGCCTCTTGGTAGATGCAGGAATAGCTGGCATCCATTACCGCGTCTGTTACCTCTTCGCCTCGGTGTGCGGGCAGGCAGTGCATAAAGACCGCACCCGGCTTGGCTAGGTCAAAGAAGGACTCCTTGACTTGATAGGCGTCAAGCAAGGCTGCCCGCTGCTCGTGCTCGCTCTCAAAGCCCATCGACGCCCAGGCATCGGTCACGATGACGTCTGCCCCGTCCAAGGCTTCCTCGATCTTGTCAGTGACCTCCAGGACCGCTCCCGTCTGCAAGGCTGTCGCACGGGCTTCGGCCAAGTAGGCCGGTACTGGCTGGTATTCTTTGGGAGAGGCAATCGTCACATGCATGCCAGCCAAGGCCCCGCCCTCCAAGTATGTATGGGCCATGTTGTTGGCACCGTCTCCAAAATAGGCCAGTTTTAGGCCTTCTAGCTTGCCAAAGACCTCCTCGATGGTAAAAAAGTCGGCCAGGCCCTGACAAGGATGGAAATCATCGGTCAGCGCATTTACCACTGGCATGCTTGCCCAATGGGCGATCTCTTCGACTCGGGCTTGTTCAAAGCTGCGGATGACCAAGGCATCGACATAACGCTCTAAGACCATCATGGTGTCTTTGATCGACTCGTCACGGGAAAAAGCAGATGTGCTGTCGCTCATCACGACCGCTTGTGCCCCAAGCCGCCAGACTGCCCGCTCGAAGGAGACGCGGGTGCGTAACGAGGGCTTCTCCAGAATAATGCTTACCGCCTTGCCCTGGTAGGGAGCCTCGCGCTCGGCGCTCTTCGGGTCAAATGCGAAACGTTGTTTCTCGCTGTAAGCCGTGTCAAGGACCAGGCGAAACTCCTCTGGTGTGAGATCGAGCATACGTAAGAAGTCCCGCCCGGCCAAGGGGTTGTCCTTATATTGCGAAATGATGCTCATTTTAACCTCCATGATGTGGTCTGCTTTTAATGCCGCTGCCTATTGCCTCTGTCCCAGCATGTCGGCCAAGGCTGCTATCAAGAGGTCGATCTCGGCCTCGGTGCAACACAGTGGGGGAATAAACCTTAGGTTCTGATCGTCTGTCGCATTCAGCACAAAGCCTAGCCCATGCGTTTGGGCACGGTTCAAGGCCGAGTCGACAATGGCGTTTGCCGAAATGCCTTCTAGGGTCATACCGGTCATCAGGCCCTGCCCCCGCACATCGACGACGGCAGGCAGGTCGCCCAAGAGGCTGCGCAGATAGTCGCCGACCTTGGTGGCATTGTTGCCGGCGTCCATGCCCAGCAAGGCCTCGATGGCCGCCCGGGCAGCCGCGACAGCAAGCACCGATCCGCCAAATGTGGACCCATGGTCGCCAGCCTCTAAGACGTCGGCTGCCAAGCCGTGGGCACTGAAGGCACCGATCGGCATGCCGTTGCCCAAGCCCTTGGCCAGGGCCACCACGTCAGGGACAACGCCATAGGACTGGAAGGCGAAGGCCGTGCCGGTCCTAAAGAACCCGGTTTGGATCTCGTCCAGTATCAACAGCTGGCCCCGCTCGGCGGTCATTGCCCGGGCAGCCTGCAAGTACTCAGGCGTGCATGGCCAGATGCCGCCTTCGCCTTGTATCGGCTCCAGCAGCAAGGCTGCCACTTTGCCTGCCTCGGTCTCACCGTCTAGGGCCTGTTGCAAGGCATCGATGTCGTTTAGCTCGACATGGGCGGCAAAACCAGGCAGCAGCGGCTTGAAGATGTCTTGCTTCGAAGGCTGGCCGGTAGCAGTCAGGGAGCCAAAGGTGCGGCCATGAAAGGACCTCTGGGCAGAGACGATGCCTGCTGCCCCGTCCAGGTAGCGGTAGCCATAGCGCCGTGCCAGCTTGAGGGTGCCTTCGACAGCCTCGGTGCCGCTGTTGGCAAAAAAGGTCTTCCAGTTAGGCGCCAAGGGGTCGCCTGGCGTTTGCCCGTCGGCGCTGTTTAGCAATGCCGATATGCTTTGCGCAAGCTCGCCACGGCCGTCTACATAGAAGTAATTGCCTACATGCAAGAGCTTTTCGGCCTGGGCACGGATTGCTGCACCCACCAAAGGGTCGGCATGGCCCGCATTGACTGCGGCGCTGCCAGCCAGGAAGTCGAGGTACGCATACCCCTCGCTGTCTATAAGGCGCATTCCGCTGCCTAAGACAAAGTGGACCGGCTTGCGCTTGTAGGTCTCCATTACATAAAAAGACTCAAGATCTGCTTGATTCATGGTTTTCTCCCCATAATCGTCTTTACTCTTACTATAAGCATCCTATCAGCGGTTATGCCGACTAGGCGATGCATCCTTGATAAACTGTCCAAAAATGAATAATACTTGCCGAATTAAACGGTTTGCCCGTTATTTGGGTCTATTGATATCGCTTCAGTCACTCATATGGAGCTTTCTGGCCAGGCTGTTCAAGGCAGCGGCCTTGAACTCCTCTGGAGAATAACTGTCGTCGTCCTGCATGATCATCGTGCCAACGCCCTCGTTGGTGAATATCTCCAGCAAGAGGCTGTGCGGAATGGTGCCGTTTAGGATGTGGGCGCGCGGGACCCCGGCCTCTAAGGCCTTGATGCAAGCCTCGATCTTCGGGATCATCCCGCTGGAGACGCTGGACATGGCCTCTTTGGCCTCGGTCAGGTTCAAACGGAAGATGAGGCTGGTCTTGTCCTCGAAGTCGGCATAGAGGCCATCGACGTCGGTTAGGAAGATGACCTTGTGGGCCCCGATAGCAGCAGCTATCTCGCCAGCGGCCAGGTCGGCATTGATGTTGTAGGACATGCCGTCGTCGCCCAGGGCGACGCTGGCAATCACTGGAATATAGTCGTTGTCGATCAGGTCGTTTAACAGGGTCGTGTCAACAGCAGTGACCTCCCCCACCATGCCCAGCTCTTTTTGCATCTGCCGGGCCTTCATAAAATGGCCGTCGGCCCCGTTTAAGCCGACCGCCAGGTGGCCATGCGTGTTCATCTCGGCAACCAGCTCTTGGTTGACCTTGCCGATCAGCACCATCTTCACGACCTCCATCATTTCCGGGGTCGTCACCCGCATGCCGTCGACGAACTCTGTCGGCAGGCCGAGCCGGTCGGCCATCTCGGTGATGTCGTTCCCGCCGCCATGTACGATGACTGGCTTGAGGCCGATGATCTTCATCAACACGATATCGCTCATGACATCGGCCCGCAGCTTGTCATCGATCATGGCAGCCCCGCCATATTTGATGACCATTGTGTTGCCTGTGGACTGCTTGATCCACGGCAAGGCCTCGATTAAGACCTCGGCTAGGCCCGAGCTTGCTGCTTGGGCCGCCCGGATGTTTTCAAGATAAGACAACTTTTCGTCTTCGGACATCTTCCCTACTCTCAAATCAAAATGTCAGGCAACTGGCTTTTGCTAACTGCTTTGCTAGCTGCTTTGCTAGCTGCTTTGCTAGCTGCGATAGTCACCGTTAATAGCAATATAGCCATGTGTTAAGTCGCAAGACCAGATCACCGCCGAGCCGCTGCCGCCGGTACCCAGGTCGGCCTCGATGAATACCTCGACAAGCTCGTCAAAGAGCCGCAAGGCCTCCTCTTCGGAGAAGGGCACAGGCAGACCGCTTTGCATGACCGGCAGGCCCAAGAAGGTGATATTTACTTGGGACTGGTCGAACTCGGCGCCGCTTTTGCCTAAGGCCATGACGATCCTGCCCCAATTGGCGTCGTGTCCGGCAACAGCCGTCTTGACTAACGGCGAGTTAGCCACCGACCGGGCTGCCAGGTCGGCCTGGCTGTCGTCGATGGCCCCGCTGATCTTGACGGTGATCAGCTTGGTGGCACCTTCCCCGTCTGCTGCCAGCTGCCTGGTCAGCTCGACACACAAGGCGGTCAGGCCTTCTACGAAGGCATCAAAGGCTGCTGTCCCGACCTCGATAAGCCCGGTATTGGAGGCTCCCGTGGCCAAGAAGAAGGCCGTGTCGTTGGTCGAGGTGTCAGAGTCCACAGTGACCTTGTTCAAGCTGGCATTGATCGCCGTCTTGAAGGCTTGGTCGGCAGCTGCCTGGCTAAGCTGAGCGTCGGTCGCAACCAGGGAGAGCATGGTCGCCATGTTCGGCTGGATCATGCCTGAGCCCTTGATGATGCCGCCGATATGACAGGTCAGCACCCCATCGCCCCCACTTGCCGACAGGCCCGTGTCCAAGCTGACCTCTACAGCTGCCTGCTTGGCGAAGGTGTCTGTCGTCATGATCGCCTCGGCTGCTGCCTGCCCTGCCTGGTAATCTGTCCCGTCGGCTGAGCCTAGCAGCTTGTAGGCGTTTTCCACCCCGGCTTGGAAGAGCTCTTCGTAAGGCAGCTTTCCGATAACCCCTGTCGACGCCACCAGGACTTGGTGGGGCTTGCATCCCACGACCCCGGCAACCACCTCGGTGGAGTAGGTGGCCAAGATAAAGCCAGGCTCCCCGGTCGCTGCGTTGGCCTGGCCGGAGTTGATGAGGACAGCGCAGACGCCCTCGTCCTTCTCCACATCCAAGGCGTCTGCGACCTTGGACTTTTCGATGTTTGTGCGGGAGACCCGGACGGGCGCGGCAGCAAAGCGGTTCTGGGTAAACATCGCGCTGGCCACCACGGGCTGGTCGGTGACGGCCAGCATGAAGTCGTTGCGGGTCGGATTGCGCCTGAACCCTGCATAGTGCCCAGACACCCTCAGGCCCTTGACGTTGCCCAGCCCGCCTGCCAAAAAGCGAGCGTTGCCTTGCACGGTCCCTGGCTTGGTGATGATCAAGGACTCGTCCAAAGTCGGGTACTCGTTAGTGTTATCTGCCATCAGACTACTACTCCTATTTTCTCTAGGCCCGCGGTCTCTGGGTGCCCGAAGACGATATTGGCACATTGGACAGCCTGCGTCGCCGCCCCTTTGCCGAGGTTGTCGATCGCACAGCTGGCGATCAGGATGTCGGTGTGCTCGTCTAGGAAGTAGCCGATGTGGGCCTGGTTGGTTGTGGAAACGCTCGCCGACTGCGGCATCTTGCCATAGGGCAAGAGCTTCACGAAGGGCTCGTCGGAATAGGCAGTCTGGTAGATCACCTCGACGACGTCCGGACGCAGGCCCGGCAACATGCTGATCGCCACGTTCGAGACGATACCCCTAGTCATGGGGATAAGGACAGGCGTGAACTGCACCAGCACCTGCCTCTGTGCCTCTGTGGTGAGCGTTTGCTCGATCTCTGGCTGATGCCTGTGCGTGCCGACGTTGTAGGCCCGGGCATCCTCGTTTATATTCGAGAACAAGCCGGCGTCGGTGGCCGACCGCCCCATCCCGGATGCCCCGGAGACGGCGTTGACGATGACTGGGCGCCCTGGCATCACGGCGTCTGCCGCCAAGACCGGCGCAGCAGCCAGCGCGCTGGCAGTCGGATAACAGCCCGGGCAGGCGACCAAGGCCGGCTCGCCTAGGGTGAGGCGCCGATGGGCCTGTTCGGCAAGCTGGTGGCGGTATAGCTCGGGCAGTCCGTACACGGCCTTGTTCAGCAGCTCAGGCGCCCCGTGCTTGACGTTGTACCATTTCTCGTAGACTGCTGGGTCTTTGAGGCGAAAGTCGGCGCTCAAGTCAATGACGCTAATGCCAAGCTCCAAAAGCCTGGGCGCGATGTCGAAGGCAGCCGTGTGGGGCACAGCCAAGAACACAGCGTCCAGCTCGTGCACAGGCAGTTCGGACACCAGGCTGTACTTCAGGTCGGTAAACCCCAGCAAAGCCGGGTACTTCTCAGCCAAGGGCAAGCCGTTCTCGTTCGTAGAAGTCGCTGCGATCAACTCAAAACCCGGATGCTCCAGCAACAACCGGACCAACTCTGCCCCGGTATAGCCTGAGCCGCCTACTACTGCAACTTTGAAAGTTTCCATTTGACCTCCAAACAATGGTTTTCTCCCCCTCCCCAATCTCTTGTGTTTTAAAAAAGGATCAGTTTATGTGGAGAAGCCCTGATTTTCCCTTCCTCAATAACCGCTCTTGTTCGATTCTTAGGAGATTTTGCAAGAGTGTTTTGATATTTTAGCACTGTATTTGCAAAATGTTAAGTGGTATTTGCCTAATATACATAAATAATTGTATATTAGGATTATTTATACATTATTTTCGTTTATTCATTTGAATTTAACAGATTCCTGCTTGCCAAACAAGCTTGAGTACGGCAGGTTTTTGCAAATCTAGTCAACGTTTTTTGCATTTTTGCTTGATTCAATTAAAATATAGGGATGTGCATAACTAAAAACTTAAGAACGGGGAAACACATGAATACTAGTCGAGACAGGTTTCCAGGAGTTTACAGCGTCTTAAAGCCTGCCATTATTGTTTTAATCACACTCATCCTAGCCCTTGGCATGATGCCTTTAGGCACTCTGACAGCATATGCAGCCGAGCTCGGCCCGGAAATCCAGGATATGCCCAACGACTATCCTGCCGACCAGCCCGCTGACCAAAGCGGGCAGGTAATTACTGATCCAAGCGACCCGCCAAGCGAAGTAGATCCGCAGGCCATAGACCCTGCCGATAGCACTACCGAGGCCATCGAGCCGCTGGCAGTCTATGTCCCAGACCTCTGCTATATTACTTCCGTCGTCAATAAGAGCAAGGCTATCGATATTCCCGGGGCCTCCAAGAACGACGGGGCGAGAATCCAGTTATGGGACAGCAACACCACTGTTGCCCAACGGTTTCAAGTAATCGCAAACTCGGACGGCACATACACCTTTGTCAACGTCAACTCGGGCAAGGCGCTAGACGTCCAAGGCGGAAACGCCTTTAAAGGCGCTGTGGTCTGGCAGCACACCCGAAACGGCACCAATGCCCAGAAATGGTATATCACCGACGAGGGCAACGGCTATAAGATCTCGTCAAAAATCGACCCCTATTTCGTCTTGGACGTCCCTGGCGCCCAAGCAGTCAACGGCAACCAGCTGCAGTTGCACGACAACAACAACACCCCTGCCCAGCGTTTCTGGTTAAACCCGATCACCCGGTCATTGGCCGATGGGGCCTATATCATTAATTCGGCCTCAGGCACCAATATGGTCTTGGATATCGCCGGCGCCTCCTCCCAGGAGGGGACGATTGCCCAGTTCCACACATCCAACCAGACCCTGGCCCAACGCTTCTTGCTGGCCTATGACTCAAGCACGGGCTATTACACCATCACCAATACCCAGTCCAACAGGGTCATTGACATCGCCGGAGGGAGCACGGCCAATGGGGCGAAAGTGCAAATCTGGCATGCCAACGGCACCCCGGCCCAGAAATGGGCAATCCAACAGACCTCCTTTGGCACGTACACCATAACGTCTGGGCATTCCGGAAAGGTTTTAGGGGCTCCCCCGGGAGGAGCCAACAACACCACCCCTGTCCAGACCTTCCCCTGGTCAGTGGCCCTTGAGCAGCAATGGAGGTTTACCAGCAGCCAAGCTGCCAATAACGGGACTTTCGTCTTTAGGGCCGGGGTAGGGACCGTCTTGGACGCCCGCGGCAACGGCACAGGCAACGGCACCGAGGTATGGGCCTTCCAAGCCAATAACACGATTGCCCAAAAATTCTATTTGCAGTACGTCTCGGACGGCTACTTTAGGATCGAGTGCCTGAACTCCCAAAAGCTAGTCACTGCACAAGGCACGAATATCGTGCTCTATGAGAACCAGAACCTCAACAGCCAGCTTTGGAGGCTTGAGCCTTGGGGAGAAGGCCGCTTCTTCCTGATCAACAAAGAGTCAGGACGGGCTTTGGACGTGATCGGCGGCAGCACGGCCTCGGGGGCCGGCCTCCAAGTCCACACCCCGAACCAGACTCCTGCCCAGCAATGGCGGTTCGAGCCGACAGTGCCTGTAGCCAATGGCATCTATGTGGTAAAAAGCACTGCGTACCCGTCTTTGGCCCTAGACATCCGCGGGAACTCCAGCGCCAACGGCACAAGGCTTCAGATACACACTGCCAACAACACTATTGCGCAAGTCTTCCGTTTCTATAACACCTCGGCCTTCAACTATCGGATCACCTGCTTGAACTCCAACAAGTCACTGGACTTGGACAGGGGGATACTTAGCCCTAAAGGCATAATCCACCTATGGGCGACAGTCGAGGACAGCCCGAACAACAACCAGGTCTGGCGGGTCGAGTACTATGGAGGCGGTAACTACCGGATATTCAGCCAATGCGGGAACGGCAGCTACTGTATGACTATCGAAGGCGGCATCGGCACGGATATCACTGCCACGGCCTATGACAGCAACTCCAACAACCAGCGTTTCACGTTAAACGGCTTAGGTGATGCTTATTACGCACCGATGAATATGACTGTCAGCCAAATGGTCAATTGGCAGCGTTCTAATCCCTATATAAACAATATTACCGACCAGCAGCTAGCAGATGTCATCGACCCCAACAGGGCAATCAACAACTACACCTTCCCTGGCCACTCCGAGTACACCAACGGCTTGTACCAGTTTGCAGACTTAAGAAGCTACACGGGCCTAAATGCTGGCCAGATCGACGCCATCATCAACAGCTACACCAGTTCCAGCAGCGCACTTCGAGGCATGGGCTATGCTTTTGAGAGGGCAGCCAGGACTTACAATATCAACGAAGTCTACCTGCTTGCCCATTGTGCGCTTGAAAGCGGCTGGGGCACGTCCGACCTAGCCCGAGGCTACGACTATAACGGGACGACCCTAGTTGACGGCAGGACTTGGCCGGCTGCCAGGTACCACAACTTCTTTGGTATTGGGGCAGTCGACTCAGGCCCCTTGTCCGGAGGGCGCGCGTACGCCATTATGAACGGCTGGGACTCGATTGAAAAGGCTATCATCGGCGGGTGCAAGTGGATAGTGGAGAACTACATCTACCGCGATGTCTACAACCTCCCCTATGCGCAGCCCACCCTCTATGCAATGAAGTGGGACTACAATAGAAGCTATTCCATCTCAGACTATGGCTGGCACCAGTACGCTACAGACCATCTGTGGGCAAGGAAGATCTCAAAGATGATGGGTGATTTCTACAATCAAGTGGGAGCAAAGCCGAATCTGACCTATATTATCCCGCAGTACCGCAACTAGTTGATAAAATACATATCAATGCTTGTTGGATGAAAGCCCTCTGGCCTTAAGCAGGCAAGCGGGCTTTCATTGTTTAATCGGAAGGTACCAATTAGATGAGAAAACCGCATCTCCGTTCTTTATTGTTGTCGATTGCCGTCATTTGCCTATTGGCTGCCCAGTTTCCCTATGCCTATGCCGACACAGCCGATGATGGCCCTGCCCTTGACTATGGCGATCAAGCCAAGTACCGAAGCGACCAGATTATCGTTACCTATGAAAGCGACGTAGAGCTTGAAGGGCTTTTGCCCCTTGTCGAAGACATTAACCAGATAGCCGAAGACCCAGACGGCAACGAGATCGCCGTCGCTCAGATCACTGACCAGGCCGATGTGCTGGACGTTATTGCCGCTGCCCTTGACGAGCCCGGTGTGATAGCTGCCCAGCCGGATTATATCTATCAAGCACTGGAAGGGACAAACGACCCTTTACTGGGGATAAACACGTCTTGGTGGTGGCTAGACGCAGTAGATGCCTACTCGGCATGGGACGTCATACAGACCGACCGCCAGCTTACTGTTGCCTTGTTCGATACCGGGATAAACATCTATCATGAGGACCTGGCAGCCAACATCGACCTTGACCACGCTTGGGATGCCGTCAACAAGCGACCCCTCCTGACGTCCATTGCCCAAGACGGGCCAAATGCCTGTGGCGAGCTAAGCGCATCAGGGCACGGCACGCACGTGGCTGGTATCTTAAGCTCTGTGGCCAACAACGGCATCGGTGGCGCCGGCGTCTCCTATAACGCCATACTCCTGCCAATTCGTGTTTTCAGCATCGAGGGCGGCAGCCTGGTGTCTAGCACTGCCACATTGATCAGTGCCTATGACTATCTCATCGACCTGCAAGGCTTGGGCGAGCTGATGGGGCTGCGGGTAGTCAATATGAGCCTCGGCGAGTACAGTTCGGGCAACTACGACCAGCTGCTGCACAATAAAATCATCCAAGCCGAGTCCTGTGGCTTGATGACTGTCGCTGCCGGAGGGAACCTTGGGGTCAGCAACCCGCTTTACCCCTCTGATTGGCCAGAGGTCTTTTCAGTCGTCCCGATCGATATCAACAACCAAAAGCCTATCAACTACGACCTCAACGCCAACAAGGACATCTGCGCCCCGGGCATCAACATCTATAGCACGAGCTATTCGCTAAGCAGTCCGAGCAATTCGTACTACCAGCCTAAAAACGGCTCGTCGATGGCAGCCCCCATCGTCTCGGGGATTGCCTGCCTGGTGTGGAGCGTCAATCCTGGCTTGTCGGTCAATGCTGTAAAACAAATACTTCTTGACACGGCAGACAAGTATGGGGCAGAAGACCCGCTGCTTTTTGGCTTTAGCCGGGTCAATGCCAAATCAGCCGTGGCAGCAGCCGACTCCAGTATCGTCCCTCCCCCGCCGCCGGTTGCTACCTTGGAAGGCTTTTACAATATCAGCTCCGGGGTCGGGAACAGCCTGGTCTTAGACGTTGCTGGCGCATCCTTAGACAATGGCGCCTCGATCATAACCTTTACCAAGAACCATACTGTCGCCCAGGTCTTCCAGCTGGTCTACGACAGCAGCGACGACTGCTATGTGATCATCAACCCCCGCTCCCAAAAAGCCATTGACGTCCCAGGTGCCAATGCCTATAAAGGCGCCCAGCTGTGGCAACACATGCAAAACGGCACCGATGCCCAAAAATGGAGGATCATCGAAAACGACGACGGCAGTTATATGATCGTGACCAAGCTCGACCCTGGACTTTGTATAGACGTGCCGGGGGCAAGCAGGGAGCCTAGCTCGCATATGCAGCTGCATCCGATAAACCATACGCCGGCCCAGAAGTTCAGCTTTGGCAAGGATCTTGCCCATACCGTCCCAGAGGGAGTCTATAGCATTGCCCTAGCGAAAGCCCCAGGACAAATGGTCGATGTCCAATGGGGGTCTCTGTCAGACGGGGCGAACATCCAGCTCTGGGGTTCGAACCACACTGTCGCCCAACAGTTCCATATCTCTTTCGACCCGGTCACCGGCATGTACCAGATGATTAACGTGGGATCAGACAAGGCAGTCGATGTCGAAGGCGACGGACTGGTCCGTTGCACCAATGTCTGGCAGCATAGGCAAAACAACACCCTCGCCCAACGATGGTACTTCGAGCCAGTGGGCAACAGCTACCGGATCTATGCTGCCCATTCAGGGCTGGCACTGGACGCAGAGGGAGCTGGGGTCGTAAACGGGACCAATATTTGGATTTTTACCCCAAATCAAACCCCGGCCCAAGACTGGCTGCTTGTCCAAGTGCCTTAGCATATAATGTAGTCTCAGATAGTCTTAAAAACTGTGGAAAGCTCAAATCAAATAGGGAGAAAAGGGAGTGATGTGCATGAAAAAACCTAACAAAAGGCACATAAGCAAAAGCTCGTCTGCTTTCGTCAGGCTGGCATCGTTGTTGATAGCTTTTACCTTGGGCTTCTCGAACCTGGGGATAGTATTTGCCGACGATCCGGAAGCTGCTGCCACAGAGCCCGGCGATACAGGCGAAGGGCTTACTGACGACCAGCAAGTCGACGAAAGCCTACCAAACGATAATGAAGACAGTGCAGAGGCCAGCCTAGACACTGGGACTTTGGAGCCCACGCTTGATGATTCTGCAATCGAGCCAATGGCCAGCACTTATCCATATTACGTGGTTTATGAGCCAGAGCAAAACAGCACTATAGTCAATGTCATACTGCCCAATCTCGACATGCTGACGCTGCTTGGCTCTGCTGACTCAGTCACCATTGAGGCAAGCATGGTATACAAAGGGGCAACGACACGAAGCCCCAAAGCCAGTATGGGCCTGGCCGACCTGCTCGATGCGGGCACAGACAGTTTTACTATGGACTTTGGCGACTTTGGGCGTTATTCGGTCACTGCGTCATTTTACAGAGGTGAGACGCTGGTAGCTTTAGGCGACACTACCACAGTAGGAGTTACCGCCGACGAGTACAATATCGCCCCAGTCAGCGCTACGTTGCCGGTCCTGTACTTGTCCCTAGCCTTGTTTGGGCCTGAGTCGATACGTTATAGCGGGCCAAACTCGACTGGAAGCCTGGTGCCGACTATCCTCTTGCTGGAGCGTCCAAGCCACTTTGACTGGAGCCACCTGCCCGAAGGCGTCTATGGCTTGCCCTACCTGTCCCAAAGCGAGACCGTATACCAACCGGACGATTTTGGCCAAGCCGGCCAAAAGTTCATGGGCCTGGCACCAGCCATGGTCGACTATGTAGCCGACCTTTATCTGATGAACCCGGCCTCGGTCTTTAATCTTTATGTGGTTGACTACTACCTTGGCCTGATCCAGATGATCATCTACGCCAATGGCATCCCAGCGAGCCAATACACAATCACAGTGCTCTCCGATGGGGCGTTCTCGTATAACCGGTTCAACACGGTATACGAGTCAGAAGACCCCGGTGCAACGCACGCTGCGATGGTTGCCGAGTGGAATGCAGCCAAGAGCGCTGCCTATGCCAGCCACACCGTCAGCAGCGGGTTTAGCTTGAACCAGTGCCATGCCTATCTGTACGTTGCAGTCGACGTCGAGGCCAATGCCGTTTGGTGGCTGGCCAGGCCGGCTTTGTTCAGCAGCGGGGACTCGGACTCGTTTGCCGACACAGTCCGGGCAAACCCCAAAGTGAAGGCCTATGTGATCTCCAACACAGACCCTGCTACCCCGGGGCGGCTGCAGCTGTTTTCAAGCGCCGATCAAATTATGTTTATGCGCCTGTTTGACTTCTCTGGCTCGTATTTTTCCGAGGCAGAGGACTCTGGCAAGCAGATCATGGTCTTTCTGGGCACGACTATCTGGTTGGAAGAAGGCCATTTCAGCGACTATGCGCGCTTCACCATGGCTTTTTATGGCGACGACTATGCCTATTACTATAAAGGCCACCCGGGCACACCGACCGGTATGTATCCGGACAAGCAAGCCGAGCTGGACACACTGGGGATAATCGATGTCGACTCGTCCATACCAGCCGAGCTGATACTGTTCTTTTATCCGCAGATCCTCTTGTCTGGGTACAGCTCCAGCACATATGCCAGCGTGCCTGTCGGCATGGGCAAGCTCATGTTCAACATGAGCAAGGCCAGCGGAGAGAACAGCCCGCTCTATAAGAACATGGACGCCTGGATTACCAGCGTGACGCCTACGACCCCACAGGCCATACGCAGCCTATGTGTGCCTGGGGACAATAATTACCTAGTCGAGTTCTCTGATGCATTCGTCAATAGCGTCAACAACGAGTACACCCACGCTATCTGGGATGCGACGGCCTATACCATCACGTATTACCTCTTTGACGGCACCTCGTACAGTTTTGTCAGGACTGAGGATGCCCACATCAATGCCTTGGGTGAAGGCCTGTTTGTCATCAGCCCCAAAGTCAACGCCCTTCTGGCAGTCGATGTCGTTGGCGGGTCCTTGTCCAATGAGGCCTTGATCCAAGCCTGGACAAACAACCAGTCGCCTGCCCAGACGTTTAGACTGACTGCAGTGGGAAGCGGTTATTATACTATCCAAAACGTCAAATCCGGCAAAATGCTCGATGCCCAATACGGTGGCCAGACACCAGGCACGATGGTGCATCAATGGACTCCGAACGGGACCCCTGCCCAAAAATGGAAACTGGTCGACACCGGTGACGGGGACGGCTCTTTTTATATCATATGCGCTAGCAACGGCCTGTACCTGGACATGCAATGGGGCGGTTCTCAAGCTGGGACCTATCTGCATCTATGGAACGGGAACAACAGCACGGCACAGAAGTTTTACTTTGACAGATTGACCGAGAATGTAGCAAGCGGAACCTATAACATAGTCTCTCTTGTCTCTGGGCCAGACATTGACATGGTTATGGATGTGCAGGGCGGTTCGCTCTCGAACGGCGGGGTCATACAGCTTTGGCACAGTAACGAAACTCCCGCCCAGCAGTTCGAGCTTCGCTACAACCCGGCAAACGGTTACTATTCGATAATCAATGTCAAATCCGGCCTCTACCTCGACGTAGCCGGGGCAAACCCAGCATCTGAGTCGACCGTCCAGCAGTTCCAAGGAAACGGCACGCCGGCGCAGATGTGGCGGATCCGGCAGAACAGCGATGGGTCCTATACGTTCATCTCAGCCACTGGCCGCGGCACAGCGCTTGATGTCCAAGGGGCAAATAACGCCGATGGCGCAAGGATTTGGACGTTTACCCCAAATGACACCCCAGCCCAAAAATGGGGCTTGGTACTGCTGCCATGACTTAGCTGTTTTTCGCTCATTACGCAAAACAATAGGCTGCCTAGGTAGCCTATTGTTTTATTGTCTTAACACCCGAGCCTGCCTCGGCTATCTACCTGTCAGCGCTTAATAACAAATCCTGTCGGCTGCTTGCCGGCTCCCGACACCAAGGCCGATAAGTCAGGTGAAGATCACTTTTCGGTATAAGACAAAGTTCCAGGCCACAATACAGGCCATGGAGATTGTTTTGGCAATTACTGGAAGTACGCCCTGGAGGGCAAGCATGTAAATCAGGCTTGTGGAAAAGACTTGGTTGAACAAGAAAAGCAGTATATACAATAGCGCGCTTCGATATGGCTTGGCTGTCGATTTGAAGGAGTAGTTCCGGTTCAAAGTAAAATTGACCGCTGTAGAGCAAGTTATAGCAATCGGGTTGGCAAAGCGGACATCCATCGCAAAGCCCGTGTTGAGTAGGACAAAGAACACCAGCTCGATTAGTGCAGAAGCCAGTCCGACGAAAATATAACGTTTAACCTGGGCAATCAGTTCACTGTCGATCTTCAATATCTTCTCGGCTTCTCTGCGTTCTTCTCCCGGTTGACCTCGATCTCATACTGTCTGCGGTTCCCTTTGCTGACCACAGCCATAATGAGGCCGCCGAACAATGACAGAAGGCTGGCGCAGGCAAAAAACCCAGCAACCAGGGCAATGGGAGAGGCACTGCCTGGTGCTGAGGGTGTTCGAGCGAAGACAGCTGTTAATACCAATATCATGCTAATAATGAATAATATGATACTTATAGTGGTCAATAACAGTTGCGGACGATACTCCATAAGCAGCATAAACACTGTCCTTATCACCTTAAACCCGTCCCGGAAGGTCGATAGCTTTGAAACGCTGCCCTGGGGACGGTCTTTGATCTCGACCGGCACCTCGACTATACGCCAGTTCTTGTCTATGGCATGTATGTACATTTCAGCTTCTATTTGAAAGCCCTTTGAAAGCACCGGCAAAGTCTTGGCGAACAGCTGGTTCATTGCCCGATAGCCGGTCAAGGCGTCATTGATGCGAAAGCTAAACAGATTGCTTATGAGAAAGCAGACCAGCTGGTTGCCCAGGAGATGGAAAGCACGCTTGTTCTCGCGGTGATAGCTTTTGTTTGACAGCCGGTCGCCGATGACAATGTCTGCCCTGTCCTCAAGCAGAGGGCTTAGCATGGCATGTACTGCCGAGGCAGGATGTTGGCCGTCGCCGTCTACGAGTACATAAAAATCCGCATCGATGTCCCGGAGCATCTGTCGTATGACATTGCCTTTCCCCTGCCGAGGCTCAAAACGGACGATTGCCCCGTTTTCCCTAGCTATCCTGGCTGTGGCATCAGAGGAGTTATTGTCGTATACATATATCAGAGCGTCGGGAAGCTCGTTTCGGAAGTCACTGATGACTGCTGCGATGGTCATTTCTTCGTTATAGCAGGGTATCAATATAGCTATCGATGCATTTTCTGACATAAAAGCCCCGTATCTGCAAGCGTCCACTGTTAAACTGATATGACAATCAGTTTATTATATATAAATCATAATTGTAGCTGCCAATACAGTAGGAACGATTCACCATGAATGGACTTAGATGAAGATAAGCGAGATTGTCACCGAAGCATACCTAAACATCGTGCCCGGCAAGCGCCGCTTGGCCCTATGTGCCGCTCTGGCGGCTTTTTTCTCGTCTGTTACCCTTTTCGGGCGCTCGTTCTATTTTTTAGGATCGGCCTCGGCTATGTTTGCTACAGCTTTACAGGCGTTATTGACCTTTTTGTGTTTTATCCTCATTTCCCTCCTCTACCTGCTGTTCTTGTTTGTCGTCTTTAAGGCGATCGACGAAAAGGACATTGCCCGATTGTTGGCCGATAAGCACGAGAACAGCCAAAAAAGGCATCAGCCAAGCCTGCTCAGAGCCTTCGAGGAGCACCCAGTGCTCGTACGCACGTTGATAATCCTTGCCTGCTACCTGCCTTTTCTGGTGATACTCTACCCGGGCAATGTGCCTCACGACGCTTACAGCCAGATAAACCAGTTCATGGGGATCATCCCCCTAAGCAACGGCCACCCGGTGGCCTCGACAATGATCATGGGCTCGATCTTCTCCTTTGGCAGGTTTCTGGTCGACGACAATTTTGGGGTCTTCCTCTATGTGCTTATACAGAGCCTGGCCATGGCCTATACATTCGCTAAAACGATAAGCCTTGCCGACAGCTATGGGTTCAAAAAACTCGCCTGGTTTGGCCTGGTGTTTTTTGCTGTCTGCCCTATATGGCCTATCTATGCAGCCACAATGATCAAAGACACAATGTTTTTGATCGCTTTTGTAGCGTTTTGCCTGAGGTTGGTTGGGCTTGTCACGGCCAAAGAAGCCTTGTCCCCCAAATCCTGCCTTACTTTCGTCATCGTCACACTGTTGGTCTGCTGGACAAGGCACAACGGCATCTATGTCGTAGTCCCTAGCCTTTTGCTAGCTGTTTTCACTGTACAGAAAACCATGCGTAAGCAAAGCCTCTTCCTATTCGCTGCTGTGGTTGTGGTTTTCCTGGCATGGTCGAGTGTGGTCCTCCCCATATTAGGCGTCGAGCCGTCACCGGCAAACGAGATGATGAGCATCCCCTACCAACAAACGGCACGGTATGTGATCAGGTATGCAGACGAGATCACCGATGAGGAGAAACGCATCATCGACACATCGATCAACTACGACTTGATACCTGAGCTTTACAATCCCGAGCTGTCTGACCCGATCAAATGGAGCAACTCTTTTTACGGCGGCCCATCCAAAGAATATTTGATACTTTGGTGCAAGATGTTTTTTCGACACCCTTTTACCTACATCAGTGCAAGCTTCCATAACACATACGGGTATTACTACCCATTTGAGAACTTCGACGTAATGCGGTCGTTCCAGCTGTACATCAAGGGCGACCCGGTGGCTACAGGTGATTTTGACATCCATTATTTGTTCAGCAGAGCCACAGAGGGAGAAAATCCGGACAACCCGGACCTAACGGCACCAAAGGCAGTCATCGACTATGTTACCTGGTGGCGCAGTCTTCCGGTTATCCGCAGCCTCACCAGGCCGGGAGTCTATCTCTGGGGCCTATTAGTTGCCCTGGTCTACCTGCTCGACAGACGGCAATATGCAAAGCTTCCCGCCATCGTGCCCTCAGCGATGCTGTTCTGCACATGCTTGGCCTCACCGGTCAACGGGCTGCTTCGTTATGCCATGCCTTATATGGCTAGCACATTCCTCTTGCTGGCTTTTGCTTTAAAGGATAGTGAAAAAAGCCTATATCTGCGAGAATGACTACATACAAGTAAGTAAGTGTGGCGTGCTTCTACATTGATAATTGGAGTTGATAAGTGTGAAGATTGTTGTTGCTGGTATGGGCTATGTCGGTTTATCGATTGCCTGTTTATTGGCCCAGAAGAACTCGGTATATGCAGTTGATATCATCGAAGAGAAAACCGAACGGATCAATAAGCGCATGCCCATTTTCGCAGATGACGATATCGAGCGGTTCTATGCAAGCAAGGACTTAGACCTCCAGGCAACTACTAGGCTTTCTGAGACCTTTGCTGATGCTGACTTCCTAGTCATTGCCACACCTACCGACTACGACGACGTCTTGAACCATTTTGACACCTCATCGATAGAAAGCGTTTTGTCCGAGGCCTCACAGTATTTTACCAAAGCCGTAGTCGTCATCAAGTCCACTTTGCCTGTAGCCTATACAGACAAGCTCTGCGAAGACTTCCCGAACATGAGGATCCTTTTCTCACCGGAGTTCTTACGCGAGGGACAAGCCTTGTACGATAACTTGAACCCTTCGCGGATTATTGTCGGGGTGCCTGCAGGGCATGCGGAACTGGTACCGGACGCGAAGGCCTTCGCCGGCCTTTTAGCCGAGGGGGCTGCTGCAGACAGGCCTGACGGCATTGCCTCGCCTGTAATCCCTGAACTGATCGTAGGAGCTGCCGAAGCAGAGGCCATCAAGCTTTTTGCCAACACCTATTTGGCATTGCGGGTCTCCTACTTCAACGAACTGGACACTTTCGCTGAAATGCGCGGCTTGAGCACTGCAGAGATCATCGAAGGGGTCAGCTTGGACCCGCGGATAGGCGATTACTATAACAATCCCTCCTTTGGTTATGGGGGTTATTGCCTGCCCAAAGACACCAAACAGCTTCTTGCGAATTACCATAGCGTACCTCAGAACCTGATTCAAGCGATCGTCCAAGCCAACCAGACCAGGATGGACTATATAGTCAGCCAAATTATCGAAAAGAACCCAAAGCTGGTCGGTATCCACAGGCTGATCATGAAAAGCAATTCGGATAATTTCAGGCAAAGCTCCATACAAGGAATTATGGAGCGCCTTAAAAACAAGGGCATACCCTTTCTGGTCTATGAGCCTTTGTTAGACGAGAACACCGCCTATGAGTTCGAATACACCAAAGACCTCCAGCTTTTAAAGGATGAGTGCGACCTGATCATCGCCAACCGGGCCAGTGATGATCTAAAGGATGTAATGCATAAGACATACAGCCGCGACTTGTGGCAGCGCGACTAATAGGCTTAAAACTGCTTTACGCTGCACCTAGAGTTCGGTAAAGCTACCTTCCATGCAGCCTGTTCCAAGCCTTTTGGACCAAAGGCAACCTATATACCCTGTTTACGAAGCTCTTTGTCTTCAAATAGTCTAAAAGGGTTGTTGTTTGTGGAGGCGCCTCTATCCTCCGTTCCGTGATCTTTTCGTAGAACGGGGACTTTCTGGCGTGCAGCCAAAACTCCTCAGCGTAATCGGAGTCAGGGGCATTCCAGGGCTTTTGTTCCCCTGCATAATGAATGATCCTTGGATGCTGGCGGGCTGTCAGGTATTGGGCAGCGACCTCAGACGGAGCCCATTTATTGATCAGCCTGAGACGGCCTTCACCTAATTGATGGTCGACCATGACGTTCCAGCTCGCATCCAGCAAATGGACCCTGCCTGTGCACAGCTTGTTTAAGACATCCTGGTCATAATAGATAAAGTCATATGAATAAGCCGTGTTTATCAATGTGTCGAAGTCAAAGCTCTTACGCATCTCTTCTAAGTTGAACAGTAAAACCCCTGCTTGGAAGTATGAGTATGGGTCTTGCATGCCAAGGATGTTTTTCGTGTAGTTGTATCTTTGCATGCCATTGTTCAACTGTCTGCCTGGAACCATCAGGTCTTCGTTTATGCATGCCAAGTAATCAGCATCGATCACAGCTCCCAGCAAATTGTCCCCAATATCTTCATAGTATAAGCTAGCAATATCATCCATTATGATTATATCGCAGTCGAGATACACCACTTTCTTATACCCATGCATAATCTCAGGTATCAGGAAACGAAAGAACGTCTCAATGGTCACATGGCTGATGATGCCTGTAGTGCTCATTTCCTTGCCTTTGAAATACTCGCTGACATCGATAAAGTCCAGGCTTGCTTGAGGGTACCTGTCAAATTGTTTCTTCAAGGCCTGCTGATGGCCAGGGCTGATGTCGGTATTGAAGATAAAGACTTGGTATTCGTTTTGAATGCTGGTCTTGTCAAGCAAAGACGACAGGCAGACATCAAGGTAAGGCACGAAGTTGTCATTGGCACAAAAAACAATGGGGATCGACCTGTCGCTGGCCGGCTTGATCGTATAAGGCTTCTTGGTTGATTTGAAAAGCACAATATCCAGCTCTTTTAGCTTATGCTGGCCAAGCTCTTTTTCGTATGTGTAAAAAATCCCAAACAAACGTTCTGCTATATGGCCAGTTGTCCTGAGCATCTGTATCGAGTAATGCGACATGTCTACACGTTCTTCGTATACTCCAAGTATGTCAAAGAGCACTGGCAGCCATGTGTCCATCATCGCTTTAGACATAATAAACATATTACATGGATAAAATATATCACTGTCGAAGTAAGTTACTGCTGTTTGGTATAGCCAGCCATACCTTTCACGGACGATATCAAGGACCTGGTCAATCGCTGAGTCAGGCAATACATCTGCTTTGCTCCAGTGCTCGCGGACAGAGACAGCATCTAGAAGGTCTGTTTTTATTGCTGCTGACGTGATGAAGTCAAAGCCACTGACTGCCTCAGAAATCGACTCGTCGTTCCATTGCAGGTCAAACAGAGCCTCGTCGTTTAAGCTCTCATACTCATAAACCCCATAGTTCTTGACCGCTTTTAAGGCCTGGGGGTTAAATGAGAACAGTCTACGATAATGGCAAAAACCATAATAGTCAGCAGCTATGTTCTTCCAAGCCCAATAAAGGACAGTCAGCTCACAGTAACTCTTGTTTCTATATGAGATGTTCTCACCCTGGTTGTCTAGATACATACGGGAATGAGTCTCGCTTGTCTGGAAGTCCGCTCCAGCAATAACATTGTAGACATATGGAGAATCGATACAAAAGTTATCGCTATTCGGACTGTGGGATATAAACAGCTTTATATCGGGATTCACTATATACCTCTGTTTCAGCCGCGTTTTAAAAAGTGCTGGTTTTTAAGACTTCCAAGACAGGCTTAAACTCGATTAGCACATACCTAATGAAACTAGATACGTCTTTTATACTGCATGCAACCTGTCCTCACTACTTGGGCTATATTTTACATTATGGTTTAGTAGGATAGTGGTTCTTTTCTTATTGATATTAAAATGACACTTGTAGTTCATACTCTAAAGCAAGCTGACAATGAAACAGCCCGACTTGGCCTCCAGCCAAGGCCTAAGTTTGCATGAACTTGGCATACAGCTCGTCAAAGCTATTAAACACCTCGGCTTCCCTCCCTACTTTTATATATTCTTTTAGGTACTCGTCCATAATTGTGACAAAGGCTGTTTTGACTGCATGCAGGTCGTCTGGATCGAAATGCCTTAGTAAGTCGAACTTTGGGGTCCCTGAGACTTCTCCAGTCATTTCATCAAGGTATTGCTGGGCGTTATAGGCAGCAAAAAAGGTAGCGCTTTTATCCGCTGCATCCGCACTGCGAATGATTTTGTTCCGGTAGTTGCACCATAGTTCCTCGTAAGTACCTCGGAGGTTATCAGATGTTGGAGATAACTTGTCAACGAACCGGTCGACCATTTCAAGGTATAGCCCCACCGTGCCCTTAAGCAAGGCAAACGCAGCATCGCGTATATCGTTTAAATCCTTGCTGCTGACAATCGCCAGACAATCCGTTTCGAAGCCTCTCGGCAGATACTGATAGGCCCGTAGTTCCTCGAGATACTGGCTAGGCCCGTGCTTCAGATAGGTATTGTTCATACTGACCACTGCATTCACAGAGTTATAGAGCACGCCGCCAACCGCAAGACGGACTGCACTGGTTTCCTCGGCAAGCAGGGCGTTTGCGTACTCTTCTTTGGCTTTGGCGATATATACGGCTGCCCGGTCCAGGCAAGGCCTCCCTATAGGCTTTGCCAACTCGTCCAAAGCTGCTTGTCGGTATCTCGTGAGCATGTCCAGATGTTCAGGCTTGGCCACATACAGGACTTCCATATCTAAAAGCTCGGCAGCCATTGGGCTTTCCAAGACAGATTGGGAGGCGAGGCGTGGCTCCCAAGGCGTGCAGTAAATATCGTAGCCCACGTCTCCCAGGATGAAACTGAAGTTGATCTCCAAGCCTCTTTCAGTCACGTTGACAATGACCAAGTCTAAGTCGCTAAACTCATGAAAGTCGCCTTGGTTAAACGAGCCTGTCAGTCCAATCAGCCCAATATCGTCGGCAAAATCCCGTTTCGCCCGCTCAATAACCATTTCGATGATCTGCTGGTTCTTATGCAATAAGGACATTTTTGTCTGCTCTTCCATCTTTAACCTCGCAGTTTGCAAGTACCCTTAAAGTACGGCACTGGTTAGCCGTTCTCAAGATTCCATGTTTTTATTTCTTGGTATGGAGTGTATTTGTAGGCAACGAGCTTCAAGCGGTTGCTCTTGCCTCTAATGAAGCTAAACTGCCGCATCGCTATGGCAGTCGCCTTTTGTAGCCTGTCATCGTCTAATTGCATTGCTAGGCTGGTGTGTGGGATCCAATTATAGGGCAAATAGAACCCGTTCTCGCCAGCAGTCGAAAACGGCTCTACGATGCTGTTCGCCCAGATGCAGGCATTTAACAGGTACTCGTTTAACACAGCAGCAGCAAAAAGGGTGTGAGGCGTGAAAAAGCCTAGTGCAGGCCAGGCTATACTCCCGGTTTTGAGCATGGTTGTTTGTTTGTCCATCTCGTCTATTATCGGTTCGATATCCTCTGTAGAAAAACAAGCTAGGGATAAGTGCGGCGGGACTCCCACATCGACCAGATAGCTGCTGAGCCCGCTTTGCGCAATTGACTCGACAATGCTTTTGAACTCCGACTCCACAGCTTCTTCAAAACAGAGCATTAAGGTATAGTCCATATTACTTCTCCTCATATCAGTTCAGCTAAATAGGTTTAGGCTGTGTTTCTGGCTAGCCTACAAACGAAGTGTTCCGGCATACCGAAAGCCTACTGCAAGATCTCCAAATCTTACATACGAAGCCAAAAAAGACCCGGGGATTTATATATCATATATGTATGCAAACCAGAAACTAAAAGAGAGACTTAAATGACAAGTGATTATATCGTTTCAGTGATAATTCCTGCATATAATGCAGAACCTTACTTAAAAAGGTGCCTCGATTCAATTTGTTCACAAAGCCTACGTGAAATAGAGATCATTGTTGTAGACGATGGCTCGACAGACAAGACTTATGAAATAGCTTGTTCGTATGCTTCACAAGATGACCGAGTCAAGGCTTATACCCAGAAGAACAGTTATGCAGGGGTTGCCCGAAACACTGGAATGAAATACGCAACAGGAGAGTACCTGTCTTTTTTAGATGCAGACGACTTCTTCGATGCCAACATGCTCGAAAAGCTTGTCGGCAATGCCCGGGCCTATGATTCGGATGTGGTTATTTGCAGGTCGTTCTCATTTGATGACAATGATGAAAAGATAACACCGATGAATGAGTCGACCCATTATTTGGAGCCAGGGACTGTCTATTCGCCTAGTGAGTTGTATGACCATATGTTCGAATACACAGTTGGTTGGGCTTGGGACAAACTCTTCAAACACGAGTTTGTCAAAATACACAATCTGGCCTTTCAAGACATTCGCAGTACCAATGACGCTTATTTTGTCTATATTGCCCTGGCGTTGGCACAAAGGATTAGCTACCTTGACGACTATTTGGTCTATCACCGGGTCGGCAATGCCAATTCAATCGAGAACACTCGCTCCTTGTCCTGGCAAAACGCTTTTATCGCTGCGCAAGCGATTGAGCAACGTTTGATTGAGGAAGGCTTGTTTCAGTATTATGAGCGTTCCTACCTCCGTTGGCTGGTCTCTTTTAGCTATTGGAACCTTTGCACCTTGCATGGAGAGGCCAAGTCAGGGGTCTTTGACTCGATACTTGAAAATGTCATACCTCGGGTTTTACGAGAAGAGAAAGACCCTTTGATGGAGGCGTACTATTACGATTACATCGACTTGTCTGCAAAGACACATGCCGAATTGCTGCACGACTGCATAAACGACTATTGGGCGAATAGCGAGTTAAAGGAAACAATAGGCATATTGGACAGCCAAGCCAACCGATATGGGACAACGATCCTTAAACTGGTCCCTACACTGTCAAACGAGTTAGTCAGGTTAACGAAAGAGATTGAAAAGACCAACCTTGACTACCAGACATCGGTATCGTATCGAATCGGCCGCTTCATAACCTACATACCAAGAACGTTGAAAACGTTCTACAACGAACGGCTTGCCAAACAGGGTTAGTGAAGCAGGAGATACAGGCAAGCAGGATTGCTGACTGGAGTAATTACAAAGGTTTCATAAAAATCTCACCAAAACTAGACAAACGTTGCATAAGATACCATAAGGTTTATTCACTTTTTTAATGAGATTCGCTTCTAACAAAACAGCAGGTCAGAGGCTGCTTTAATCCCTCTGACCTGCGCATTCCCGTGGAGCTGGTGACAGGACTCGAACCTGCAACCGATTGATTACAAATCAATTGCGCTACCTTTGCGCCACACCAGCTTACAAAAGATCTGGGACTTGAAAAACCACCCGGATCATTAGACCCGGGCTTATCCCCATAAAACACTATACGGAGAGCAATTGCCCTCCTCCTACTCTAACCGCAATGCCATGCGACATTGTATGCGAAAGGCTCCTGGGATTTAACCCCTTGCATCGTCTAATATTATATGGTATATAATATTGCAGAAGTAATACTCTCCAAGAAACAGGAGGTGAATGTTTTGGGATTTCCAATTTCAGCCGCACTGCTCGATGCCTGTGTGCTGGCAAAACTGTCAGACAAAGACAGCTATGGGTACGAGATCACCAATGAGTTAAGTGATAGGCTACGAATTTCAGAGTCAACAGTCTATCCGGTATTGCGGCGACTGCAGACTACAGGACTGCTTTCGACTTACGACCAACCCTATCAGGGCCGGATGCGCAGGTATTATTCTCTAAGCGACCAGGGTGCTGAGCAATTAAGTGTTTTCCGTGACGATTGGCAGCAATTCGTCGATGACATTAGCGACTTATTAGGAAAGGATGTGTAATGGATACCAGCACTTATCTTGAACGACTTGAGTTTTTGCTCGCCGACTTGCCAGCAGCAGAGCGCCAGTATGCGATTGCCTATTACACTGAGTACTTGATGGATGCTGAGCCTGAAGGAGCCAAGGCAGCCATGGCTGCTTTGGGAACCCCTGAAAGCCTTGCTGCACAGATCAAGGCAGATATCGCCATGCGCAGCATGTCCAGTCCATCGACTCCATCGGCTGGCCAAAACAACAGTACAGCTGACACAAATGGGGCTAGTGCGAAAAACACCGGCCCACAAGGCGCATTCAATGCAGCCAGCCAGGCTTCAAGCCCTGGATACGAACAAGCCTACCCCTACCAGGGGCCAGGACAAAACCCGTCTATACCAGCAGAAAGCCCGAAGGATCAAAGCAAGTCGCCATTGAAAGTGATCTTGATCGTGCTTCTGGCAATCTTCGCCCTGCCTATCGGTATTCCCCTAGCGGCAGCTATCCTTGGCTTAGTGGTGGCAGTCTTTGCGACTGTAGGTTCTTTGATCCTTGCGATTTTCGCGATTGGTATATCTCTAATTGTCGCTAGTGTTTTTGTAATCGTAATTGGCTTTATTCTATTGTTTTCCCAGTGGGCAACAGGCTTGTTCTACTTGGGTTGTGGCTTGTTGCTCTTGTCGTTTACCCTGCTGTTCAACCTAGGGATGTTCTATCTCTTCTATTGGGTCTTCCGAGGTATCGCATATTTGTTCAATGCGATTCGCATGCGGCTCTCCAACCCGCCCAAAGCTGCTTAACAGGAGGTTTTACAAATGCCAAAACCAACAAAAATCATTCTTATCGCATCCGCCTTTTGTCTAGTGTCCGGCTTAGTACTAGGTTGTATCGGGGCAGCTTTTGGTGGAATAAGAGTAGTTTCGATCGGCTGGGACCACGGGCTTCGAGTGCTTGACCCAGAAGACTTTATAAGGGAAGAAGAGTCTCTTGACATAAGTAAGCCGATTAACCAATTGTCACTTGACGTTTCGGCCTGTGAGCTGACGATCAAAGAAGGGGTGAAATTCAATGTGACTGTCTACTACAGCAAGGTTTACTGGTCATATAAATATAGCCTGGATGACACAAAAGGGGCATTAGATATATCGCTTTCCGCTTCGCTAGGCACTCCGATTGAGTTCGGCTTCTACTTTGCTTCGCCCAATGAACGTATCGCTCAGCTGGTCATTACAATTCCTCGGTCAACAACCTTTAGCGAGGCTGACATTACCTGCAATGCTGCCTCTGTTGACTTAAGCGGCTTAAAGGCAGACAAGCTCTCACTGTACTTGAATGCCTGTTCTTTTTACGGGAAGGCAATTGCCTGCCAGGAGCTTGTACTGCATATGAATGCCGGCTATATGCAACTCGACGACATAGTTGCTGCCGACTCAGCAAGCATTTCCTTAAATGCTGGGGATTTAAACATCAATGACTCAAGCTTTAGCAACCTAGGCTTCGATATGCAGGCTGGTGCGGCATATTACCAAGGCAAGCTGGGAGGAGTCAATGACTTTGGTATTACGGCTGGATACCTGGAGATAGAGCTAAAGCAGGCCGAAGACGACATTGACTTTCGCTATGAGGTCGGCTTAGGGGACCTATCTATCAACGATAGAAGCTTTACGGGCATGTCTAGCGGCGGAAATGCCGGCTCTCGGAATGCCGACGTTCGCGTTAGCATCAATGTCGAGTTCGGCTCGGTAAATGTCACAACACGTTAGTATCGGGCCGTCTAGGTTTTAAAGGTTTGCTATATCGGCAGATGGGTATGTGGAGAACCACTTTGACGCAGCCATGCAGCAAAAAAACGCTATTACAGCAATTGGTCACCCCGTCTTTCATAGTGCACATTCTGTTCGCATAGGTCCCCCCAGAAACGCTTTGGCATGAAACCCCGCTGTACAGTGGGGTTTTTGCGCTCCGGGATCGCAATCGTCTTAAAGAAGCGTTGCCAGAGCTTTTGGTACTGGTCCTCTTCTGGAACCGACACCCTTATTGAGTCAGGTATGCCTTCGACTAGCCACCACTTCTTGGTATTGAAGACTCCAGACAAGCAGTGGGCTGCATCGAAGATTATGAAAGGCTGGATATTGAAGCGTGAGGCAAAGTGGGGCATGACCAAGGGTATGACATTGGCCTTCGGCTTCATCTGGGCGAAATAGAGCCCGCCTCCAATATCAGCAAAGCGTACGAACTGGATCATGAACCGGGCCTCTCTTTGCACTATGCGTATGATGTCATTGGCATCGGCAATAGCTGAATGCGAGATATGGGCCAAGGCCTTGTTGCCGTGCACCAGGCAGTATCGGACAAAGCGCAAGGCTACCCCTCCCCTGTCAGCATCGTCAGACAGGTATAGCCTTTTTACCATGTCATAAGAATCAGCCCCAGCATGGCCGACTAGCAAGGACTTTAAAGCCAAGGCCATGTCAACACTCGTAACAATCGGTACGTCGATGTTAAAGAGCGCTTCTTGGGGCTCTTCTCCGACTACAATGCTTGACGGATAGTCATTTGACTCTATGGCAACCTGGATTGCTGTCAACAGGCCCTCCAATGTGCCATCGGTCAAATAACGGAGCTGGCTTGCTTCCATGGTATCCCGTCTTTAGAAAGACTTATCCGATGCTCTGGGGCCACACTTTGTGCCGACAGGCTTGGGCTTCGGGCCAGCTGGTTAAAGCTGGCTTGGTTATAGCTGGCTTGGCCAAGGCTTGTGTCCACGGTATTCTCATACAGGCCCAGACTGGGGGCGGCGCTAGCAAAACTGGCCAAGCTAGGCGCATCCTCGCTGTCCTCCCCGTACCCATAGCTACTATCGAAAAGAGACAGCTGGCCTTCGGCTATCTTTGGGTTTTGCCTCTGCCTTGCCGAGCTGGTCAGGGCCTGATGTATGGAAAGCGGGTCAAAAAGCACGCCTTCGTCCATCAAGCCTTGGCAGGTGATGAACAAGCGTGCCCTTTTCAAGGTGATGTTCAGACGCCGCAGCTCATCAAAACCCAAAGCCCTTTCTTTACGAGCCTTGAAAATGCGCCGCGCACCGGTAGGCCCGATTCCAGGCACACGCAACAACATATCGAAGTCGGCCTTGTTGACCTCAACGGGAAAAAGGTCGATGTTATTGAGCGCCCAGTTCGCTTTGGGATCCAGCAGCGGGTCTAGCCAGGGATGCTTGGAGTCGAGTATCTCGTCTACGTCAAAACGGTAGAAACGCAGCAGCCAGTCTGCTTGGTATAGACGGTGCTCCCGCAGCAAAGGGGCTTCCCGAACGCCTGTCAACAAAGGGTTGTCACTGACCGGGATGTATGCGCTGAAAAAGACCCTCTTCAACTCATATGCCTTATAAAGGCTTGCCGTCAGGTTCAGTATGTGATGGTCAGTCTCAGGCGACGCGCCGATGATCATCTGCGTGGACTGGCCAGCCGGCACAAAGCGCGTCCTCTCGCTTCTCGCCAGCCGCTTGTCCTGGTAGTTTTCTTTTATCCCGTCCCGCACGAACCGCATCGGAGGCAGAATGGCGTCTTTTTGCTTCTCCGGAGCGAGTGTTTTCAAGCTCGCCTCTGAAGGGAACTCGATATTGATGCTCATGCGGTCGACCAAGACCCCCAGCGAGACCAACAGCTCCTCAGAGGTCCCTGGAATCGCCTTGGCGTGTATGTATCCACGAAAGCCGTACTCGTACCGAAGGATAGCAATGGCCTCAATCATCCGCTCCGTCGTGTAATCAGGGCTGCCTAGGATCCCAGACGACAAGAACAAGCCCTCGATATAGTTCCGACGGTAGAAGCCCATCGTCAACTCGGCCAGTTCTCTTGGGGAGAAGGTCGCGCGCGGGATGTCATTGCTCTGACGGTTGATGCAGTAGCTGCAGTCATATGTGCAGACATTGGACAGCAAGACCTTGAGCAGCGAGATGCATCTCCCGTCGTCGGCAAAGGCATGGCATATGCCACAGGCAAGGGAACTGCCCAACTGCCCGGCAACCGAGCCTCGGTCTACCCCGCTGGAAGTGCAGGCGACGTCGTATTTCGCTGAGTCGGCGAGTATTGTAAGCTTGTCGATCAACTCCATTTGTTCCTCCCCTGTGCTTGATGTTGCTTATTACGATTTGGCAAAGTCTATCGTTCTAGGTTTGTTATTAGGGGCTTTTTTGTATATACTATACGAACATTTGTTCTCAGTCAAGGAGGTTTTTGGCCACCTGGAGCATTTTCTGCCAAACTATCGTAGAGCCAGATAAGTAGCATAAAGGATGGTTTTACTGTATATTCGTTTTCAAGTTTCGAAGTCGAAGGGAGTCGGGATGCCTCTTATCCTAGAACAGCTAAGCAACCTGGTCGGCATTGTGTTCTTTGCGATCTTTTTCTGTATTCTAGCAATCATCGCACTGGTCTTCTTTAAAAGGTTTTACAAAGTAGCCAGCGCTAACGAGGCTTTGGTTATCTCTGGGGGGCGAAGAGCCAAGCCGCAGGTCATTATCGCTGGTGGCAGGTTTGTCTCCCCCTTGAAAAAATGCGTAACGTTTCCTTTGAACGTCATGACCATCCGTTCTGACGAACAAGAGACCCAGTCCAGCTCGATGGTGCCGATCATTGTGCAATGGACAGCGCAGCTGCGGGCTGACACAACTAACGAAGAGACGCTGGAGCAAGCGGTGATCGGGTTCTTGGGATCCAGCGAGAACGACATCCGTGACTCACTGAAGCAGACCCTTGACGGCGAAGTCAGGGCGGTTTTGGGCCTGATGACTCCTGAGGACGTGGTGCGCAACAAGGCCGACCTGTCCACGAAAGTCTCTGACAACGTCAACGACCGGATGAAGGAGCTGGGGTTTATCCTGATATCGTTAAACATTGCCGAAGTCACCGACCGTAACAACCATTATCACAACTTGGGAGCCGAAGAGCGCGAGGGGCGCCGCCGCGAGGCCGAGAACATTACAGCCGAAGCCGAGCTGTCCATCGCCGAGACAAAGGCCTCCACCGAGAAGGCTGCCAGCTTCGCCGACCTAAAGAGGATCGAGGACGTAGCCGAACGCCAGCGTGACGTCGACCTCAAACAGGCCGGTTACAAAGCCGAGGTCGATCAGGCGCAGACCGACGCGGTCTATGCCGGGCAAGTCAGGGAGCAAGTCAGGCTGACTGACCTGGCAACCCAGCAAGGCGCTGTTGCCGTCGAGAGGGAAAAGCAAAGCCAGGCTGCAGCCGAGGCCCGCCGTGAGGTTGTCACCACCGAGGCTGAGACAGCCCGTATGAAACTGGTCATCGAGGCAGAGGCCGCCAAAGAACAAACCGAGATCGAAGCCGCAGCCAAGGCAGCGATTGCCCAGACTCTTGCAGCTGGCGAGGCCGAGGCTGCCAAAGAGCAGGCCCGAGGCGATGCTGATGCGATCAAGGCCCGGGCAGAGGCAGAGGCCGAGCAGATCCGCAAGACCGGACAAGCCAACGCTGACGCTGAGGAAGCCCTAGGCAAGGCCCGCGCGGCTGCGACCTTGGCCGAAGGCCAGGCTAAAGCGGAAGCCGAGCGTTTGATGGCTGAGGCCTTGGCAGCAAACGACGCAGTCAACCTCCAGGTCACCTTGGCCGAGATCGAGAGCAAGACACGCATCGAAGTCTCCACCGCCATCGCTACTGCGGTAGCCGAGGTGGGTACCAATACGACAATCATCGACATGGGGTCAGGAGGATCGGCCAGCGACGCAGACTTGCTCACCCGGTTTCTAGGCAGCCTCCCCGAGACCTTGAAGCGGATGGAGGTAAAAAACGAGGCCTTGAACGGCAAGTCCATCGCTAGCACGGTCAACGAGCTAAGCACAGCCTTGCTGAACACCGAGCCTATAATTGGCACCCCATCCGACCCAAATGCTTCTTTAGGGGGAGAAGACCCTGGCCCTTTGCCGGTTGAAGCCACTAACGATGCCAGCCAAGACATATCTGAAGAGGCTGGCCAAGAAGCAGCCCAGCCGGCAAGCGAGGAAGCTAGTGGCGAGGAGGCTACTAGCCAGGAAGACTATGCGCAGCTTGATGTAGCCCCAGACGAAGAGGCTCAGATCCCCTTACTGGCAAGCGACAGCCTCTCCGACAGCCTCCCCGGCCCTGAAGACCCTGCGCCTTCAGACAGCCTGTACATCCCAAATACCGACCCAACAAGCATCCCTGGGCAGGCAGCCGGGCTTGGCACCTCTCTGGATGCAGCCTACCTGCCTCCTGTCGGAGCTCCGCTTGATATTAGCATTGCTGACATGCCAGCCTACAATCCCGGGCTATCAGGCGGCGAGGCCGGCCCTTTTGACAGCTATGCTGCAAATACCGCAGACGACTACATTAACGAGACCCTGGTTCTGCAGCAGATCAGCGAGTATAACGAGGGTCAAGACGGGTTCTTGTTTGACGAGGGCCCTGACGTGCTGGACGAGGCAGTTCCAACTAGGCTACCAGACGTGATCAATGCCTTGGGCCTGACAGCTGAAGAAAGCGAAGAGATCACCTACATCGTAAACTCTATTGCAGACAGCGGGCTGATCTCGGAATCCGAGTTGTATGACCTGGCTGGGGTAACAGTCACCACGATTCGCCAACTGCGTGAGAACGGCCAACCCGTTAACGCCAAAAGCATCGCGCGACTATTGATTGATGCCGACCAAGACGGCAAGGTCAAGATCCGTGACCTTATTGCCAGTGCCCGCCGCGCCCGTCAAGTAGCCGGACGTATACGTAACCGAAATAGGTAAGACTATTTTTTGAGCAGATAAAAGAGGAAGGAAGTAAGATGAAATTCCTATGGTCGACACTACGTGTCAAAAACCTCGAAGAAAGCATCAGCTTCTACGAGGAGGTTCTGGGGCTTAGCGTCAGTCGACGGTTCAGCTCAGGGTCAGGCGGGGAGATTGCTTTCATGGGAGGAGCCGGAGACACCGAGATAGAGTTGATTGCCGACTCTGAAGGCCGGGACATCAATGTCGGGTCAGACATCTCGTGGGGCTTTGAGGTAGAGGACCTGGACGGGAAGATGAGCCTTTTAAACCAAAAGGGAATCGCCTTCGAAGGCCCGCGGTCGCCTAATGAGTCCATTCGCTTTATCTTCTTTACCGACCCGAACGGTATGCGTATCCAGTTCGCAGAAAACCTTTAGGGGGATAAGCCCCTGCCCGGCTTGACCGGGCAAAGCATAAACGACCGGCTGCTCAACTGGTAGCTGGCTGTTGCCTGATAAATACCGTAATCTGCGGCTTTTCTGCTAAAGCTCGATCAGTTCTTTGGTAGAGGCAGTGAAATTGTCTATGCCTTCGGCAGTGATCGCCCCGAAGTCTTCGATCCGTACCCCAACGTCGCCTTCTAGATAAATGCCGGGCTCGACTGTTACCACATGTCCGACCTGAAGCTCGCCTTCTACCCCTGCAGCCAGGGTTGGGGACTCATGGATGTCGATACCTACCCCGTGTCCTAGCCCATGGGTCAAAGGGCCGTATCCTTTTGCGGCAAAGATCTCGTTTACCCTTTGATAGGGCTCGGCATTCGGGATGCCGGCCTTGACCGTGCCAAGCGTTGCCAGTTGGGCTTCTAGCACAGTCTCGTATATCTCACGTTGTCTAGCGCTGGCCTTGCCTACTGCTACTGTCCGGGTCATGTCGGAACGATAATCGTCAAGCTTTGCCCCAAAATCTAAAACGATCATGTCTCCAGTTTGTATCTGACGGCTGCCAGGCACAGCATGGGGGTTGGCAGAGTTTGGCCCACTGCCCACGATCGACCCGAATGATACTCCTTCAGAGCCTTGGCGGCGCATGAAAAAATCAAGCTCGGTAGCAATCTCGAACTCTGTCTGACCGGCTTTTATGTAATCCAGCAGATATGTATAGGCAGCGTCTGTGATCTTTTGGCTCTCTTTCATGCTGGCAATCTCTGAAGCGTCCTTGACGGCACGCAACTGGGTAACGAGGCTAGGAACCTCGACAAGCTCATATGACCCAAGGTCTGCCTCGTCAAAGGCCTTGACCAGCGAGCGGTAGAAAGTCAGTAGAATGTCGGCCTCAATGCCAATGCGCAAAGGCTTGCTGGCAGCCAGGCCTAAGCCAGTTGGCGAATTCACACCGCTGAGGCTGACGTTTATCGCTTTTAGCTGCTCGACAATAAATAGGCTATGCGACTTTCGCTCGTCGTCCAAAACATCCAAGACTCCGCTGCTCAGCGGCTTCATAGCCCCCGAATAGCGCATGTCGGTATGCAAGAGGCGAAGCGGGTCTTTGGTGAGCCTGTCTGATGTAACCAACATGGCATGTGCCGCCTCGTCGTCAAAGACGTGCGAGAACCCGGTCAGCCAACGGATGTCAGAAGTGTGTGTAGCCAGGTAGGCGTCTAGCTCGTGTTCTCCTAAAGCCTCGTTGGTCCGCTGTAAACGTTCATCAGTACCCATTTATTGTTCCTGCTTTCTGTGTTCTGACTGGCAATGCAAGTCAGTATAGCCCCTTGAGGGCTGGCTGATTGCGAGTAAACGACAAGTCATGATGCTGCTTTGGCTGCTCGGCTCCCCGCCTAGGTGGGCGGGCCATCACTTGAGGGGTAATCGGGATGAAAGGGGTCTATATGGTCGGGAAGCTCTGCTTGATGCCCGCTTAACACGATTTTCTCCACATTACGTAAAAGCTTTGTGTGTGTCCGGTCGCTGTCCGTCAAGGGCAGCACTAGGACAGACTGCATTTTTAAGATCTTCGCTCCGAGAATGTCTGTCATGACCTGGTCGCCCACTATCAGGGCTTCCCTCCGTGAGACACCAAGCCTTTTCATGGCTCGCACGAAGTTAAAGGGCAAAGGCTTCATTGACTTATAGACAATCGGCAGATCAAGGTGGGCAGCGGTCTCAAAGACTGCATGATGCCAATTGTTGGTGACCAAGTGCATCAAGAAGCCCTCGGACTTCATTTCGTTGACCCAGTCCAGTATTTCAGCGCCAGCAGCCAAGGTGACTCGGGAGGCCAAGGTATTGTCGATATCCAGCAGCATGGCTTTGACGTTTTTTGCCCTTAGCCAATCAGCCTTGATCTGTAAGACTGATGTCAGGTACCGGTCAGGTAGTAGAAAGCCGATTGACATGGCGCCTCTAGACTACTCCAAGCCAAAGACGCGAATGTACTCAGCAACAGCCTGCTCGTGCTCTTCTTCGGTACAGCTAAAAGTATGGTGGCCGTCCAGAGAAGTCAGCACATAGAAATAATACCCGGTCTGGGCAGGACTAGCTGCTGCTTGGATCGACTCAAGGCGTGGGGAGCAAATTGGGCCTGGGGGTATTCCGGAGTACTTATAGGTGTTGTAGGGGCTTTCGACCTCGAGGTCGCTATACAGCAAGGGTTTTTGGGCGTAATCCCTTTCCTGGTCAGCCAGTGCATAGATAATCGTTGCGTCAATTTGCAGGTTCATGCCCTGGCCTAGACGGTTGTATATGACTGATGCGACCAAGGAGCGCTCTTCAGGTATGTAGGTCTCGCGCTCGATCAGAGAGGCTATAACCAATACATCATGGGGGCTATAGCCCAGTGACCTGGCATAGGCCCAGTCAATGCCAGCCGTCTCATTGGCATACTGGTACAACAAGACCCGCACCACGTACTCAGCGTCTGCACCGATTGGGATGCGGTAAGTCTTCGGATACAGGTAGCCTTCCAGCGAATTGTCATAACAGTCCTCTAGGAACTGGAAGTCGGACGCATATTTAGAGGCATTGTGTACCTCTGCGAGAAATTCATGGGCTGGGATATTACATGCCGCCTCGACCCGCCAAGCTGTCTGCTCGGCTGTCAGACCCTCCGGGATCGTCAGCCGGTAGCTGTTGTCGGGAGGCCCTGCCACCAGCTCCTGCGCCAGATCCTCCAAAGGCATTCCCGAAGTAAAGGTGTAATGCCCAGGCTTCAAAACGTCAGTTACGCCCAAGCTGCGGCACACCTCGACGAACTCGTTCGCATCGCGGATAACCCCATTGTCTTTAAGTATTTTGGCGATCTGTTTGGTCGACGAGCCTTGGGGGATGTAGACATCGACCTCGCGGCCAACCACAAACTCGCTCGGCTTGAACAGTCCCTGCAGTTTGGGGATCACCAGATATGAAGCTCCGACCAGCACAGACACCAGGACAAGCACTGTTATTGCTCTCACCAACAATGGTTGGCTGGTTTGTTTGCGCATGTCGCTTCGGGTATACGTCCCTCGATTCTCCGATGCCCCTTCGGTCATGACACTCACAACGCGCGTGTTCAAGGCCTTGAGGCGAGACGACCGGGAGCGGTTTGCCGCCTTTTTTGGCCTGGCCACGTTGTCAGGCTCGTTGCGCATATGCCTTGCGGTCATTTAAAGAGTCCCATCCTTGTCGCTTTGGCTGTCCAAATAACTCTGGAGAAAAACACCGGCAGCGACCATATCGATTTTCTCACGCATCGTTTTTGCGTTGTATCCCATCTCACGCAACAATTCCTCGGCTTGGACCGTACTTCTCCGCTCATCATAAAAGACTAGCGGCAGACCGACTAGGCCAGCTATCGACTCGGCAGTGCCACGTACCCAGTTGGCTTGGCTGTGCTCCTCCCCGTTAAGCGAGACAGGAAGCCCGACCAACAGGCTAGTCACGTCATAGTCATCTAGCACATGCAAAAACTCGCTTGACCTACTGGTTATCTTGTCGGTCAACAGGACTTTGACTGCAGTCGCCACCCGTCCACTCGGGTCGCTTACGGCTAAGCCTGTGCGTACACGGCCAATGTCTAAAGCGAGAATTGTCACCACTATAGTATAACTGTATGCAGCTCTACGGGGAACAAGCCAGTTTATACTTGCTGGTTTGTTGCTTCTAGGTTTGATTGTCTTGATCAGGCTTTGACATTTACAAAGTTGCTAGGAAAATTGCTAAAACTCCTAAAAAAGCTTTCGGATTATACAGGTTTTATACTTCTGAAACGCTACAATATCCATTGATCTTCATGGTGAAGAAAGGGGATAAATGCAGCTTAAAACATGGAAGAGGTTCCTCGCCTTTGCACTGGTCACAATTCTCTTCATATCAGCATCACCGGCCTATGCCGATGAGCCCATGCAAAATGAAAATGAAACACAAATCGAACAAAGCGTCCCTGACGATCAAGTATCAGACCCAACGCTGGGCGATGCTTTGGATGACGACGGTTCGACTGGCGTCTCAAGCGTCACAAACGATGACGCTGCTACTGAAGATGAGGCAGATGACAATGGGTACACGCTAGCCCCTTTGCTTGATGGTACGAGCGAAGAAGACGAGGCTTTTGACGATGAAAGCCCAGTCCGACATCCCACGCCCATTGTCGAGGGACGATATGTCATTCGCTCCTCTCTTTCAGACACCCGTGTCATCGACATAACAGGCGGTAGCCTTATCTCCGAGGCCAATGTCCAGCTTTTCTCCTCAAATATGACTCCCGCCCAGCAATTTGACTTTTCTTATGACGACGAGGGCTTTTATACAATAAAGAATGTCAAGTCGGGCTGTGTCTTGGACGTTTGTGGAGGCCAAGCAGTTGCTGGCACGAACGTCTGGCAGTACCGGCCCAACGGTACCCCTGCCCAGAAGTGGATTGCCACCGACCTGGGCAACGGTACCTACCGTTTTACCAGCGCCTTGTCGGACAGCTTGGTCCTAGATGTCACAGGGGGCCAAGACGCCGACCATGCCAACATCTGGATCTGGAACCTAAACAACACGAAGGCCCAAGCCTTTTACCTGGTCTCTCTAGCCCCCAAAGCTCCCTCCGAACGGACAATAGCCGATGGGCGCTATATCATCTATTCCAGCCTAAACTCTTCCTTGGTAATCGATGTTCCCGGGTCTAGCTGGGACTATGGCATGCAGATGCAGCTCTGGAATGCCAACGGGACGATCGCCCAGATCTTCGATATCCGTTACCAGACAAACGGGTACTACGTCATACGGTCGCTGAACTCCGGTCTTGCCCTTGACGTCAGCTTTAACAATGTAGTTGCCAGCTCGAAGCTGCACCAATGGGATTTCAATAATTCCGATGCACAGCATTGGGCGATACAGCAAAACGCTGACGGCTCGTTCACCTTTTTGTCGAAGACCGGCCGCTTGGCTCTAGATGTCTGTGGGGGCAACTCGAATGCAGGCGCAGGCATTTGGATGTGGTATCCCAACCAAACCCCTGCCCAGAAGTTCATCTTAAAGCCACTTAGCGCAGATGCTTTAAAGGAAGGCATCTATAACATCGTACCGATGATGGCCAGGGGGAAATGCATCGATATCGCCGGGGGCTCCACGAGCAGCGGAGCCAATGCCCAGGCTTTTGCCAATAACGGCACCCTTGCCCAAAAGTTCCAGATATACCGCATCGAGGACAGTGTCTATAGCATCCAGTCTATAGTGTCTGGTCATTACCTCACCGCAGGTGGAGGCAATGTCTACCAGTCGGCATTAGCAGCAAACACCCTGACTGCAAACCAAAAATGGACAGCACAATGGGTGTTTGGCGGCTTTTCTTTAATCAATGTCGGCACCAACCAGGCCATGACTGTAACAGCTGGCGGGATGGATGGCCATGACATAAGGCTTGCTGCTTTCAGCGGCTTTGAGAACCAAGCTTTTCGACTATTCGATACTCCCCCGCTGGCTATGGGCACCTATGTCGTTTCAGCCTACAGCGGCAAGGTAATAGACAGTACAGGGGGAATGGTCAGCCCAGGCACGAACACCCAGCTCTGGGTGCCAAACGGCACACCTGCCCAGAAATGGCAGTTGACAGCAGGCACAGGCGAGTATTTCTCCATACGCTGTGTACGTTCCCTACGTGCGCTTGGTATAGAAGGCAATGCCCGGTACAACGGTGCAAACGTCCAGCTCATGGACTACAACGGCTCGGACGGGCAGCTTTGGCGGGCTGTGCCAAGCGGTGACGGATGGTTTTATATCCAATCCAAGACCGGCCTGTACCTCTCCGGGACCGGGGCTGCCGACTATGATGGCTCCAATGTCATGGTTGTCACAGCCAATAACACGAATGCCCAGAAGTTCCGTTTTGCACCAACCAGCTATACCGGGCCTACTGGCACATATATCGACGTCAACCTGACAACACAAAGGATGTACTATGTAAGGGACGGAGTAATCCTACTTGAGTCCAACGTCGTAACAGGCCGAGTATCAGCTGGCTGGTATACGCCTACAGGGACTTTTTACATCATGTCCAAGGCTAGCCCGGCTGTCCTGATTGGGCCTTCTTGGTATACTCCGGTAACCTACTGGATGCAGGTTACCCCTGGTGGGGTCGGTTTTCACGATGCCAATTGGCAGCCGACATTCGGAGGTAATTGGTATTACTACAACGGCTCGCGCGGCTGTATAAACCTGCCCTATTGGGCTGCTGCTGAACTGTACCGGCTGGTGAGTGTAGGAACTACTGTATACATCCATTATTAGGAAGTTTTGCTGGCAGGCCAGTCTTTTGTGCTTGGCCTGCCTAAGCTAATCCTGGGCCGATGTTTGCATTTGGCTGGACAGCCGAGCTAGACGGCTATACGCCGGTAAGTATCATTCTTGGGGCGATAACAGCTGGCCGACAAATAGGATAATCTCAGTATCCTGGGCTAGTTTCTCCCTCTTCATAGCGAAGACATCCTCCCCGCTTGGCAGCTTGGCGGTAAGGACCGTATCGCCTGAAAGCTGGATGCCGAGCCTTCCTTTTGTTGTAGCTTGAAGTTCTCCGTCCACATATAACTCGAAATTCCCTAAAGTGGGCTTGAGCTCTATCTTGTACTCTCCATATTGGTACGTCCATGCCTTAGTTTCCATCCCAGCGTCCATATTCATACCTCCTGTTGTGTATTTATGCATGACAAACTGTATTCTGCTAGAAGTCGGCATAAATTGCTAAACCCTGTTTTGACTATATTAAGCCAAGCCGTAAAACCGCTCAACAAACATTAGATGAGGATGCCAGCAAAGCCTGACTGTGACCGGAGGGCCAAGGGTCTAGACACAGGGCATGTCCCCCTGTCTACCAGCCTAGATTTCGCTTTTCAGCACGTCTACGGTATTCTCCCCATTTAATTTAGCCAGGGAGTAAAGCATGGTGACGAAGACGACTGTGAACACGCCGGCGATGCTGATGGCGATGCTCATCCAGGGCAGCGTAAAGGCGACATCCTCGACGGACAGCACCGCCAGGTAGAGCCGGTAGGCGACCAGGGCGGCGACCGGCAGGCCGTATAGCAAGGCCTTGCAGCCGTAGAAGACGCACTCGTAGCCCATCATGCGGCTGAGCCCCCGGTTGGTCATGCCCACCGACTTGAGCATGGCGATCTCGCGCCGACGCAGGATGATGCTGGTGGAGATGGTGTTAAAGACACTGGCCACCGTGATCAGCGACATCATGATCACGAAACCGTAGGTAAAGACGTTGACCACCAAGATCAAGTCGCGGTTGCGAGCCTGCTCCTCGGCGATGTTTTTCAGCGAGTAGCCGGTCTGTAGGTTGGACTCGCGCAGGATGGCGGTCATGGAGCTGCCCGTTTGGATGGCATCGGTGGATAGAAAGAGCATCGATATACCGGTCATTGTATCTGTATCGCCAAGCATCAAGTCCCGTTCCGAGTAGGGAGCGTAGACCACCAGGTTGTCGTAACGCATCGCACTTAACATCTGCGGCGGATCGTCGACGATCTGTAGCTCTGCATGCCGCGGCTCGTCCGTCCAGCTCTCTGGTGCCCATCCGGTCGCGAAGTCCAGCTCGACTGACCGGCCTTTGAACATGTCATAGGCGGTGCCTGTCGGATCGTCTGAGCCAAACCAAGTGAACTGGGCGGTTGCTATCAGACGTCCGCTAGCCAGGCTGTATTCATCTGGGGATAAACCCAAGCCCTCCAAATAGCTGTTGTAGGTGTCCTCGTCCACAAAACAAAGGGTCAGGTATAAAGGAAACTCTCCGTCCGCTGCGGAGTCGGCTGACCAGGCATCGACGAAGCGGGGGTTTAACAGGTTAGAATCAACATAGGCCGAGCAGGCCTGGCTGGTCATAAAGACGCTGTCATAGACCCCCTCGGTACCCGCCAGCTGGCCATATAGGCCATACACCTCAGCGTCGCTTTGCCTGTAAGTCGACGGCAGGACCGTTAAGGCGATGTCGTAGTCCTGGTAGTAAGGCACCAGATCGGCTGTCTTTTGCAGGTAGAGGCCGAAGGAGGAGGCGGAGACGAAGAGCACCACGCTCGTCGCTAACGAGACAACAGTGCTGCGGTAGCGGCGGCGGTTGCGCCGGAAGTTCTTGATGGCTAGCGTGCCTTCCAGTTTGAAGAGCTGCTCAGCCAGCCTGGATGTCTTGACCCGGCGGGCTTTGATCTGCAGATCCTCGGTCTGGCGGATGATCTCGATCACCGACTTGGCTATAGCCCGCCGCGCCGGGATGTAGGCGGAGACTAGGATCGTGGCCATGCCGACCATTGCCGCCACCAACAGCGCAGCGGGTTGGATCGAGAGCGATAGTGGCAGATCGCTTCGGGTGAGATAGCTGAAGATACCGCCGATGTAGCGCAGCGTCAGCCCGATGCCCACTAGACCGAGCCCGATGCCGGCAGGAATGCCGATCAGGCCAATACAGGCACCTTCGAACAGCACCGATCGGCGCAGCTGGGTTTTAGTGGCGCCGACCGAGGCTAGCAGGCCGAACTGGCGTGACCGCTCGCTTAGGGATATGGCGAAGGCATTATGGATCAGCAGCACAGAGCCGACCATGATCAGGGCGATCAGTGTCCCGCCCATTCCGTAGAGCAGCGTATTGAAGCTGTCGCTGTCTGAGAACCCCAGGTAGCGCAGCAGTTCGCGGTTGATCATATAGTTATTAGGGCTGGCGGCAGACTGGGCGTAGTCATAGACAGACCGGGGATGGCTCAAGGTGATATATACATCAAAGACTGTGCTAGCAGTAGCCGGGCTATCGGCTATTGTGATAGCTGTATAACCCGGAGCATTGAGAGGCTCAAACCCTGGCCGCCGGTAGATGCCGACCACTGTATATGTCCGGCTGTCGGTTACTGTGAGGCTCTCCGCCAGGTAAGGCTCGTAGTTGCCGGACATGAACTCCATCGCCTGGCCGACCCGCTCACCGTCGTATTCCCGGTAGCCGAGATCCAATGTCAGGCGGTCGCCGACGTCGTACTTCACGCCTCCGTTGGTAAACAGGGGCTCCGGGATAATCAGCTCGGAGCTATTTATGGGGAGACGCCCTTCGACCACCCTGACTGGAAGGTTGTCGAAGGCAGCCTCGTCAAAGCCTGCCACATAGAGATAGGGCTTCATCCGGTTCGCGCTCATATCCAGCGGGGCGTAGCCGACACTTTGGACAAGCACGGTGCTTTCCACCTGGCTGTCCGCTGACAGGTCATCGAGATAGGTCTTATCCACATTAGTGATTGCCAGATGCCAGCTGCCGGCCTGCTCGATCTCGCCTTGGATCAGGTATTGCTGAAGGGAGGCGACCGAGCTGGCCACGGCGGTGACCAGGGCGACTGACAGCATCACGCCGATGATGGTGACGATGGTGCGGACGCGGTTTAGGTGTAGGTTGGCTAAGGTAGCCTTGTAGATGACATTCATCGCCGTACCGCCTGGTCGGAGGTGATGCGTCCGTCTTCGATTTGGATGATGCGGTTGGCTTGCAGGGCGATGCCTTCGTCGTGGGTGATGACGATCAGTGTCTGCTGGTACTTTTTGTTGGAGAGCTTTAGTAGCTCGACGATCTGTTGGCTGTTCTTGCTGTCCAGGTTGCCGGTCGGCTCGTCGGCCAACACGATAGCCGGGGCGTTCATCAGCGCCCGGCCGATGGAGACCCGCTGCTGTTGGCCGCCGGAGAGCTGGTTTGGCAAGTGGTTCTGGCGGTCTTGGAGACCTAGCGTCTCTAGTAGGTCGTTTAGGCGTTCCTGGTTAGGCTGCCAACCGTCCAGCAGCACCGGCAAGGTGATGTTCTCTGTCACAGTAAGCACTGGGATCAGATTGTAGAACTGGTAGATCAAACCCACCTGGCGGCGGCGGAAGATAGCCAGCTGGTCGGCATTTTGGGCGTAGACGTCCTGGCTGTCGACAAAGACCTTGCCGGCAGTGGGGCTGTCCACTCCGCCGATGATGTGCAGCAGGGTGGACTTGCCCGAGCCGGAAGGCCCGGTGATGGCGACGAACTCGCCCTTATCCACGGTAAATGAGACACTGTCCAGCGCCTTCGCCGCGCCCTCGCCCTTGCCGTAGGTCTTGCTTAGGTTTTCGATCCTTAGAATTTCCACGCACTGCCTCGTCTCCTCGGAATGGTAGTCATGCCTATTCTGATGGTTCTCGGTGACAAGGCAGTGACTGGAAAATAAGCAAAACGTCACTTTGGGGTGTAGTTGTGATACTGGGGGACAGCGAGGACGGTACGAAATGGGGCAATTCGGACCGTACCCCTTTGTCCTATGTAAATCCTACCGCCACCTGGGCTTACCCCAACAATGCTGCGGCGTTATCGAGGATGGGTGGCGGCTGCGCCGCCATAGCCCCGCGCACAAAAGTGCCATTGTGACATGCATCAACCTTGTTTTAAAAAACGTCGTGCTCCGCACGGCAACGCAACCGCACGACTGTCTCAGACTTAATGCAACGCCTTTGTATTACCGATAGGAATCAAGGCTTAGCATGCAGATAACTAAACCTCAGCTCAGTAGAGCAAAACATCTGTTAAACTTTTACACGCCAAACGTACATCAGTTCCTTTGAAGGAGCTAGCACAATTCTCATGCTGAAGGGCATCTGCCCAACAAGGGAATTGTGTGCTCTTGTACGTTTGGCGACGCGGGTGGGTGCCCTTCATCCTTGTGATGAAATCAGTTGCCAAACGTTTAATTTCATCCCTCCGCATATTCTTTAAGGTTTCCTATCAGTTAAGCATTTGGTAGGTAACACATAGGAGTTACTCATTAACCAGGTTCCATAACTGGTTCATATTGAGGGGAGGTGATAAATATGGCTTCAAAGAGTGTATACTTAGCTGCTATTGCTCGAGTAAGAGCAGGTACTGCTTACCAATGAGATTACGAACTATTCCAGGTTGCAGCTAACCGAGCAGCTACTCTTGGTGAAAAAGCACATGATGCAATGAAAAATGCAGGTAGTTAATTTGTACATGCTTGGAAATATCCATGTTTGTCCAATGAGCAATAAAGAGCATAAAGGAGGGAACAATGGCTCTAAGTGAAAATCAAAAAGCTGAAATTAAGCAACAAATCGCTGTTTATCAAAAAGAAATTGATAATGTTACCCAAGCTATTGAAATAATGGAAAATGATTTATATCGAATTAATCAAAGTAGGTCGGAAATTGGAGGACCTGGTGCACAAGCTCAACATGCGAGAATAAGTGCGCAGGAACAGCAAGTCCTGAATCAAAGAAATCAAATTGCATCAAGGTTACCCCAGTTGAGTTTTGAACTTGAGCGTTTGAAAGCTATGCTCAATTCTTAATAATAGAGTTAAACGACTTTTCACCATATCGATTTATCACCGACTAATTACGCGGCTTTATCTTCCTCACGGAACAGGGAGACGATCTGTTTTGTCTTCCTGTCCCAAGAGGAAAAACAGATCGTCCCCCTGTTTGGTGCGCCTTATCACCTGACAGCACACAGCTAGAGCGTCTGTTGGCGATAGAGCTTGATGGTGAAGCGGGCTCCTTGTGGGATGTTGTTTTGCGCTTGGATGGTGCCGTTCTGTTCGCTTAAGATCATACGGCTGAGCGCCAACCCGACCCCGAAGTTGCCGTTATCGGCTCCGCTGCCCCGATAAAAGCGCTCGAAGACATGCGGCAGGTCGGCCTCGCTGATGCCGCTGCCGCTGTCGCTGATGACGATCTGGCTGAAGACGGTGTTTTCTGAGGCCTCGATCCTGATCGCAGACCCGTAGCTAGAGTGCTCGATGCAGTTCTTCACGACGTTGCTGATCGCTTCCGCCGTCCAAGCCGGGTCGCAGCGGACGCTGCCGCTGACCTCGGCTTCAATCTCGATGTCATGCAGCTCCAAGTTTATAGCAAAAGGCTGCAGGGCTTTCTCGATCAGGCTGGCTAGTGAGATGTCCTGCTGCACGAAAACCGCAGTGCCGGCATCGATGCGGGAGATCTTCAACAACGCCGTGACCAGCCAATCGACATGGGCGAGCAGCGTCTCCTGCTCGCGCAGCAACTCTTGGCTGCGGGCACCTTCGGCTCCTGCCTGAGCCAACAGGGTGGTCAGGATGCCAATCGAGCTGATAGGCGTGCGTATCTGATGGGCGATATCGGCAATCGAATCGGAAAGATAAAGCTTGTCTCGCCGGAGGCTGTCAGCCTGCTCCCGTAGCTTGACGGTCATCTTCTGGATCTCGGTGGCGAGGATGGAAAGCTCGCCTTCGTCCAAGTCTTCGATCTGCAACGAATCATTGCCGTGCAGGATCTGGTCGATCTGTACCGAAAGCGCCGCCAGACGGCGGTAACGGCGGCGAGTGAACAGCATGAATATCAGGATAAGGGCAGTCGAGGTGGTTGCGACCAGGATGCCGGCAGCTAAGCTCATGGCAAAACCTTTAAAGGCAGCGGCAGCAGCCAGCAGCAGCAGCAGGACCAGGAGGTTCCTGACCTCTTTGTTGCGCATCAGGCTGCGCAAGGCATTATCCCCATCAACCGTCCACCCGATAACCCAGACCGCGCACCGTCTTGATGATGCCGGGGTTTTGTGGATCGTCCTCGATCTTCTCGCGCAGGCGCTTGATGTAGACGGTCAGGGTGTTGTCGTTGACATACTCGCCGGCGATGTCCCAGATGGCATTCAGCAGTCGGTCGCGGGTCAGCACGGTGCCGCGGTTGTTGACGAAGACCAGGAGGATCTTGTACTCCAAGGCGGAGAGGTAGACTTCACGCTGACCCTTGTGCACCGTCGCGCGCACGGTGTCGATGCGCAAGTCGCCGACTGTGAAGACGGATTGCAGCTTGCCGCTGCGCCTGAGCGCTGCCTTGATGCGGGATAGCAGCTCCATCGGGCGGAAGGGCTTGACGATATAATCGTCCGCGCCCAGGTCGAGCCCGGTGACCACGCTGGCCTCGTCGTCGGAGGCGGTAAGGAAGATGACGGGCGTCTCGGCCTGGCGTTTGGCCGCCGTGCAGATCGAGTATCCGCTGCCGTCGGGCAAGGCGATATCGGCCAGCACCAGGTCGAAGCCCTCGTTGGCAATGGCGTCCAACGCGGCTTTCAGATTAGTGGCCAGGGTCGTTTGGTATCCGTCTGCTTCCAGCAGCTCTTTTAGGTTCTTGGCTAGGCTAGGGTCGTCTTCAACCAGCAGGATGTGTTGCATGGGGCTCAAGCTCCTTTGCCACGCAGGTCATTAGCTTTTTATGCATAGATTATAAACGTTTGGCTGTTGGAACTAGCACGTCTGCCGGACAGGCCTGACCAAGCTAGATCCTTACGAAACGAGCGGTATGCTTCGCAAGCCTAGTCTATATGCTGATCAAACCGTCAGTTTGTAGCAAGTATCAAGTAGACAGCATAAAGCACCAGCTACAAAAAGAGCGCACCGAAGTGCGCCCTTTTGCTGATTGGCTTGCTTGTTTGTAACTAAGCCTTAATACATGCCGCTAGACGCAGCAGCGGCAGCATTGGCTGCAAGGGTTGCAGCATCCGGCTCTTTTGGTATCTCGGAAATCGTGGCTTCGGTGATAAGTATCATCGAAGCTACAGAAGCAGCGTTCTGCAAAGCACAACGTGTTACTTTGACAGGGTCAATGATGCCCATTTCGATCATGTCGCCATAGACTCCTGTAGCTGAGTTCAAACCGTGCCCAACTGGCAGCTCTTTGACCTTCTCTACAATTACCGAGCCTTCGAACCCGGCATTGTCAGCGATTACCTTCAGCGGAGCATGCAGGGAGTTGCGTACAATGTTGACACCGATGGCTTCTTCAGGATCGGCAATCTCGAGACTTTCCAAAGCATCCAGGGCATCCAGTAAAACCACGCCGCCGCCAGGAACAATGCCTTCTTCTACAGCAGCGCGAGTTGCCTGCAAAGCGTCCTCGATGCGTGACTTGCGCTCGCGAAGCTCGACTTCGGTAGCTGCCCCGACTTTAATGACAGCGACTCCGCCAGCGAGCTTGGCAACGCGCTCGGCAAGTTTTTCTCTATCGAACTCGGAGTCTGTCTGATCGATCTCGACTCTGATTTGGTTTGCCCGGGACTCGATTTCTTCCTTGGTGCCGGCCCCGTCGACGATAATCGCTACGTCCTTGTTGACGGTGACGGTCTTGGCGCGTCCCAGCATATCCAGGGTCGCGTCGGTCAAACGCATACCAAAGTCATCGGATATCACCTGGCCGCCGGTAACGACAGCAATGTCTTCCAGCATGCGCTTGCGGCGGTCGCCAAAGCCCGGCGCCTTGACTGCCACACAGTTCAGCGTGCCGCGCAGACGGTTCAACAGAACAGTGGCAAGGGCTTCTCCATCGAAGTCTTCACAGACAATGAGCAGGGGGCGGCCAGCTTGCATAATAGCTTCTAATATGGGGAGAATATCTTGAATGGCTGAGATCTTGTGAGGAGTCAGCAGGATGTAGGGGTCTTTTAACTGGGCTTCCATACGGGTCATGTCGGTAGCCATGTACGGCGAGATGTAGCCTTTGTCAATCTGCATGCCTTCGACGGTCTCGATGTCTATACCGAAGGTTTGGCTTTCCTCAACGGTGATTACCCCGTCGGTACCGACAACATCCATAGCCTCGGCTATCTTTTGGCCAATGGTCTCGTCCCCGGCTGAAATCGTGCCGACATTGGCGATCTGTTCCGAGCTGATTACTGCAACAGCATCCCTTTTGATATGGTTGACTACAGCATCGACAGCTTTTTCAATACCGCGGCGGATAGCCAATGGGTTCGCTCCAGCGGTTACATTGCGCAGGCCCTCGTTGACCATGACCTGGGCTAGCAGCGTTGCCGTCGTAGTGCCGTCACCAGCTGCGTCATTGGTCTTGACAGCGACTTCCCTGACTAATAATGCACCCATTTGCTCGATTTTGTCTTCTAGTTCGATTTCTTTAGCTACAGTAACACCGTCATTGCTGATGATCGGTGCACCGTATTGACGCTCAAAAGCGACATAGCGGCCCTTGGGCCCAAGGGTCACTTTAACGGTGTTAGCTAGTTTGTTTACACCAGCAGCTAAGGAACTGCGGGCGTCTTCATTAAAGTTGATTTGCTTTGCCATGTGGGTTTATCCCTTCTAGTTTTCTCACTCGACGCCAATTAGTCGACAACAGCATAAATATCGTCGGCACGAAGGATGATCAGTTCTTCCTCATCGATTTTCACCTCTGTACCGCCATACTTGCTGTAAATAACACTGTCACCCACATTTACCTGGGGTTTAACGAGATTTCCATTGTTGTCCAAGCGACCTTCGCCGACAGCGATAACAACTCCTCGATCCGGTTTTTCTGTAGCTGTAGACGCTAAAACCAATCCAGACGCGGTCGTTGTCTCCGCATCATCCTGCTTGACGATTACACGGTCGCCCAAAGGTTTGAGACTCATCGAATAGACCTCCTCTATGCTTTCTTTACAAATTGTTTGTTTTGCTCTTAGCACTCCTAAACCAAGAGTGCTAGAAGCATGATACTATCACCCAGGTCGAATGCAAGTATATCTTCAGAGTGTAATCCTCTTGTCAATAACAAAAGCTATCAAAAAAACTGCTTCGGAAACGCAGAATACAACGGGTACGCATCTCAACTTGCATCGGCTTTTTTATACAACACAAACAGCAAATGACCGGGATGAATAGTGCCTACTCCCGATCTTTTGCTGTTTTTCCACAGGCTGGGCCAGTATTAATACTGTGTGAACAGAGGATTTACGATAAACGATACTAACACCCTCTCTAAAACAGCACAATTACTGCCTAGCCCGATGAACGGCAGTCTGTAGCGAGCTTAGCAATTCCAAAGCCTTGGGATAAAGCTCGTCAAGCTCGCACCCGCAGTCGCCACATTCTTCGTTTGCCTGTTCGACGGCTTCAATTAAGACACTTGTTGTCGATTGGCTAAGGCTGTCTTGCGCGCACTCATCCAACCAGGCTTTTGCCGGCACTTCAATCAAGTCCCATTCTGAATCCACGAACTTTGTAAGTATTTGTACCAACTCCGCATACTTTTCATTCATTGGCTGCTCCAATCCCAAATTCCATCAGCTAAGCAACATACTACAGTGTACTGCCTGCATATCCAGTATGTTTCAATGTGCATGATTTAAGTCAATCATGCACATTTCTTGTTTTGAAGGTGACAAAAGGCATGATAATTAAAGCATGGCTCTTAAGCCTTGGAGCGAGTACGAGGAGGCCGCATGCTTAATGCCAAAGAGAACTATTTGGCTCGTCTTCGTGGAGAACAGCCTGACTATGTACCGCTTTACACCTTTGGCCGAATGCCTGGGGTGACCGGCCCCGTGTCGAATGCGATGATGGGCCCTCCCTTGTTACAGCCCCAACGCGGCCCTGATGGGCCTGGCAGAAGCAGAAACCAGATCGAAAAACATGATTATCCAAGACAAGGCAAGAAGCTACAGTGCTGGCTTCTACACGAAATAACACAAGCGCTAGAGTGTCTTAAAAAAATGAAGGCTTGGGTTTTTTATAAGCCTGTAAAGCTTAAAAAACACTACTCTGGTGATGAAGTGAGGCAAATAACTGTATGCAACAGAGATACAATGGTAAAGTGTACGAATCAGGCAAGTCCAGCAACTTGTAATGGCAGGAATTAACGAAGGCTCGCCGATAGTTGCAAAACATAGAGCTTTACTTGATGTCTTTAAGCGTTAAGGAATAGATAGCTTGTCAAGAAAGGGGTAAACGGAATGAACATGATAATTTTAGGAGGATTTCTTGGCTCGGGTAAAACGACTACCTTGTTGTCTTTAGCTAAGTATTTAGTTGACAACACCGAGTCTGACAAGGAATTCAAAGTAATGATCATCGAAAACGAGGTTGGTGAGATTGGCATTGACGATAGCTTCATCAGCAGCAGCGGGCTGCAGGTCAGCACCCTCTTTAGCGGTTGCGCCTGTTGCACATTGTCTGGCGAGCTAACGTCGACAGCACAGGTCATCCAGCGTGATTATGACCCAGAATGGCTAATAGTCGAAACAACAGGCGTCGCATATCCCCGATCAATGCAAGAGAACTTAGAAAGGGCCTGCAAGACTAAGCCGCAGATTTTCATATTGGCCGATATCAACCGCTTTGAACGCCAAATGCGGGCGATGGGCCAATTGATCGCAGACCAAGTCGTCGGATCTGACGCCGTGTTCATGAATAAGATCGACTTGGTTGACGATGACACCCAAGCCAGGGTCAAGCTGATGGTCGAGGAAATGGAACCAAACACCAATGTCTACCTAGTCACTGCTAATGCAGGAATCGATAGCTCGATTTGGGATACCACCGTTTTGAAGTGAGGCAGCAGATGGACGAAAACGAACATGACCACGACGAGCACGACCACGACCATGACCACGACGAGCACGACCACGACCATGACCATGACGAGCATGACCACGACCACGAGCACGAACTAGCAAATGGCGAGGTCGAGGTAAACCTCCACGAGGAGGGGGCAATGATAGCCTCGGGCTCGCTTAGCATAGTCGGGGTTGAAGCCGAAGACATCAGTGCCAAACTAGCCGACGCCTTAAGCCGAGTGGCACACCATGTAGAGGATGCTGGCGGGATGATTGGGCACCTAAAAGCCACTGTTGCCAGTACTTCCATGCGCATGCTCTCGCATACTGATGCGCATACCGAGGTCTCGATCAAGGTCTCCCCACAGTCAGAGGTAGTGGTCAACCTGGTCCTTATCGTCTTTATGGTCGACCAAGACGACCTATTAAAGTGGGGCCAGGAAGTAATGACCGCCCTACAATGATTGTTTGACCCCAAAACCCGAGAAAGCCTGTTTCCAAGTTAACAGGCTTTCTCTTTATTTAACGTGCTTTTTTAAGTCTTTGTCTAGACTAGGCCCAAATACCTTTTACGGGAGTGGGCATAGACTTCCTCGGAGAAGGCAGGGGTAAAAGCCCATGAGCTGTAAAAGTCGGCGATAGCAACTTTTCCAGGATGGCAGTAATACTCGACAAACTCACGCGCCCTTTGACGCTGCTCTTCTTCTGAGGTCGTCTCTGGGTCGAACTCGTCAGGGATAACAGCGATCACGATCTTATCCCCATATTTGTCATAAAGCTTCTTGGTATCGTTCATGGCCTGCGGGGTCCATTGGTCGAATCCGCCATCGATGAAGATCTGGATGCGGTCCTCGAGGTGCCCGCACGAATGCAGGGTGGCGACGCGGCCTTTGGAATGGATGTAGTCCGTCAAACGCTTGATGTGCGGCAAGAACATCTCTACGCCCACATCATAGGAGAAGAAGGGGGCACGTTGCGAGCCCCAGTCGTCATGGATGTTAAACCCGTCTAAGGCCGGCCAGTACTCGAGGTACTTGTCTACCAGCTTGCATGCCAGGTCGGTCATGGCCTCGAAGATCTCGTGCACAGCAGGCTTTTGGTCCTCGTCGATGATGGCAATGGCTGCTCCTTCGAAGTCCATGAAGGAGATCAGGCGCTCGAACCAGAAGCCGTTGACCAACGTGACTTGGCTAAACAGCGTCTTGTTTACCTTGCTCTCCTCTGCTGCCGACTCCCAGTCCCACTCGTCAATGTTTGGGATTCTGATCTTGTCGCGCCATTCGTTGGCGTTAAGCAAGAGAGGGTCGCCTGGCTTGACGATCGACCCGCCGACCATCTCGACCCAGACCCATTCGATGCCAAAGGCATCGACCGTGCCTTCTGGGCCGCCGCGGCCGAGCAGCTGGTTGTACAAGGGCATGGATACGCCGCCGGAGTTGCCGGGAGCGTACATCCAATACGGGTGCTTGTTGAAATACATGGCGGCGGCGTTTTCTTTCGCTGTCACCGGAGTGTCTCTGATAGGCATGCCTGGCATGCCGAAGAATCCTGGAAGCTCGTCGATCTGCCTAAGCTCTCGCGGCTCAAAGGGGATAGCTCTAGTCATACTCAAAGTCCTTTCACTTGGGTCATTGGCTAAGACACTTATAAAAAGCGGTGTGCTTTGGCTTGTCTTGCACTAGGCTAGACCAAACCGAGGTACCGCTTCCGGGAATGCTCGTACACCTCGTCGATAAAGACCTGGGGGAACGATCCGCCGAACGTGTCCATGACAGCAAACTTGCCAGGATGGCAGAAGTACTCGACATAGTCCCGGGCCCGTTGACGGGCTTCGGCCTCTGAAGTCGTTTCGGCATCGAAGAGCTCTGGGAGGACGGAGACGATGAGCTTATCCCCATATTTGTCATACAGCATCTTGGTGTCGTTCATCGTCTGGGGGGACCATTGCTGGAAGCCGCCTTCAATGAAGACTTCGACACGGTCGACATTGTGCCCGCACGAGTGCAAAGTCACAACGCGGCCTTTGGACTTGATGTGGTTGGTGAGGATCTTCATGTAGGGCAAGAACATCTCGATTGCGACATCGTTGGAGAAGAAGGGCGAGCGCTGGGAGCCCCAGTCATCGTGGACGTTGAATCCGTCCAGGCCAGGCCAGTACTCGACAAACTTGTCGACCAGCCGGCATCCCAGGTCGGTCATGGCCTCGAAGATCTCGTGCACAGCTGGTTTTTGGTCCTCATCGATGATGGCAATGGCTGCTCCTTCGAAGTCCATAAAGGAGATCAGGCGCTCGAACCAAAAGCCGTTCACAAAGGACATCTGGGTAAAGAGGGTCTTGTCGACCTTGGTCTCCTCTGCGGCACCGGCCCAGTCCCAGGCATCGATGTCGGGGATTTTGATCTTGTCGCGCCACTCGTTGGCGTTTAGCAGCAAGGGGTCACCAGGCGCAACGATCGACCCGCCAACCATCTCCACCCAGACCCATTCCAAGCCGAAGGCGTCGACTGTGCCGCCTGGGCCTCCCCTACCGAGGAGTTCGTTGTACATGGGCAGTGAGAACATGCCTGAGTTTCCCGGCCCTTGCATCCAAAACGGATGGCGGTCGAAATACATGGCTGCTGCGTTTTCTTTCGCTGTTACCGGCGTGTCCCTTATTGGGGTTCCAGGCCCACCGAAGAAGCCTGGCATTTCGCCGACTTGCCTTAGTTCCCTTGGTTCGAAGGGTATTGGTCTAAACATAGAGGTTCCGCTCCTTTCAGTTGCTTTGCAATGCGGTTCTATACTCGCTTGACAAGTGTTTACTGACTCACACTGTATGACTACATTGTAGACGAGGCCATAAGGCAAGGGGAGAAATAAGGCAGGCTTTCATCTATCTTAAAACTAATTGCTGGCAGCATTCGACAGTTTGCCTTAAACGCCCGGTGTCCGGCTTGGTTTCGTAGGCCCGATTTAGACCTCCGGGGGAGCCTGCCGGGTCAGGATAATCGTTTCCAAGGCTTGCTCGTCAAGCACTTGGATTCCCAGCTCCATGGCTTTAGCCAGCTTCGACCCGGCTTTGCTTCCAGCAACCACAAAGCTGGTCTTTGAACTCACAGAGCTTGCCGTCTTGGCGCCCAGTGCCTTTAACTCCTTTTCGGCTTGCTCCCGAGAACGCGTCTCCAGGCTTCCGGTCAGCACAAAAGTCAAGCCGGCCAAAGGCATGGCGTTCCCTCCTGCGCCGGCTTCGCCTGCGGACGTGGCCTCGTGCGCGGCCGTGTCTTCGTGCGCGGACGTGGCCTTCTCCTCCATATTCAAACCAGCCATTTGTAAATCGTTTATCAGCCTCAGGCTGTCTTTTGATGAAAAGAACTGTGTGATGCCAGAAGCGATATTTGGGCCGACCCCCTCGATTTTTACCAGATCGGCCTCAGAGGCATTTAGCAACGCCTCGACCGAGGTGAACTCCTGGCAGACAAGCTCGGCTATGGTGCGTCCGACATTGCGAATTCCTAGGGCGAAAAGCAATCGGGAGAAGGGCTGGCCCTTGCTGGCCTCGATTTGGGCGAACAGCTTGTTGGCCATGGTCTCACCAAGCAGCACGGGGACTTTTTCATAGTCGTTTTCTGCCTCGCGTCTTTCTTTGGACATAGAGCGGGCATACTTCGACTCGCCAGTCGGCAGCGAGGCAAGCTGGCCTATGCTTAGCTGATAGAAAGATGCTGCGTCGGTCAGCAGACCGACCTCGACCAGTTTCTCGATAAGCTTGCTGCCCATTCCATCGATGTCCATGGCATTGCGTGACACCCAGTGGTTCAAGCGCTCAAGCCTCTGGGCCGGACAATCGGCTGAAAGACAACGATAGGCGACTGCGTCTTGGTCCTTGTAGACGGGCGCCCCACAGGAAGGACAACGCGCCGGCATCTGCCAAATGCTTGCATTCTCAGGCCGAAGCGATAGAATCGGCCCTAAGACCTCAGGGATGACATCCCCTGCCTTGCGGACGATGACCGTGTCTCCGATACGCACGTCCTTGCGATGCACCTCGTCCAGGTTATGCAAGGTAGCCCGGGACACCGTCGAGCCGAACACAAAGACCGGGTCGAAGTCAGCAACTGGGGTAAGCACCCCGGTCCTGCCCACCTGGACCGTGATGTTTCTGAGAACGCTGGTTTTTTCTTCAGGCGGGAACTTGAAGGCTATTGCCCATCGCGGGGCCTTTGCTGTAAAGCCCAGCTGGTCTTGGATAGCGAAGTCGTTGACCTTGACCACGACCCCATCGATCTCATATGGCAGGTCCTGACGCTTTTTTATTGCCTGCCGGCAGAACTCGAATACCTCGTCTGGCTGCTCGCAAAGCAAGACATCGGGGTTTACATGAAAGCCACGGCTTTTCAGCCATTCCAGCAGCTGGCTTTGCTGCCCTATGCCAAGGGCGTATGGGTCTGCAATGGCATATATAAAGGTCGCTAGGTCGCGGCTGGCCGAGACCAGCGGGTCTTTTTGGCGCAACGACCCTGCTGCAGCGTTTCGAGGATTGGCAAACAAGCGCGGTGTTTTGTTTGTTTTAGCCGCTTCAGCTGTGATCTGCTCGTTTAGCCGCTGAAAGCTCGCTTTGGGCATATAGACTTCGCCACGAACCTCGATTTCATTGCCCAGGTTCTGGTTTGTCAGGCTGGCCCAGCTGTTCGTTGCCTGTCCAGAAACGGTGCTGCTATCAATGCTTAGCGGCAGGTCGCTGATGGTGCGGGCGTTGGCCGTGATGTCCTCGCCAGTCAAGCCGTCGCCTCTGGTGGCTGCCCTGCGCAGTCCGCCTCCCCGGTAGGTAAGCGCAATCGAGGATCCGTCGATCTTCAATTCGCAGATATAGGTTGGGGCAGGATGCCCTAAGGCAGTCACCGCCCTCTCGACCCGGGTCAACCAGGCTTCCAGCTCGTCAAGGTCCATTGCGTTGTCCAGCGAATACATGCGGCTGGCATGGGCCACTTCGACAAAGCTTGCCTCCTCCAAGAGGCCCGTCCCCGTGTTTGGGCCTGAGCCGACACGCTGGGTCGGCGATGTGGCTGTGACTAGCTCTGGCCATTGGGCTTCGAGGCCAAGCAGTTCCCGCATTAACGAATCATATGCCGCATCGCTTAGCTCAGGGGCGTCGAGCTCGTAGTACAAGTAGTTGGCCTGGTCGATTTCAGCCCTTAGGGCCTCGATCCGTATCGCTGCCTGCTCATAAGACAGGGCAGTGGCGCCCTCAGGCCCAAGGGACTGGGACAAGCCCGTATCCGTCTCGTTGTTATCAGGTAAGTTTGACATGTTGGTTATTCTAACGCTTCATGGGGCTGGATGCGCTATCGGGTGTAACAGACCAGCTGGCTTGAGAGGGCTGTGATAGCCTGGGGCCCTCTTAGTCTTGGAAGGGTATAGGCACTCGTGGGTTTCTCCACATATTGGCCCTACATCCTGACCATCAAGGAGACCATGAACTGCCCGTTGGTGATCTCGATCTTCATACTGCCGTCATAGCGGTCGACAATGGCCTGGACGGAAGTCAGCCCGATTCCGCGGCCTTGGCGTTTGCGGGAGAAGAACACGCCGTCATGGGTCTCGTAATGGCCGTCGAACGCGTTGTCCACCGTGATCGTGAGGTTGTTGCTCACCACCTGGCTGCGTAGCTTTATCACCCTTTGGCCGACAGGCAGGTACATTGACGCCTCGATGGCGTTCTCGAAAAGGTTGCCGAAGACAATGCTCATGTCGCTTTCGCTGATCCGGCCCAGGTCGGAGGGGACCACCAGGCTCAGATCGGTCTCGATCTGGTTCGACTCGGCCATTAAGAGGTAGTGCGAGACCACTGCGTTGACTGAGAAATTGTCCGTCAGGATGAGTTGGGCGAAAGTAGGCGTATAGTCTTCCAGCTCGTCGATGTAGGCCAAGGCCCCCGGGTTGTTCCCGCTTTCGATGTAGCTGCGGATAGCCGAGAGCTGGTGGCGCATATCGTGTCGCATCATACGGACCTGCTCGGCAGACTCGGACAGCTGCTGGTACAAGACCCGTTGTTTTTCCAGGTTGCCGGCCATTGCCTCGACCTCGATGGCCAGCCTTTCGCTTTGCCGGGCAGCTGCGAAGCGCTGGTTGACCAAGCGTCCGCCAAAGACCGACATCCAGGCAGTGAAGACCATGAACCCAAGCAGCAGCAAGCCGTTTTGGAAAGGCCCGCCGATGGCTATGTTCACTAGGTCCAAAACCGCAAAAGCAGCCAGCAAGGCCGCTGGACAAAGCAAGCGGCTAGCCAAGACGGCTTTGAGCCTCAGGTAGTTATAGACGATGACCAGCCCGAGGGCCACCAGCGCGGTCGGGATAAAAAGCCTAATCAGCAGGCCGCTTAGGGCAAAGGGCAGCACTCCGCTAAGGTGGAGCACCACGGTGCAAATGGCTATTATTGCTGCAACAATACTCACCAAGCGCAAAGCACGCGACTCTTGCCTGTCCATCACCAAGCGGTAAAAGACCGTCAAGGGAGGGACTACCGCCAACATGCTGACATAGGTGACGGTATAGACCAAAGACTTCAAGGGTATGAAATAGACTGCCAGGTCGTTGGCCGAAAGGTTCCAGATGCCAAAAGCCAGGCAGCTTAGGCCCATCCAAGCCATGGCATAGGCGACTGACGTGGCCCTAATCGAGATCACCGACACAAGCACCAGCACCAGCCCAGCAATAAAAAGCCCCAAGGCAGCCACAAAAGAGACGCCGCTTGACCGGAGGAGGCTTAAAAAAAGGACCGCCGAGTCCCCCACATAAAACGGATAGACATCGATCGAGCTGACCAGCTCGCCGATCGTGTATACGAACCGGAACTCCTTTACCCCGTCGGCTGTGGGAAGGTCCATCATCGAAACCTGCGGCGAGGGGACCCTTTGAAAGCTCGGATAAGTGTCAGCTTGCCCGGTTGAAAGGTACAAGACATCGTCGATATAGATATCTAGGGATGCCCCGACCACACGAAACAACAAATTGTCATAAAGGATCGTGTTCTCGTAGCAGGTGAGCACGATCTTATCCCCTTGTTTAAGGCTGTCTACCCGGCAAGGGAGCCCGACTTCAGCCGCCTCTTGGCCGTTGACAGACAGCGAGCCGCTGTCGAGGGCCCGCATTTCAGTCCAGTGATAAGTGACATTGTTACGGTCGGCGCTGGCCACGCCGATCATCAAGACAACGAGCAGCAGCATGACCAGGACATAGGCTAAGCGTATGAACTGACTGATCCGGCTCACAGTGCTAGACATCACTGCGGACCTTATTGAAGACATAGTCCTCATAAGCACGCTTCATTTTGCGGTGGTTCTTCACGGTAATATAGGCAACCGAGCCGTCATCCATGATAAAATCGTCGCTCACCTCGTCGACCCGGTCGAAGTTCACCACGAACGAACGGTGCGACCGGGTGAACCGAGGCGATGGCAGGAGCTTGGCCAAGGCGTCGATAGTCATTGTGGTGGTATAGACGTCGTCATCGGTATGCACCAAAGACCTCCGGTTGGACGACTCGATGTAGAGGATCTCGTTTAGGGGGATAAGAACGGGCACGTTCTCATAAACGATAGCCAAAGTCGCCCCCTGCGCCTTGTCGCGCTTGAGGATCGCCAGTTCCAGGGCGTCAAAGACGTCTTTGGCCACCAATGGCTTTACCAGGTACTTATACGCGTTTAGCCGGTAGCTCTCGCGAGTGAAGTCCTCGCTAGTGGTAGTAAAGACAATGACTACTTGGGTGTCTATGTCTCGGATTCGCTCTGCCGTCTCTACCCCATTGATCTCGTACATGTAGATATCTAAGAACAGCAGGTCATACTGGCTTTTATGGAAATCTGCCAGCAGCTCTTCGCCCGAGTGGTAGACCCTAATCTGCTTGTTCGTTTGATAGTCATTTATAAAACCAACGAGAATATCTATATCCGATTGGGTATCCTCAGCAATTGCTATTCGCAATACCGGATTGTCAACCGTCCCGTCTGCCATGAGCTACCTCCACGTGCCTTGCTCCCCATAACTCTAACTGACTATTACAATATTTATTTCTCGAACGCCATTTCGTGCAGCTGTCTTATGCTGCTGCCTGAAATACGTCCTTATGTTTAATAACCTTGGCTGTTTCGGTCAGGCGCGGTACCTCAAAACAAGAGCGACCAACAACTGGGTGATGTTTACCAAATCGGCAACCGCCAAGCTCTCGTCCTTGCTGTGCACTGCAGTCATTCCGGTTGCGAGCACCAAGGGTTTTAAGCCCTTCCCCGCGTATATGTTAGCATCCGACCCTCCGCCTGTATAGCTGGCAGCAGGAGCCAGACCCAATTCACGGGCAGTCTCTAACACCAACTGCACCAGCGCATCGTCCTCTGCCAGCTTAAACCCTGGATAGGCCAATGTGAACTCGGCTTGCACTTCTCCACCGAAATCGGACGCTGCCTTGTCCATTAAAGCGCCGATTTTTTCCTTGACTTCGTATACCCTGTCTTCTGAAAGCGAGCGCATCTCCCCTGTTACCAGGCATTCTTCAGCAACGACATTGTTTGCGCTGCCGCCTTGGATGGTCCCGACATTGGCTGTAGTCATCTCGTCAAGCCGGCCCGTAGGCAGCGAGGCAATGGCTTGGGCAGCCATCGAGATCGCCGAGATGCCGGTCTCTGGGCTCACCCCCGCATGGGCTTGCCGCCCAATGAAGCGGGCAGTGTACTCGATGTGGAAGGGAGCGCCAATGATCACGCCGCCCGGCAGGCCGCCGGCATCTAAGACAAAGCAAGGCTCGCCATTAAAGCCTAAGGCTTGGCCGTCTATGGCTTTTGCCCCTTTCAGGCCGACTTCTTCAGCTACCGAGAACAAGATGACGACCTCCGGGTGTGATTGATCGGACTCAATTAAGACACGGACGGTTTCGACAATCGCAGCAATCCCCACCTTGTCGTCCCCGCCAAGGACAGTGTCGCTGCTAGACGTGATGACCCCGTCAGTAACGACAGGCATGATGCCCTCGCCGGGAGAGGCTGTGTCGGTGTGGGCCGACAAGTAGACACGGTCAGTGCGTCCCGGCGTAGCAGGCAGGACCGCTATCAAGTTACCAGTCTGCGAGCCTGTGTGCATTGTGCTGTTATCGATAGTCAACTGCAAGCCGGCATCCCCCAATACGCCCGACAGCCACTGCATTACCCCTGCCTCTGAGTACGAAGGGCTGTCGATTTGCACCAAGGCCAAAAAGTCTGCAAGCAAACGCTCTTTGTCAGGAAGCGGGTATTGCGCTAAGGAATTCATTGACGACCACCTATCTGTCGGTTTGAACCTACTTGGAATCTGCCTCCGAAGCCCTTATGCCAGCAGCCTGGACAAAGCCGCAAAACAAGGGATGCGGGCGCGTCGGCCGGCTCTTGAACTCAGGATGGGCCAGCGTCGCTACATACCAGGGATGGTCAGCAAGCTCCACGATGTTTATAAACACATTATCTGGAGAAGACCCGCTGATCACCATGCCGGCATCGGTCAATTGGTCGCGATAGTCGTTGTTGACCAGATAGCAATGGCTATAGCGTTCGGACACGAGGCCTTGGCCATATAAGGCAAATGCCCTTGTTCCCTCAATCAGCGCTGTGGGATATGCGCCTAAGCGGCCAGGGATCTCCCTTAGGGCAAGCGAGCGTGTGATGCTTGATGTCGCTGCTGCTATCTCGTCATGAGACATCTGCCTGATGACTGGATCAATCACTTGGGCGCTCCCATCGCAGTTCTCTGTCGTGTTGGCTGCCTTCAAGCCTGCTACATTGCGGGCAAACTCCACCACTGCAGCTTGCATGCCGAGGCAGATCCCTAGTAAGGGGATATCATGCTCGCGCGCAAACTGGGCAGCTAGGACCTTGCTCTCAAAAGCCGATTTCTCATAACCTCCCGGCAGCAGGATACCGTCCAGCTCGCAAAGCGCCTCGTCGATCTGGGAGCCTGTCATCGTCTCTGTGTCAATGTACTCGATATTGACCCTATACCCGGTGCCGACTCCAGCATGCTCCAAGGCCTCTGAGATACTGCGGTAGGCATCTGGCATCGAAGCGTATTCGCCGACAATGCCGATGCGGACAGTCTGGGGCAGCTCCCTTAGGCTGACAACGTATTTTTCCCAATCGCTTAGATCGGCGGGGGTCAGCGGAAGGCCTAAGGCCTCTAAGACATTGACATCGAAATTCTGGTCGCGCAAGACCAAAGGCACAGTGTAGATGCTGTCAACGTCTTGGCAACTGATGACGTTTTCAATCCGCACATCGCAGAACAAGGCGATTTTTTCTTTGACCCCGTCGTTGATCTCATGGTCCGAGCGACAGACAATGAAGTCTGGCTGGACACCGATTGACCGCAGCTCCTTGACAGAGTGCTGTGTCGGCTTAGTCTTCAACTCGTGGGCCGAGGCAACATATGGGACCAAAGTAACATGCACGAAGAGCACATCGCCATGAGGCTTGCTCATCTTGAACTGGCGGGCTGCCTCAATGAAAGGCAAGGACTCGATGTCGCCGACAGTCCCTCCGATCTCAGTGATGACGATATCGATGTCATCGTCAGCCACGCTGTTAAACAGCTCCCGGATGGCATTGGTCATGTGCGGGATGACTTGGATTGTCCCACCCGAAAAGTCGCCACGCCGGTCATTGTCCAAAAGGCTTTGGTAGATACGGCCGGCTGTAAAATTGCTTTCTCGGGTCAGGCTCTCGTCCACGAAGCGCTCGTAGTGCCCAAGGTCCAAATCGCCTTCATGCCCGTCGTCGGTGACGAACAGCTCGCCATGCTGGGTTGGGCTCATAGTGCCTGGGTAGACGTTTAAGTAGGGATCAGCTTTCTGCAGAGTCACTTTGTAGCCACGTGACTTCAGCAGCCTGCCCAATGAAGCAGCTGTGATTCCCTTGCCTAACGACGAAACAACACCTCCAGTAACAAAAATAAACTTAGTCATGACAAACCTTCTTAGTGCGCATATATCCCCATTTCGATACTTAAATGGATTTTAAAACCGGCTCGCTTCAATAGATATGCCTTAGCATAGTTATTCCAAGGATATAGTTATTCAAAGACATAAGCCAAGCCAGTGGCACGACTGTCCCAAGCTTTTAAGGAGTGCGCCTTAACAATGTTATCATATGAACATGAGCTTTTTGCTGACTCAAAACAAGGATAAGACCACATCTACCGATGGTGGGACGTCAGACGGACAGGTCACGCCACCACAAGGGCATGATGGGCAAAACGCCGGCAACAGCCAACCGGGTATGCTAGAGCCTTCCGTGTCAAAAGCCACAGCAGTCATGTCGGCAACGATCTTCGTGTCTCGGATTACCGGTTTCATACGTACTTGGGCAATGGCCTTTGCCCTGGGGAACACCTTGTTGACCTCCGCTTACAGTGTAGCTAACAACCTGCCGAACCAGATATTCGAACTGCTTGCCGGCGGTATCATCTCGTCTGTTTTTCTCCCTATGTACCTCTCGGAACGGGAAAAGGAAGGCCAGGCGGCAGCTTCTGATTTCGCTTCGAACCTTTTCTCCATCGGGCTTGTTGTCTTAGGTGCAGTCTCTTTGTTAGCGACGCTGTTCGCTCCCCAACTGGTCTTTACCCAGACCTTTCTGTCGCAGGACCTGGAGCCGGAAGCTGTGCGAATGGCTGGATTTTTCTTTCGCTACTTTGCTATTCAAGTGCTCTTTTACGGTATGGGCGGGCTTATGAGCAGCCTGCTCAATGCCCATCGTGAGTTCTTTTGGCCAATGGCTGGGCCGATTTTCAACAATCTGGTAGTTATTGTCACGATGTTCAGCTATCCCTTTGTCAGCAACGCCAATACCGAGCTGGCCAGGATATGCCTGGCGATAGGCACTACTTTAGGGGTAGCAGTCTCATTTGCCGTCCAAATCCCTGCCTTGCTTCGTTTGAGGATACCCTTGCGCTTTCACATCCGCCTAAGGGACCAAGCCTTAAAAGAAAGCCTGGCTATGGCCTTGCCGGTCAGTGCCTTCGTCATGATAAACCTGATAGTAGCGAGCGTCTTGAATGCTGTGGCTTTGAAGACCAGCGCAACGGGGCCGGCTACAATACAATATGCGTGGTTGTGGTACCAATTACCCTACGGGCTGATTGCCGTAGCCTTGTCAACTGCCCTTTTTACAGAAATGGCAGAGGCGAGCGCAGCAACCGACTTAGAAAAACTACGTGACAATGTGCGCATCGGGCTGAGGAACACCCTCTTTTTCATCGTCCCTTTGGCTGTAGCGATCATTGTCCTGGCCAAGCCCTTGGCAGGCTTGTACCACGCTGGCGAGTTTACCGAGCATGATGTGTCAATCGTCTCCCAGGTACTTAGGGTATGGTGCATAGCCCTGCCTTTTTTTGCAGGCTATCGGTTCTTGTATCGGGTTTTCAGCTCGCTTCGCGACCTCAAGCTGTTCATAGTGATTGATTTTGTCGGCAGGATAGTCCAAATCACCCTTTATATACTTTTATCTGGAGGAGCAGGGCGATGGCCAGGCTGGGGACTGATAGGCTTGGCCCTAACTGATGCCATCGCGCATTTTATCCTGCTTGTTGCCATGCTCTTGTTACTACGTACCAAAATCGGCCAATTTGGCCTGTCCCAGATAGTTATTGACATACTCAAGTATATTGTTGCTGCCTTAGTCGCTGCCAGCCTGCCTTTGTTGTTGAGCCTGCTTGGCTTTGAGCCGAGGGCGGCTAGTATTGCCACCTCGTTTATCACGGTACTCGCTTGGGGCTCATACATCCTAGTCATATATTACTTTGTCTGTCGGGTTTTGCGACTCACCGAAATAGAGATGATCAACAGCCTGCTAAGCAGGCTGTTCAGAAGGACATAGCCTGACGCCGTCTTTATAGGTGAATAGGTTATACAGACCCCGGCTAAGACAGGCCTGTTGTTGTTTTTGGCAGGTCTGGATTTGCTTTTAAATCTAGTTGAACCCTAAGAAATCCTCTATACTTGTTTGTATTCAAGCCTATATCAACGGAGGGGGTTACCATGGATCTCTATGATTCTATTTTTAGCCGCAAGTCTACTCGAAAATATAATTTGGAAGCCCTAGGCAATGAGGATATCTTAAAGATCGAGGATGCCCTTGGTACTTTCCAAGAACTTTATGAAGGGATAGGCTATCAGCACCGCATCATCCCCGGCATACGCGGCCTGCTGAGTGTAAAGGCCCCGCATTATCTGATGATCAGCGGGTCTGGGGCGGCCAACGAGCTAGAGGCTGTCGGTTTTTTCTATGAGCAGTTCGTTTTGTGGCTAAATGCAAACGGCTACGGAAGTGTTTGGTTGGGTGGGGCAAAAGACGCTGATGCCCCGAGCGACAACGACCTTATTGCTATTGCCTTTGGCATAGCCGCCGACTCCCCACATCGGGACTTGGGCGATTTCGACCGCAAGCCCATGGAGGAGATAACAAACTCCCCTGACGACCAAGTCATAGCAGCTGTCCGCCTTGCCCCCTCAGGGATGAATGCCCAGCCTTGGTATTTTGAGAAGGCAGACGGGCAGGTATTGGTTTATCGAAAAAACCTCAATACACCGATCTCGCAGTTCTATAGACAGTCTGACCTGGACATGGGCATCGCTTTAAGCCACTACGCGATAGCCCTAGCGCATGAAGGCCAGGAGTTTGACTTTACAAGGACAGACCAGCTGCCAGACAAGCCTCGCTACACTGCTTTTGGCATCATTGCTTGAGTCTTTTTGACACAGGTCAGGCCAGCAATTGGCTTACCACCGAGTCCAATACCTCGCCTATCGAGTCGTTGATCACTAGCTGGGCCAAGCCGTCATATGCTGTGGGCGACTTGTTTATCAGTACCAGCCTTTCACCCTTGAAATAGTGAAGCAAGCCTGCAGCCGGATACACTGCAAGGGACGTTCCTCCGACGATCAGCATGTCTGCTGCCTCGATAGCAGCAATCGATGCGTTCATCACTGACATATCAAGCGGTTCTTCATACAAAACGACTGCTGGCCGGACAATGGATGAGCATGCTTGGCAGTAGGGTACGCCTTCTTTGCAATTCTCCTCGTCTAAGATATATGCCAACGAATAGCCGGTCCCGCACTCGATGCAGTATTGCCGCCAGTTCGAGCCATGCAGCTCGTAGACCGTATGGCTGCCGGCAGCCTGGTGCAGGCCGTCAACGTTTTGGGTTATCACAGCCTTCAGCTTCCCCCATGCCTCCAATGCCGCCAATGCCTGATGGGCCTTATTGGGACGAGCGTCCATAGCGATGAGGTTTTCTTTATAGTACCGAAAGAACAGGCTCGGATTATTCATAAACACAGTGTATGACAATATTTCCTCTGGAGAAAACCCATACACCTCCTTGGTGGCGAACAGCCCTTTTTCAGAGCGGAAATCAGGGATGCCACTTTCTGTGGAAACGCCTGCTCCTCCGAAAAACACGCAGTTCTCGCTAGCTTTTAACCAGTTGGCAAGTTGTGTGACAGTATCCATGTTTGATCCTCATTTACTGTATGTTTCAGATATGGTTAATCATTTTAGCAGGTCAAGGGTTCGAGACAAGAGAAGACGGCTCAGCTCTAGCCCGTCAATGGAGTTAGATAGCCTTGCCTTGTGCAGGTCGCTAACCTCTAGCCACTCGATACGGGGGTCCTTGGAAAACCAGGTCATCTGGCGTTTGGCATAGCGTCTGGTGGCCTGTTTAATGCTGTCTGTGGCCTCTTTTAAGGTAGCTTTTCCCTCCAGCACCGGAACGACCTCTTTGTAGCCGATGGCCTGTGCCGCAGTAAGGGCCTCCCTAAAGCCCTCGCTTATCAAGACCTGTACTTCACCGAGCAGTCCCTGGCCAATCATCGCATCGACCCGATTATCGATCAATTGGTAGAGCAGTGCCCTGTCCAGAGCCAAGCCGACGAAACGCACAGAGTAAATACTCTCGTACCGGGCAAAGCCTGCACTCGCCTGCGCATAGCTCGTCCCTTGGTCAAGCAGTTCCAGGGCACGCACGACGCGGCGGACATTGTTGGGATGGATAAGCGCAGCGCTTCGAGGGTCCCGATCGGTCAAAAGCCCATGGAAGGCCTCAGGCCCGAGCTCTTCGGCCTGCATCAGCAATTGCTCCCTCCGAGTAGGGCTCGCCGCGTCCTTCTCCCCATAAAAAGGCAAGCTTGGCTGGCCCTCTTGGCCGTCGTCAGCCATATCGTATGCCTCGTCAAGGTCGAAGTCGTCGAGCGCCGCGCGCAGGTAAAGCCCGCTGCCTCCACAAAAAACCACATGATGGTCCCGCGACCAGGCCTCTTGGATCGTTTTTCGAGCATAGCGCTGATAAAGCGCTGCCGTGAAGGCCTGGCCGGGGTCGACGAGGTCTATTCCGTGGTACGTGACCCCGCGCTGGCCAATGGGGGTCTTTGCGGTGCCGATGTCCATGCCGCGGTAGACCTGCATGGAGTCGGCGCTTACGATCTCGGCCCCGATCCGTTTTGCCAAAGCGTCGGCCAGCATGGACTTTCCGGAAGCGGTGGGGCCGACTATGGCGATTATCGTCTGCTTGGTTTGGCCGCTTAAGCCGGTGCTTGGTAACTGGTCAGTCAAGCAAGTCACCGCTTAGGTACCAGGTCTTGGCCGTGTCGATGCGGACAGGGTGTATTTTGCCGATATAGTCGCTAATTGACCTGTCTGGCGGCAATTTGGCATGCACCGTCGTGTTTTTGGGGCTTCGGCCTGTCAGCATGGTCTGGTCGCGTTTGGAAATGCCTTCAAACAAGACTGGTGTCGGTATGCCTAGCTCCAGCTGGTTTTGCTCCCAAGCCGACTTCTGTACTATTTTTACCAGACGTTGGTAGCGTTCTTGGATCTGTTCGGGCGTATTCTCGTCGACGAGGCTTGCCGCAGGGGTGCCTTCGCGTCGCGAGTAGATAAATGAGAAGACTTGGCTGAAACCGATCTCTTCGACCAGGTCGCAAGTGGCTTGGAAGTCAGACTCCGTCTCGCCCGGAAAACCGACTATGATATCTGTGGAGAAGGCCACCGAGCCGAGGTAGGTTTTCCCGCCCTTGCCTGCGTCCATTGACGCCTGGCGCACCAGATGGACAAGCCCACGATAGTCGTCGGCTGTATATAAGCGGTTCATAGCTGCCAAAATGTTGTCTGACCCGCTTTGGACGGGCAATTGCAAGTGCGGCATCACTGCCTTGGTCTGAGCGAAAGCAGCGATTGTCTCGACACTTAGGTCCTTAGGGTGCGAGGTCACGAAACGCAGGCGGTCAACGCCGCTTTCCCCGACAGCCTTAAGTATTTCTGCAAAGCGCGGTTGGCCATAAAGGTCGCGCCCATAGGAATTGACGTTTTGGCCTAGCAAGGTGATCTCGACCACTCCGTCTGCAAGCAGCATCTCGACTTCGCGTAGTATCTCCTCGAAAGGCCTGCTCCGTTCGCGGCCGCGCACATAAGGCACAATACAGTAGGAACAGAAGTTATTACAGCCTGTCATGATCGGCAGCCAGGCATGCCATTTGTTCTCACGCCGTGCCGGCAGGGAGGTAGCAGGGACCATCTCGTCGGCTTGGACGTCGCTTAGGGTACTGACCTGTGGTTGACTGGTGTCGAGGGCTGATTTTATCAGTTCAGGCAGCATGGCGATGTTATGTGTCCCGAACACGATGTCGATATGAGGTAGCTGCTCGACCAGTTTTTCACCATCACGCTGTGCCAAGCATCCGCCTACAGCGATCAGGCGCTTGCCGCCTGTCGGGGTCGGCAAGCCTTTGAGCGAGGCTACTTGCCCGAGCAGCCTCATATCCGCTGCCTGGCGTACGCAACAGGTAACATAGACAACTATATCTGCTTGTTCTATGGAGGCTGCCAGCATTGCTCCTTGCTCTTCGAGCATGCCAGCTATACGTTCGGAGTCGTGTTGGTTCATCTGGCACCCAAAGGTGCGCAGATGATACTTTAAGCCGTTAAAAAGCATTACGAATCGGAAAAGTTCGCTCCGTAGGTTATCCAATCAAAACGGCCATCACCCTCGCGGTCGTTTGTCTTGATGCCCCTGAGATAACGCGGCTCAATTGAAAAGCGAATGGCAGTCCGTACCTCGCCATTGATCTCGACGTCAGCAAAAGCGGGAGCACAGACGATCTCAATGCCAACAGGGGACAAGAAACCTCGCGCAATGGCTATCGCTTTCACTGCCTGGTTCACTGCACCAGCACCGACAGACTGTATTTCAACAGGGACTCCGTCCTTGATCATACCAGCAATCGCACCTGCAACAGAAGACGGGGATGATTTGGATGAAACTTTAAGATATTCCATGTTGTCTGCCTTTTTTCTGTGTTGGAACTACATTGCTTTCATCGTTTAGAAGGGTAAACAAGTATGACAGCAAAAATGGTATTTGACAAGCGCTCAGCATTTATCACTAAAATTACCTTGATTTTCATCCGAAGTGCTTAGCCGTTTGTCCCGTCTTGGTCGCCTAGGGTGCCTGAGTCAGGGGGAGGCTCAGGGTCTGGGGCTATCTCAGGCTGTCTTGTCCCATACTCGATCTCCTCAGTCACTGGCGAATATGTCGACTTAAACGTCGTCTCACGCAGCAGGTTCCCATTGGCATCAAACACTCGACGTGTGACGTTGATGCTTCTGCCTGACACTCCCGCTTGGATGATGTTCTCCTCGCCTATATACATAGAGTCGTTAGGCGTCTTCTCCGTTCTAAAAGACTCGCCTGGAATCCAGGCACCGACCTCGGTCTCTACCCGGTACCCAGGCGGTGTGCCCCAAAGCGAAGCTGTCACCCAACCCTGATAGCAGGTCACAGTAAGCAGTATCCAGTTGTCTGTGTCGTTCTCCCACTTGAAATCCAGCCAGTCATAAAAGACAGCAGCATCACGGCCAGCAGCGTATTGCCACTGGTACAGACCATGGTTGGCACGGTTGACAATCGGGTATCCTGCTTCGAACACAGCATTGAAGACAGTAGTAGCCACCTGGCAGACTCCCCCTCCCACTGCATCTTGATAGACATTCCCCGATATGACTTTTGAGACCTGATAGCCTCTCTCCAGCGTCGCGTCGCCAGAGGTCTCATTAAACGACCAGACTGTTCGAGGGGGTATCAGCGAATGGGTCACATATGACGATGCGACTTCGACGTTATGCGCCCGGGCTGGGGTTGAGAAACCATAATCGGTCGAATAGGTCGATATTTTCGTCGTGATCCGCATAGCCTCGGCATCTGCCGTCGACATGGATGGGGTCAAAGTGGCTACCGAGAGCTGCATTTGCCTAGCCTCTGCCTCTGTGCCAAACAATATACGCTCAAGGTCGATTGCTAGTTGAGGGTAGTCGATACCTAAGCCGTCCTCGCTGGGGATGATTGTGACACCGTCGCTGGACACCGAAAACTGGGCATTGACTGGGTCTACGCCAGGGTCATAGCCGCCTAGGACCTCGCTTAGGCTGCGCTTTAGGTAGTCCGACGAGACCCTCACCACCAATCGGGCTTGACCGCCTTCGTCAACGATGCTCGAAGTCAGCCAGGACCCAAGGTAGAACGCGTTTATCTCCCAACTTTGGCCGTTGTCGGTCGTAAGCATTACGGGCTCGGCTATCACCAGGTTGCATTTGTCAGCCAGCTCTTGGGCCTCACTGTCAAGTATCTGGGGCTGCGTCTCCATCAGAGGTATGTCAATGAGACGGTTCTCGCCTAGCATTGCCTTGTCTAAAGATGCGTTAAACAGCTCCCTGTCTATCCCGATCCCTCTTGCACTGGGGACGACAATGAACCGGCTGTCAATGAAAAAGATGTCAGCGTTGACCAAAGGGGTGCCCACAGCTTGTTCTAACAGTTGGATAAGCCCGTTTAACTGCTGCTCGTTGTAAGTCAAATAACCAGGCAGGTCGATTCCATGCAGCCAGGCTTGAAAGCGTCCAGAAAAGAAATCACCCTCGCGCCCAACAGCATAGGCCTGTTCGGCTAAAGCAGCACCATCGATACTTGCTGTTAGCGTCAGTGCCCTGATCCGCCAGGATTTTGACACTAAAGGGTCAGCCCCAAACCCGCTTGCATCATGTAGGTTTGCGTCAAGCTCAATGGCTGGCCCCCAGCGGCTGATATCAAGCAATTTGGCAAGGGTCAGTTGCTCGCATTCGATGTCAACGGGGCTGGCTTCGATTCTCGCAGTCAGCTCACGCTCCAACAACTCTGCTGCCTCCTCTTTCGTCATACCTCCGACATAGACCCCGGCAACTGAAACGCCACTGTGTATTTTCCCGTAGTTGGCAATGACGTCGGTTAGGCACATGACTACTGCAAACAACAACACTGCAGCACAGGCGATTAAAACCCTTTGCTTTGTGATTATTGTTTTTTTGACTGAATTCTTGTTGCGCTGGCCCTGATGTTTTCCTTGTTGGCTACGTTTAGGGGAAACACTTTGACGACTGTTCGATCGACTGCTGGTGGTACTATTTCGTCGTTTGCTCGCATTGTTTGCCGAGCTACGCAAGGCGGTGCTTTTATCCCCAGAAGGGCTTTTTCTTGATGAACCGTTGCTTTGGCTAGTTTTTCTACTGTTTGGCTTTGTGTTGCTAGACATTCGCTTTTCCTATTGGCTCATTTCTGTTGTCGCTATGTAAAGGCCCGCCCGTTTCGGGGCTAACGCCGCTGTTGCCTGCATCGGCTTGGCTAATTGGTACCTTAACACCAGTATATATGTAGTAAATAGCACTAGATACAGACAGTACCGCGCCAATATAGATCAGCAAATAGCCCAATGGTGCAGGATCAATGCCCCAGCCTGGTAACCATGACGACTCTATCAGGCCAAACCCGGGTATCATCGGCCCATAGATCACCAGCGAGCAAAAACCTGCCATTAAGGCAGCTGTGGACATTTTCCCGAGCAGCACGACCTTGAAGTCACGGTTGTGCTTTTTTTTCATATAGACAGTCAATAAGAACATCACAGCATCCCGCAAAACAAAGAGGACCAGCAGCCATAAAGGCAGACGCTTAACGACATAGACGCCAATAACTGACAGGAAAATGAAGAACCGGTCGACAAATGGATCTAGCTGAATCCCTAGATAGGAGACGGTATTAGTGAACCGGGCCAGTTGGCCGTCGATCATGTCGGTCAAGGCCGCTATCGTTAAGACTAAAAATGCAGCTAGGTTGTTCTTGTATGCGATTAAGAAGATCAAAAAGACTGGTAATAGGGCAAGCCTTATTGCGGAGACAATATTAGCTAAAGTAAAAACCTCGTTTGTGATTTGCTGTCTTTTTGTGTTCACCCTCGTGTCCACCTAGTATCTACACAACAACTTCCCTACTTAGGCTCGAGCTTGGTATTAACATCAGTGAATTATAGCTTAATTGTTCATCTGATTAATCTTATATGTTACCAGCAAATACAAAACGTCGATGTTCGCGATATGAGCGGCGTGATGAGAATATGCAGAATTGTCAGAGCTTTTATGAAACCGTTCATTCCTCGGTAATCACAACAGGGCCTTCGGCTGTAATTGCGACAGTCTTCTCAAAATGCGCCGAGGGTTTTCTATCCGCAGTAAAAACTGTCCATTTATCTGCATAAGGGCCTCTGGTATCGGCTGTCCCGAGATTGATCATCGGCTCAATGGCAATGACCATACCTTCTCTTAAGAGCGGCCCTTCGCCCCGTCTGCCAAAATTCGGGATATTCGGCTCTTCATGCATTTTTCGGCCGATCCCATGCCCGGTATACTCGTATACGACGCCATATCCATAGGATTCGGCATATGACTGCACAGCGAAGGAGATGTCACCGACATGGGCGTTTGCCATCGCCTGGCCGATGCCTTCCCACATACTGGCCTCGGTAACTTCGATTAGCTGCCTTAGCTCAGCACTGACCTCGCCGACTGCAAAAGTCGCCGCATTGTCCCCAACCCAGCCATCGACCACTGCCCCGACATCAATAGAGACAATGTCGCCTTCGTACAAGACCACATCAGGAGACGGGATCCCATGCACGATTTGGTCGTTGATCGACGTGCAGATAGAGGCTGGATAGCCGTTATAGCCCAAAAAGGCAGGGGTCCCACCCTCTAAGTTGATCAGGTCGTAGGCGAAACGGTCTAATTCATATGTGGAGACACCCGGGCGCACCAATTCCCCGACTTTACGTAATACTCGCGCGCTCAAACGGCCGCAAGGCCGCATGGCAGCAATCTCTTCAGGCGTCTTTATCTGGATCATGGAAGGCCGGCTTTTATCCTAGGATATCTTGGATCGATTGAAAGACTTCATCGGGATGCTTGTCACCGTCGATCTCGTATAAGACCTCAGCGCCTCGGTAATAGTCGATCAATGGTGCTGTTGACTTCTCATAGACATCCAAGCGGTTGCGGATTGTATCTGGCATGTCATCGTCACGCTGGTACATCTCGCCTCCGCATTTTGGGCAGACCGGGTCCTGCGTCGAGCCAATATACCCACAATCACGGCAACAACGGCGCTCGGACAAGCGCTTTACAATGACCTCTGCATCAAGTTGGATAGCCAAAGCAGCGTCGATTTTCTCACCCATCAAGTCAAACTCAGCAGACAAGGCTACAGCCTGCAATGTATTGCGGGGGAAGCCGTCAAAAATGACGCCTTTTGAGGCGTCCGGTGCAGCGAGCCGTTCTTTGATCAGGCTAATGACCAGGCTGTCGGGCACCAGCTCGCCGGCATCCATAAAGCCCTTTGCCTCAAGTCCGAGCTCGGTGCCTTCGTTTACCGCTGCCCGCAGCAAATCACCAGTCGAGACATGGGCCAAACCATACTTCTCAACCATCAAGGCAGCCTGTGTGCCTTTACCGGCTCCGGGAGCTCCCAACAAAACAATATTCATCTTGCCTCCAATAATATGCAATATATTTGTTCTTTAGTTAAAGAAGCCTTCATAATGATGCATTTTTAACTGGCTTTCGATTTGTGTCATTGTATCTAGGGCAACACCGACCATAATCAGGATCGACGTGCCACCGAAAGCCTGGATGAGGGACTGGTTGGTAAAAGCAAATAAAATGCTTGGCACAACGGCGATAACCCCGATATAAAACGCTCCGGGCAAGGTAATGCGCATCAGGATATTGCTGATGTAGTTAATCGTTGCATTGCCTGGCCTTATCCCCGGTATAAAACCGCCCTGTTTCTGTAAGTTAGAGGCTGTGTCCTCAGGGTTAAAGACCATCGATGTATAAAAGAAGCAGAAAAACACGATCAGCCCAAACGTCAAGACCCAGTTCAACCAGCCTGTTGTCAGCCAACCAGACAAGGTGTTTAGCCATTCAACCTGGAAGAATGCTGCCAACTGCGCTGGAAAATACAGAAGCGAGGAGGTAAAGATGATCGGGATAACCCCAGCTCCGTTGACCTTTAGCGGAATATAGGTATTGGACCCACCCATTACCCGGCGGCCTTGGATGCGCTTGGCATAGTTGATCGGGATGCGTCTTTGCGCTCTTTCAATTAATACAATGCCTGGGATAACTACCAAGACCACGGCGATGATCAAAACAGTGATCCCGATGCTTTGAGGGGTCACATTGCCTGTCCCATAACCTAAGGAAGTAACGATAGCAGACGGAAAGCCGGAAACGATATTGGCAAAGATTATCAACGACATGCCGTTGCCGATGCCCCGCTGGGTGATCAACTCGCCCATCCACATGATCAGAGCCACCCCTGCCATCAAAGTAAACACGATCACAACGCTTGTAAGGCTAGTAGGCACGCTTTCTGGCAGAACCAGGCCATATTGGCTGGACTGGAACAAAAAGAGGTAACCGACAGCATTGATCAAGCCGAGTGCCAAAGTCACGTAACGGGTTGCCTGGGTCAGCTTTTTCTGCCCGCTTTCCCCTTCTTTTGACCAGCTTTGCAATGCAGGTATCACACCCTGCATGAGCTGGATGATAATGCTCGAGGTAATGTAGGGCATGATCCCTAGGGACAATACCGAAAAACGCGATAAAGCGTTCCCTGAAAACAAATTGAGAAACGATATAGTCTGGTTTGTAGACGCTAACGATTGGAACCTTTCCATTAACTGTTCAACAGGAATACCTGGAACCGGAATATATGCTCCCAAGCGATACAAGGCAACTATCATCATCGAGAACAATATCTTATTACGCAGTTCAGGTACTCTGAACGCGTTGAAAATGGCACTTAGCAAGGATCCTCGACCTTCCCTCCGGCAGCTATGATTTTTTCAACCGCTTTTACAGAAACCTTGTCAACCCGGATAGTCAACGCCCTGGTCAGTTCGCCGTCGCCCAAGAGCTTGACCATCTGAGTGGTCTTTTTAATGATCCCCTTAGAAACGAGGCTGTCATGGTCGACCAGGTCGCCGTCGGTATACAAGTCCTCCAAACGCCCCACATTTACTGGAGCGTACTCGACGCGGTTGAAGTTCTTAAAGCCTGGCTTGTACGGCAAACGCATTGCCAAGGGGTTCTGTCCGCCCTCAAAGCCTGCTCGCTTGCCTCCGCCAGCCCGTGATTTTTGGCCGTTCTCACCGCGTCCTGATGTCTTACCATGCCCTGAGCCATGGCCGCGCCCAACGCGTTTGCGCTGTTTGGTCGATCCTGGAGCAGGGGCTAAATCGTGAAGCTGCATTTATATCTCCTCCACCTTCACCAAGTGCTTAACCTTGAATATCATACCGCGAACAGCAGGGTTATCGACTTGGAGAATGGTTTTATTAATCCTGCCTAAGCCTAAGGCTCGAATAGTCTTTACTTGGTCGCCCGGGAACCCGATTGTCGATCGGACCTGTGTGATCTTTAATGTTTTTTCAGCCATCTTTTATTTTTCCTTCCAACCGTAGATATTGGCAACTGTAGTATCACGTCGCTTGGCTACAGCATTGGGAGAAGAAAGCGATTTCAAGCCTGCAGCAGCAGCTTTGACTATGTTCATTGCATTGCTTGAGCCCAATGACTTCGATAGCACGTTCTTTACCCCTGCCAATTCAAGCAAGGCTCTCACTGGGGCTCCAGCGACAACACCTGTACCAGGAGTTGCAGGCTTCAAAAAGACTTTGGCCGCACCAAAAGTACCTGTTGCCTCATGAGGCAGCGTGCCTTCTGCTGTCAATGGCACCTCGAACATGTTCTTTTTGGCGTCTTCAACGCCTTTACGTATCGCTGTCGGCACCTCAGAGCTTTTACCCATCCCGACACCGACGTGGCCTTCGCCGTCACCAACGACCACCAGGGCCGTCAAGGAGAAGCGTCGGCCGCCTTTGACAACTTTTGCTACGCGGTTTATAAATACCACTCGTTCCTGTAACTCTGCAACCGGTGCTTTTTCCCGTGCCATTCAACATCCTTCCTTAGAACTTCAAGCCCGCTTCGCGGGCACCCTCAGCCAAAGCCTTGACGCGGCCATGATAAAGGTAGCCGCCGCGGTCAAAGACCACGCTTTCGATCTTTGCCGCTTTGGCCCGTTGGCCGACAAGCTCGCCGACTATGCTGGCTCCTTCAATGTTCGACCCCTTGACGCCTCTCTCTTTGAAATCCGCATCAAGGGAAGACGCTGATACCAAAGTGCGTCGAGCGATATCGTCAATGACTTGTGCATATATATGGCTGTTGGAGCGTGTCACTCGCAAGCGAGGTATTTCGGCAGTCCCGCTGACCTTCCCGCGGACCCGGCGCTGGCGACGCTTCAAAGCTTGCTTTTTAACCTTGTTCTTGTCTGACATGTCTACTCCTAATTACTAGCAGCTGCTTTACCCTGTTTACGACGTACCCTCTCACCGCTGTATCGGATGCCTTTGCCTTTGTATGGCTCGGGTTTGCGCCATTTGCGGATATCTGCCGCCACTTGTCCGACTCGTTGTTTGTCGATCCCGTGGACGATGATCTGCGTCTGAGCGGGTACTTCAAAACTAATGCCGTCTTCAGCCTTGATAAGGACAGGATGGGAATAGCCCAACTGTAACTCAAGGTTTGCCCCGTTTAGGGCTGCACGGTACCCAACGCCAACGATTTCCAAAGACTTGCTGAACCCATCGCTGACGCCAACGACCATATTCGAGATCAGTGACCTGTACAGGCCGTGGTAGGCCCTAGCTTCTGGGCTTTCTTCGACCCTGTCGACCAATAGTACCTTATCAGTCTCTTTTACCGTGATCAGGGGTGATATCTCTTGTGACAACTCACCTCTTGGGCCCTTCACCAAAACCGTAGTCTCGATAACGCTGACTTCTACCCCGTCAGGGAGAGGAATGGGTTGTTTTCCGATACGTGACATCTTTTAGACCTTTCTACCAGATATAGGCGATTACTTCTCCGCCAACACCTAATTGACGGGCATCACGGTCGGCCATTATACCCTTGGATGTCGAAATCACAGCTGTGCCTAAGCCACCCAGCACACGGGGCAATTGGTCTTTGGATGCGTACACTCTTAGCCCAGGCTTGGAGATCCGTTTCAAGCCACGCAGGCTCTTCTCCCTCTTCGGGCCGTATTTCATGGTGATAACTAGCTGGTTAACCGGTTTTTCATCCACTACTTGATAATCGATAATGTATCCCTCTTCTTTTAGGATCCGTGCAATCTGGGTCAGCTTGTTGCTGGTCGGCATGATCACAGTCTCTTTATTGGCCGAGTTAGCATTGCGCACCCTAGTTAGCATATCGGCTATTGGGTCAGTCATTGTCATGGTTGTCTCCTATAAAGTCTACCTGGCCTTTGTCGGTCGATGCATGTCTTACTAGTCGCATATCGATCTTTGTCCGACAGGCTAGAATTTGCTCTTTATCCTTACCAGCTGGATTTCCGGACACCGGGCAGCTCTCCACGGCTTGCCAGCTCCCGCAGGCAGATACGGCAGATGCCGAACTTGCGATAGTAGGCACGCGGACGCCCGCATCGTGAACAACGGTTGTGTTGGCGGGTGGAGAATTTCGCGTCACGCTTAGATTTGGCGATCATCGACTTTTTAGCCACAGGTAAGCTCCTTTACTGGTTTTGCCTGAACGGGAAGCCCAAGACTTCGAACAGGGCATAGGCGTCTTCGTCATTATCAGCAGTGGTGACAAAGGTAATATCCATTCCACGTACCCTGTCCACACGATCGTAGTCAATCTCGGTAAAAACTAATTGTTCGGTTATTCCTAAAGTGTAGTTGCCTCGTCCGTCGAAGCTGGTTGGCGAGATGCCCCGGAAGTCACGGATACGGGGGATAGCCATTGCCAGCAAGCGGTCTAAGAACTCCCACATGCGGTCGCCGCGCAATGTCACTTTTGCCCCTATCGCCATGCCTGTGCGCAGCTTGAACCCAGCTATTGATTTTTTGGCCCTGGTTACCTTTGGCTGTTGGCCTGTGATAATGCGCAAGTCCTCAATGGCGTTTTCCAGTTGCTTGGCATCCTGCACCGCAGACCCGACTCCCATGTTGACGACGATTTTCTCAAGCCGTGGGACCTGGTGGATGTTTTGTTTGCCAAGGTCCTCTTTAAGGCTCGCTAATATTTCATTATTGAATTTTTCTTTCAGTCTTACACTCATGCTAGTCAATGTCCTTTCCGCATTTCTTGCAGACGCGGATCTTGTCTTTCCCACGCACATCCACCTTGACACGGGTGGCCTTGTCGCATTGTGGGCATATCAGCATCACTGTCGAAATATGAATCGGCTTCTCGATCGAGATGATTCCGCCTTGGGGGTTGTCGCGAGAGGGGCGTTGTGCTTTTTTGGCCACAGCCACCTTCTCCACAATCACTTTGCGTGAACTGGGGATCGTCTTCATCACGACCGAAGTCGCGCCCTTGTCTTTCCCGCTGATCACTGTGACTTGATCGCCTCGTTTTATGTGTAGTTTGTTTTTACTCATCGACTTGCTCCTTATAAGGTCTCTGGAGCGAGCGATACGATACGCATATAGCGCTTATCCCTCAACTCGCGGGCGACCGGGCCAAAAATACGCGTGCCGCGCGGACTGCCGGCATTGTCGATTACAACCACAGCGTTCTGGTCGAAACGAATATAGCTGCCGTCCTTGCGGCGTACTGGTTGCTTGACTCGGACAATAACGCAACGAACAATCTCGCCTTTTTTGACATGTCCGCCAGGCGTTGCCTCTTTGACAGAGCAAACGATCACGTCACCAAGGCTGGCATATCGCCGTTTTGACCCTCCGAGCACCTTTATACACTGCACCCTGCGAGCTCCTGAGTTGTCAGCAACGGCGAGCATTGTTTCTGCTTGAATCACTGTAATTCCTCCTACTGGCTAGTTGAAAGCTTACTTCGTAAGCGTCTACTTGGCCTTCTCAATGATCTCAACCAAGCGCCAATGCTTAAGCTTTGATATAGGGCGGGTCTCCATTACCGAGACTGTGTCGCCAACACTAGTTGAGTTCTCTTCGTCATGTACGTGCAGCTTTTTTGTAGACGTGACCATCTTTTTATAAACTGGATGTTGCTTTCTTTCCTTTATCTCGACGACGCAAGTCTTGTCTCCAGATGTGGAGACAACCAGGCCTTGCCTGAGCTTACGCGTATTGCGCTTTGTGTCTTCTACGATGATTTCATCAGTCATTTAGGTTCCTTCTTTACACTCAGTCAATGCTTAGGGCGGTATCCGCAGTCGATGCAGCCTGTGCCTCTATCTCAAAAAGCTGGGCTGCCTCGCTTAGTTCGCGTTCCCGAATCTCGGTCAGGATGCGGGCGATGTCCTTTTTGACCATCTTTATCCGAGCTGTATTGTCGAGCTGGCTCGTTGCCATTTGAAACCGTAAGTTGAAGAGCTCGGCCCGGCTGTCTGCTAATGCTGTCTTTAAGTCGTCATTAGTCAGTTCGTGGATCTCGCTTGCTTTCATTTACCCCTCCCCTTCGCTATCTTGGCCTTCTGTGCTTGCTGTGTCTCCGACTAGTGCAAACGGCGACTCCTCGTCCGTCTCGGCATGTGACTCAAAATCGTTGACCTCGACGGGGACAGCAATATCTACTTTGACTGGTTCTACCTCGCTGACGTCACGGGTGACGATGCGGCACTTAATAGGCAGTTTTTGAATTGCCAAGCGTAAGGCCTCCATCGCAATATCATGCTCTACGTCAGCAATCTCGAACATGATGCGGTTTGGTTTTACAACAGCGACCCAAGACTCCGGGTTGCCTTTTCCGGAGCCCATGCGGGTCTCGGCAGGTTTTTTGGTTACTGGCTTATCGGGGAAAATTGTAATCCAGACCCTGCCGCCACGGCGCATATGACGGGTCATAGCGATACGGGCAGCCTCTATTTGCCGGTTTGTAATCCACGCCGCCTGCAAAGCCTGGATCCCATAAGCCCCAAACTGTAGCTCGGTATGGCCTTTGGCTTTGCCCTTCATTGAGCCACGTTGCACCTTGCGGTGCTTCACACGTTTTGGAGTAAGCATTTATCTTCTCCCTTCATTATTTGTGTTACGGCGTGATCGTTGTTGACGGCCGGAGCCCTCGAGGGCAGGAGACGGGGTAGCTTGTCCGGGCAGCTTGTCGCCATGATAGATCCAGACCTTGACACCGATCGAGCCCATCGTGGTGGCAGCTGTGGCAAAGCCATAGTCGATGCGGGCACGTAGAGTATGCAATGGCACCCGGCCTTCACGGTACCATTCACGACGGCTCATTTCTGCTCCGCCTAGGCGTCCGGCACACTGCACGCGAATGCCTAATGCCCCGCTCTTTTGCGCGGACTGGACTGCCCTGCGCATCGCCCTACGAAAAGCGACACGGCCCTCTAGCTGCTCAGCTACCGACTGGGCAACCAGGACTGCATCTAGCTCGGGGCGCTTTACCTCGACTACGTCTACCGAAACATGGCCGTTTGCTATCTGGGCAAGGCCTTTGCGGAGGTTGTCGATGTCTGCGCCCTTTTTGCCGATGACAATGCCGGGGCGGGCAGTGGTAATGATTACCTTGACCTTGTCTCCAGCCCGTTCGATCTCTACTCGTGAGACAGCGGCACGGGCAAGCTGCTCTTCGACATAGGCGCGTATAGCCAAGTCGTTTTGCAGGTTGGCTGCATAGTCCTTATCGGCGATCCACCGGCTGCGCCAGTCTTCAGTGATACCTAAACGGAATCCGGTGGGATAGACTTTTTGACCCATGTCATGCCTCCTTTGTACCGACAACGACTGTGATGTGGCAGGTGCGTTTGTTTATGCGCGCAGCCGACCCACGTGCCCGAGGGCGCCAACGCTTTAGGGTTGGGCCGTCGTCGGCATAGCTGGTCTTTACTATCAGGTTCTCTTCCCTAACGCCTTCGCGCTCGGCATTGGAGACAGCACTGTTAAGGCACTTCTCGATCACCTCTGAGATATTGCGGTCCGAGAAGCGCAAGATCTCACGGGCCCTGGGCACCTCTTGGCCACGGATCAGGTCGATCACCATACGGGCTTTTCTGGGAGACACCCGTACATAACGGGCATGAGCCTTTGCTTCCATTTACCTTCTGCCTTTCTTATCGCCAGCATGACCCCGAAAGGTACGGGTTGCTGCGAACTCGCCAAGTTTATGGCCGACCATGCTCTCAGTGATGTACACCGGAACATGCTTGCGCCCATCATGCACTGCGATAGTATGACCGACCATTTCTGGAAAGATAGTCGATGCCCGTGACCAGGTCTTTATGATGTTCTTCTCGCCGGCATCGTTCATTTTCGTGATTCGAGCCAATAAACGCGGTTCGACGAATGGTCCTTTTTTAAGGCTTCTACTCACTGTTTTCTCCTTTTAAAGCTTATTTCCTGCGTCTGCGGATAATCAAGGCACTGGACTGTCTTTTCTTGTTACGTGTCCGGTGGCCCTTGGTATGTACTCCCCAAGGACTGACCGGGTGGCGCCCAGCGCTTTTGTTCTTGCCTTCGCCGCCGCCATGGGGATGGTCTACTGGGTTCATGGCTGTACCGCGCACGCTAGGCCTGATTCTCAGCCAACGGTTGCGTCCGGCCTTGCCGATCTTAATATTGTTATGGTCGGAGTTCCCGACTTCGCCGATTGTTGCCCGACAGGTGATTAGCACCCTGCGCATCTCTGAGGAAGGCATCCGCAAAATAGCATAGTTGCCTTCTTTTCCCATCAACTGGATGGATGTCCCGGCACTGCGCGCCAATGCTGCACCCTGGCCAGGATTCAGCTCGACCGCGTGGATTGTGGTGCCTACCGGGATGTCTTGGAGCTGCATAGCGTTGCCTGGCTTGATGTCTGATCCAGGACCGCTAGTCACGATGTCCCCGACTTTTAGGCCTTTAGGGTGCAAAATGTAGGACTTCGCCCCATCAGCGTAGTGGAGGAGTGCGATCCGGGCAGAACGGTTCGGGTCATACTCGATTGTTGCCACCTTTGCCGGGATCCCGTCTTTGTTCCGTTTGAAGTCGATAGCCCGGTATTTGCGCTTGTGGCCGCCTCCTTGGTGACGGGTGGTAATCCGGCCGTTATTGTTGCGCCCAGCATAATTCTTCAGCGGCTTGGTCAGCGACTTCTCGGGGCTAGTCGCTGTAATCTCTGCAAAATCAGACACAGACTGAAAGCGACGGCCCGGTGACGTTGGCTTATACTGCTTGATTCCCATTTTTAAACCTTTCTGGCATCTTTTAAACCCTATCTGACAAGCTAGAGGCAGGCTTGGGCTTAAAGACCGAATGCTTCTATCGAGTCACCAGGAGCCAAGGTGACAATCGCTTTCTTCCAAGTACGTGTCAGGCCTTTGGCGTAGCGGACCCGCTTTGGCTTGGCTTTTACATTTATTGTGTTGACTTTCAAGACTGTCACGTCAAAGATCGACTCGACAGCTTGTCCAATCTCTATCTTATTAGCAGTCTTAGCGACCTCAAAGGTGTACCTGTTCTCGTTTAACAAGTCATACGAACGCTCAGAGATTATTGGACGGATGATCACCTGGCGGGGATCCTTCTTGATACTCATGCTAATACCTCTTCTACCCGGCTCAGTGCCGATTTTGTTAGCACTAGCGTCTTATTATCCAAAAAGTCGTAGGTATTCATCTCGGAAACCGGGATGATACGGACGCTGGGCAGGTTCCGAAACGACAGAAAGGCGTTGATGTCGTCGTCGGTGACCACAAACGTCACCCGCCCGTCTATCTCAAGGGCGTTTAATGCCCCTAGCGCGGCTTTCGTCGACGGTTTCTCAAAATCGACATTTTCCAAGATCAACAAAGTCCCTGAAACCTGCTTTGCCGACAAAGCCGAGCGCAACGCCAGCTTGACCTCGCGCCGGTTGACTTTCATGTCATAGCTCCGCGGGGTAGGCCCAAAAACCACCCCACCGCCCCGGTAGTGAGGGGCCCGTATTGACCCTTGCCTGGCTCGGCCAGTGCCTTTTTGGCGATAAGGCTTTCTACCGCCGCCTCGGACCGCTGCACGGTTCTTGCTGGCATGCGTGCCGCTTCGGGCTGCTGCGAGCTGGGCCCGGACCACCTGGTGCATGACGTGCACATTGGGCTCAATAGCGAAGACCGACTCGCTCAGGTCGGCCGACCCGACCTTTTCTCCTTCGAGGTTTACGATGTCTTGTTTAATGGTTGCCACGGATGATTCCCTTCTATTTAGCGATGCGCACGCTGACCAGTGCGCCTTTACCGCCGGGAACGGCTCCCCTGATGATCAGCAGGTTCTCTTCTCCGATGACCCGGACAAGGTCTAGGTTCTTCACGGTTACTTGCTCGTTTCCCATATGGCCAGGCAGACGCACGCCTTTAAAGACACGTGACGGGGTCGAGGCTTGGCCTATCGATCCCGGTGCCCGGTGAAAATGCGATCCATGGCCGCCTGGGCCTCCGCGGAAATTATGGCGCTTGATGACTCCGGCAAAACCCTTGCCCTTGGATATGCCTGTAACATGAACCTTTTTGGCATCGGTGAAAGCCTCCACGGTGATCTCTTGCCCCAGCTCGTAGTCTGCGGCTGACTCTACCCTGACCTCGCGCAACACTTTGCGTGGGCCTACTCCGGACTTCTCCAAATGCCCTAGTTGCGGTTTGTTAAGCCGGCTTTCTTTTACGGGCTGAAAAGCTATTTGTATAGCTTCATAGCCTTCCTTTTCAGTCGTTTTCAGCTGGGTTACCTCGCAAGGCCCGGCCAAAACGACCGTGACCGGGATCAGGTTGTCGTCTTCTGACCAGACCTGTGTCATCCCCAGCTTTCGGCCTAATATCGTGTCACTCATCAATACTCCTTATCCTTTCACGGTCATAAACGCTTCTCTCTTCGGTCGAAGCCTCATCGAACCGTTGGTTTCATATGGGGAGAAGACCTTGGTTTAACCCCCTGCCACAACAATCAAGGGTCTTTGCTCTTCTCCGGATAAAAGCCTTACAACTGTAGGTCGATCTCCACTCCCGGAGGTAGATCGAGGCGGGTCAGCGAGTCCACGGTAGAAGGCGTTGGCTCGTGGATGTCGATAATGCGCTTATGGATGCGCATCTCAAACTGCTCGCGACTGTCTTTATACTTATGAGGCGAACGAATGACTGTATAGCTTTCGCGCCTGGTAGGCAGAGGGATCGGCCCCGATATGCGGGCACCGGTCTTTTGGGCGGTGCTTACGATTAGCCGTGTAGACTGGTCGACGACCTCGTGGTCGTAGCCTTTCAAGCTAATCCTTATTTTTTGACTTGCCACTTAAGAACCTCCGTTTTTTTGGTTTAATCCCATACTTCGTATCTACCTATAATGGGTGCTCATGAAAAAGAACTGCCGCCGGCTTTGAAGACAATCTCCTCGGCGACGTTTTTAGGCACCGGCTCATATGCAAAGAATTGCATGTTATATACAGCACGGCCCTGGGTCGCACTGCGTAAATCAGTTGCATAGCCAAACATCTCGGACAAGGGGACATGCGCCTTGATCGACTTGGCGCCGGCCCGGTCCTCGATACCGAGTATCTGTCCTCGGCGAACCGAAAGGTTCCCCACTACTTCGCCCAAATAGTCCTCGGGCGTGTCGACCTCGACCTCCATCATCGGCTCGAGCAGCTTGGGGTCGCTTAGCTTCAAAGCTTCGCGGACTGCCATAGACGCCGCGATCTTAAAGGCCGCCTCTGACGAGTCTACCTCATGGTACGAGCCGTCTATCAGCTCGACCCGGACATCGACTACCGGGTACGAGGCCAAGACCCCTGAAGTCAAGGCTTCCTGTATACCTCGGTCGACCGGGGCAATGTACTCTTTTGGCACTGCGCCGCCAATGATCAAGTTCTCAAACTGGTAGCCAGCCCCATTCTCCCTCGGGGACAGGTTGATGACGACATGGCCATACTGGCCACGTCCGCCGGTCTGGCGGATGAACCGTCCCTCGATGTTGGTAACCGCATTGCCAGCGGTCTCCCGATAGGCAACTTGGGGCTTTCCGATATTTGCCTCGACTTTGAACTCACGCAGCAGGCGGTCGACAATGATCTCCAGATGAAGCTCGCCCATCCCGGCAATGACTGTCTGGCCGGTCTCTTGGTTCGCAGTGACCCTAAACGTCGGGTCCTCTTCAGCCAGTTTCTGCAAGGCAGTTGCCAGCTTGTCCTGCTCGGCCTTGGTCTTTGGCTCAATGGCAATGTCGATCACTGGGTCTGGGAAGCTCATCGACTCTAAGAGCACCGGAGCCGACTCGATACAAAGGGTATCGCCGGTTGCAGTGTCTTTTAGGCCTACAGCTGCACAAATGTCCCCCGCCTGTACCTCGTCCACGTCCAAGCGTGCCGCCGAATGCATCTCTAGCAGCCGCCCGATCCGTTCGTTCTTATCCTTAGTGGCATTCAAAACATAGCTACCGGCTTTCAAGGTGCCCGAATAAACCCGTAGGTAAGTCAGCCTGCCGACGTGCTGGTCGGTGATGACCTTAAAGGCCAAGGCTGCAAACGGGGCATCCGGGTCAGCATGGCGGTCTACCTCGTTGCCGGTCTTTTTGTCTATGCCTTTGATTGGGGGAATGTCTAAAGGAGAGGGTAGGTAATCGATGATTGCGTCTAGCAGCTGTTGGATGCCTTTGTTCTTGAAGGCAGCGCCGCAAAACACAGGGGTGACTTGACAGGCAATGGTCGCTTTGCGCAGGGCGTCGATGATCTCGCCTGCGCTAATGTCCTCGCCTTCAATAAACTTGTCCATCAATAAATCGTCAGACTCTGCTGCTATCTCAGCCAACTGGTCATGTAGGTCGTCAACTTGGCTTTGCATGTCTTTCGGGATGTCAATGGCTTTCGGCTCGATCATGCCGTCGTCGCCCTCGACGAATTGCCAGGCTTGTTTCCTGACCAGATCGATTAGGCCGATGTATTTGTCCTCGGCCCCGATAGGCAGCTGGCAAATAGCCGGTTTTGTATTCAGGACATCCTCTATCTGCTGGATGACATTGAAAAAGTCAGCCCCGGTTCGGTCCATCTTATTGACAAAGGCAATCCGGGGGACCCCATAGCGATGTGCTTGGCGCCACACAGTCTCTGACTGGGGCTGCACGCCGCCTACCGCACAAAAGACAGCGACCGCTCCGTCCAAGACACGCAAGCTCCGTTCTACCTCGGCAGTGAAGTCGACGTGGCCAGGCGTGTCGATGATCTGAATACGATGGTCGTGCCAATAACAGGTGGTTGCTGCCGAGGTGATGGTGATGCCGCGTTCCTGCTCTTGTGGCATCCAGTCCATGACAGCGGCCCCATCGTGCACTTCCCCGATCTTATGGGTTTTGCCCGTATAGTAGAGGATACGTTCGGTGGTTGTCGTCTTGCCGGCATCGATATGGGCCATGATGCCGATATTGCGAGTGTCTTTGAGAGAGCGGCTAGACATAATACTTCGATAAAGGCTTTCTTAAAAACGATAGTGGGAGAAGGCCCTGTTAGCTTCAGCCATTTTGAAAATGTCCTCGCGCTTCTTCACCGACGTCCCGACTCCGTTGGCAGAATCGGTTATTTCGGCAGCTAAACGCTCTGCCATGGTTTTTTCCCTCCGGCTTCGCGAGTGGTCGACAATCCAACGGATAGCAAGGGTCGTTGCACGGCGGCTGTTGACCTCCATGGGTACTTGATAAGTCGCCCCGCCGACTCGTTTTGGTTTCACTTCCAGGGTTGGGCGAACATTGTCCATTGCTTTTTTAAACATGTTTATGGCGTCTTCGCCGCCTTGCTTGTCGATAATGTCAAAGGCACCATAGACAATGCCCTCGGCAATCGACTTCTTGCCATCGAGGAGCACTTTATTTATCAGTTGGGTCACCAGACGGTTTTGGTATTTGGCATCAGGGATGATCTCCCGACGCGGGGCAGCTGCACGACGTGGCATGTTAACCTTCCTTTATTTCGGCTTCTTGGCGCCGTAGCGCGAGCGGGCTTGTCTTCGGTCGGAAACAGGTGCGCAGTCCAACGTGGCACGGATGACTTTGTAGCGCACGCCTGGAAGGTCGCGGACACGGCCGCCTCTGATCAATACCATCGAGTGTTCTTGCAAGTTATGGCCAATGCCAGGAATGTAGGCAGTTACCTCCATACCGTTCACCAAACGGACACGCGCTACCTTGCGTAGGGCGGAGTTTGGTTTTTTAGGGGTAATCGTCTGTACACGCGTACAAACCCCTCGCTTTTGGGGATTGCCCATCAATGCTGGGGTTTTCTTTTTCTCCGAGTGGGCATTACGGCCTTTACGGATTAATTGGTTAATGGTCGGCAAAGCACTATCCTTTCTATTGACTGACGAAGGCTTCTGTGACCTCGGTACTAACTTCAAACTAGCTTTTACACGTTTATTTGTACAAACTCTTTAAAAAGCATAGACTCTGCGATATGCTGCTTTTTTTAGTTTTTTGCGCACAAAACAACACGGCTTTAAAAGCCGCGGCCGAGAATGTTAGCACCATCTGCCCAGCGTGTCAAATTACACGCCGCCGGGCGTGTCCATCCATGCAGGCAGTTTGGGGCTTTGTATTTTTGTCTGTCTGGACTTCAGCGTCAAGAAGACAGCGACTCGCAGGCGATGCTGCTTTCTTAAAGTATTCACGCCTTTGAAACATACTCACAAAACGCACAAAGGCAAACCCTGATGCACCATGTACTAAGCTATGACCAGTTAGGATCCGTATGTTTTTTTATACACTCGGCTATAGCCGATTGGGCTTACCTCTGTAAGGCTATGCTCATCTCAGTCAATCGAGCAGTCTCCCCATCTAAAAGCTGCTTGATGCTAACCGAGTCCAAGTAGTCAGCGAGAAGGGTGTTGGCCCCTTCCCAGACTTTATGGAACTGGCATTGCCCTTCACGGGAGCACCAGTCCTTGTCCGCAGTACAAACTGATACATTGACTGGGCCTTGGACTGCCTCAATTAACTTGAACAAAGTTAGCTTGTCTGGATCGGCATTTAAAAGCATTCCACCGTGCGCACCACGGATCGAGCGGATTAAACCAGCTTGTACAAGCGCGTGTTGGATGCTGCGTGCAAAGGCATATGGGACATCATATTCTTCTGCAGCCTCACGGACTGATAATGGTTTTCCGTCGTTTTCGACCAAAGCTGCTATCAAGCGAATAGCATAATCGGTTCTGCGTGTCACATCCATTTTTCCCCCTACTCTCCCTTGTTGTTGGTTAATTCTATGAATTGCTATGTAGTAGAATCCATTTGACCAAGTTTAACATATTTGTATCCAAATGTATAGGAATACAATCAAATATCATCCAACTCGCGTTTGAATTCGTCAGCGACAGCATCTTCCAGCCGTTGGTAGGCCGCTGAGTCCTGATCCACCTTTGTACCTAGATTAGTCAATATGTCACTTAGGTTCACAGCATGATAGCGCCCGGCAGCCAGTGAAGACTGATAGGCATCGTCGACGGTCTCGTTGGTCACACTGAATAACAGGCTCCTAGACAAGTCAGCCGAATAGTCAATAAGCTCATCAATGGACAGTCCCTGCATTGAAGGGTGCTCTCGAAGCAGGTTCTCCCAAATCACACGCCGCTCTTCAGGATCGGGGTTGCCGACATGGATGACGTGCATCGATCCAATAATCTCAGCCAGCAGGCCGTCTAGCTCGAAGCCTTCTCGACAGGTAGCCATAAAAAAGACGCCGGGCTTGTTTAACAGCTCGCGAAGATAGGCACCGAACTCTGCCCGGATGCTACGGCGGTTCATTCCTGGTTCCCATTGCCCCGACCCGCCTGAGCCGCCAGAGCCGCCTGATCCGCCAAACGACGAGCCATAGGCACCTCCCAGCCCGCCTGCGCCAGACCCCGAGCCCTCTCTGCTCCAGATGCGGCTGTCTGCGTCAAAAATCTGCTGTAGTGCTTCGATGTCCTCGAGGAGGATGGTGCAAGGCGTGTTTATCTCCCCCAGCTCGGGCAAGCCGCCAAAGAAACGGTGCCTGACTGGGCCGGTGATTTTTATAGTCCCGTTCCCGCGTTCGTCAAGGTCGACGCGTAAATTGATCACTGGCCAGCCGATCTCGTTAGCTGTCGCGTGGGCGAACGTGCTGATATCGCCGATGTCTGCACCGGTGAACAAGAAAGGCTGGGACAGGCTAAGCCTGTGGACACCGTGCAAGCTTGCCATGCGGTCGGCAAAACGGTGTTGCTCCCGCTCGCTGCGTCGATAGAACCCGAACCGGCGCATCTGTTCCATAGCCCGATCGTATCCTAGGATATGGTTGTAGTCCAAACGCCATCCACGGCCTGGCCGGTCGCCTGGGACGATGTCCCTCCCACCCATGTCACGGTTGCTTTGCTCAATGGACGAATCGGGCCTCCTCGACAAGGACCTAGACCCTGGAGGTATGAACAACAAGGCATTGTTGGGGTCGTCGGAGCCGTTCGGCAGGTTCCCTGAGAAGCCACCCGGCATGCTGCCCGGACGGTCTATCTCCATATTGCCTGGATTCCTGGGCTGTCGTTGCTGCTCGTTAGGCAAGACAAGGCCTCGGTTGGCATCGGGCTCGAAATCCCCTTCCGCAGGCATTCCGAATGCCGACCGAAACTCGCTCATCAGGTGCTCTATGACATTGCTGTCAATGCCCTCCGTTGCCTCGGAGAGTATCTTGGCAACGCCTTCTATTGCTTTAAGGTCAGTTTTATCTGCATTCACGATCAAGGCCTCGACAGGGCTCTGCTCCATAGACTGCAAACGTTCTTGATCATTGTTGTTTTGTTCCTGAGTGTTGAACGGCTCGATCTCTCTTATCAACGATTCCGCAGTAGCCCGGTCCCCCAGCTCGATAGCCAAATTCAAGGCTACACGCAGACCTGCTACCAACTCGTCTGAGACAGTATCACCCTTGCTTGCGCCTGTTTCGAAAGCCGCGCTGTATAGATGTATGGCAAGACGCGCCTGCCCAGCCCCTAGGGCATTATGTGCTGCAGTTAAAAGCGATTTCGCATCGGGGTATTCAGTTGATCCAGTCAATCCGTCAGTCATAGCAGACCCCTTTCACTATCACTTTCCATGATAATCATTTTGGGCACATTTGATAGCGATAAAACGTGGATTTTGATGAAATGTTATATGAAATTCTACTAGCAAATGCCTGATAAGCACCTAATTGACCAGACAACTACTATATTATGATATTATTATGCTATTGCCAATCCAGGACATGCCAATCCAATCTGTTCGCCAAAGCCTTGAGCCGCCCGTCCGGATCTACGGCAAAGGGGTTGATCGACGCTGACAGGATATGTAGATCACTGAAGTGGTCCCCGTATGCTTTATCGAGGATCCAGTTGCCCTCGCCATATAACTCGTCTGCCTTTTCCCGCAGTTGCAAGAGCTTTTGGATGCCTTCGGGAGGCTTGTTTGCCACATTGCCTGTATAAAAGCCGTTTTTGATCTCCATCTCGGTACAAACGAAGAAATCGGTCTGCAGGTCCCGGGCAATCTCGTTGATAATCGGGCGAAACGATGCCGACACCAAGGCGATCCGCTTGCCCTCGTTGCGTACAGCCTCGATGGTGGCCAGGCCTTCTTCCTTGAGCAGCGGCTTGAGTTCGCTCCTGTACAGCTCGACCATCAGGTCATGGACTTCGTCAGCAGATAGGGCAGACAGGCTATTGAAAACATATCCCCGCACCTCTTCTTGACGGACAGGCAGGCGCATCTTGTACCTCATTGCCCAGCGGGCGACTTTCAAGCCTGTGGAGAAGGGCATGATTCCTCGTGCCATCAGGGAACGGACCAGACGCACCGGGGACGCACCATCCAGCAGTGTCCCATCGAAATCGAACACTGCCAGCAGTGTCTTCCCCTGAGGCGGGTTATCAGCCTGCTGGCCTAAAGCCGTGTTGCACTCGCCTGACGGCCCTTCCTCAAAACGGCCCGGATGGCTGACGATCTTGCGTCGCAGTTCGGCTAAAGCCCGTCCACGATGCGAGATGCTGTTCTTCTCGTCGGCAGAAAGCTCTGCCATGGTCCTTCCGTCATGCGGCTCGTCAGGGATAAAGACCGGGTCATAGCCAAAGCCCCCAGTGCCTTTGGGAGAATGCGCGATGCGGCCCTCGCAGCTACCATGCGCTGCAAACTGGCTGCCGTCCTGGTTGATCATGGCGATATCGCAGACAAACCGTGCCTTTCGACGCTCGTCGGGAACGCCCTGGAGGGCAGATAGCAGTTTGGCAACATTTTCTTCATCAGTCGCATCTTCTCCAGCGTAGCGCGCCGAAAAGACCCCCGGTGCCCCTCCCAAGGCATCGACCTCGATGCCTGAGTCGTCGGCAATGCAGGTCAGCTTGGTCCGGGCAAAGGCAAAGCCGGCTTTTATCCAGGCATTCGCCGAGAAGTCGGTTCCTGACTCGACTGCTTCTTCATATATTTGGAGGTCCTTTAAGCTTACGAAGTCTCTGTCGGGAAGTTGGAGCGCGCTGATCATTTCCGGGACTTTATGGTCGTTATGTGTCGCAACCACAATCGTCGGCCTGTCGATTCGCGAAGCAGCAACAGCCTCTATGGGATTATCTGCGCTCACTTTCCTTCCTATCGTCTAGACTTCGCTTGGTGCACCGGCCTTGGTCTTCTCCACAGTCAAACGAGCCTGTTGGAGGTAGGCTTGCCGATTTGCCCGACCCTCGGCGTTTTTTATGAAAAAGCTGCCTTTTGGATAGCGAGCAGAGTGTTGATGCCCTCAGTGCCCAGGTCTAGCAGCGAGTTTAGGAGCTCGCGGCTAAATGTGGCATGCTCTGCCGTCCCTTGGATTTCCACGAACTCGGCCCGGTCGTTCATGACCAGGTTCATGTCGATTTCGGCAATTCCGTCTTCTTGGTAGTCCATGTCCAGCACCAGCCGGCCGTCAACCATGCCGACACTGACCGCCGCTACTTGCCCAATCAGAGGGTCGGCATCGAGCTTGCCTGCGCTTTTTAAGACATCCAAGGCGTCTACCAGGGCAATCCATGCACCGGTGATAGCAGCTGTGCGGGTTCCGCCGTCGGCTTGGATGACGTCGCAGTCGATCATGATGCTGTGCTCCCCGAGGACGGACATGTCGACAACCGTGCGCAGGGACCGGCCGATCAGCCGCTGGATTTCTTGGGTACGGCCTTGCACGATGCCTCTTTCGCGTTGGCTTCGGTCGGCAGTCGATGCCGGCAGCATGGCGTACTCGGCTGTCAGCCAACCCAGGCCTGAGCCCTTTCGCCAGCCCGGGAGGTTCTCGTCGATGGTCACTGCACAAAGCACATGGGTTTCTCCAAATTCAACCAAACACGAGCCATAGGGGTACTTCAAGTAGTTGCGCGTGACTTTGATCGGGCGCAACTCGTTTTCAGCTCTTCCGTAGGAGCGGTTGTTTTGCATATCTCACCTTGTTTCTTTAGGCGTTCGACCCTGCAGAGGCAGCAGGAGAGGGCGTCTGTGGGGCCGGGCTGTCAGCAGCAGGCCCTGTTGGGCTGTTTTCGTCAGGTGTGGATAAAACCGTGATGCTGCCTGCCGCATGGCAAGGGAAGTCCATTGCCATGTCCTCGGTTTCGGCAGCTGCGAGGCCGACTGTCTGTCCCAGTGCGACGAGGTCTGCCAAGTCGACCTGCTCGGTGGCGCCTATCGGCATCCCGAGCACCGCTGAGGACAGCATCTTAAAATCAAGGAGGTCGGTCCCGGTGGTCACGAAACGATGCGTCGGGGGCTCATCGCCAGATGCCAGCAGCCCACTCTCGCCAAGTATGGCCAGCACGTCGCGTGCAGTCTCCTCGGCGCTTGATATGATCTGCACGTCCGAGCCGACTATCGAGGAGATCATCGGGGCGATCAGCGGATAGTGCGTGCACCCCAAGACAAGCGTGTCGATGTTGCAGCGTTTCAGCGAGTCGAGGTAATCACGGGCAATCTCTTGAAAGGCCGGGCGCACATAGATGGACGAAACCGGCGCCATAAACTCCTCCAAGGGGTTTCGATCAAGCCTTAGGCCTTGTTCGACTATCTCTACAAAGCGAGGGGTAGCTGTGGAGAAGACCGTGATACGCGGGTCTATCCGGCGAATCCTTTTGGAGTACTCTCCCGAATCGATTGTTGCTTGAGTGCCAATTACTCCGATGATCTTGTTCTTGGTCGCCTTGACTGCGGCGCGCGCCCCAGGCTCGATGACTCCGATTACGGGGACTGGCGAGATCTCTTGGATGACGTCCAAGGCAGCAGCCGTCGCCGTGTTGCAGGCGATAACTATCATCTTGACTCCCTGGTTGGCGAGCCAAGTCGCAATCTGTATAGCAAACGTACGCACTTCAGCAAGGCTGCGTGGCCCATAAGGGCAACGCAGGGTATCGCCAAAATAGATCATTTTCTCGTTCGGCAAGAGCTGCATGACCTCTCGGGCAACCGTCATGCCGCCAATGCCTGAATCGAAAATGCCGATCGGCTGGTCGTTCGTTGCAGTATCATCACCTAGTATGCTCATATTAAAATATCCTAACAAGCTTCAAGATCAATCGGCATATCACACCCGGGTTATGTACCTGCCGTCTCGGGTATCAATACGAAGCACATCGCCTTGGTTGACGAACATGGGGACATTGATCACGGCCCCGGTCTCCAGCGTAGCTGGCTTGGTGCCTCCTTGGACCGTGTCGCCTTTGAAACCAGGCTCGGTATCAAGCACCTTTAGCTCAACGAACATTTGGGCCTCTACGCCCAATAGTTCTTCTCCAGCGTATTGCATCGTTGCAGTGTCGTTCTCTTTCAACCACAGAGCCGCATCGCCTACAACATCATCCATCAAGGCCATTTGCTCGTAGGTCTCTAAGTCCATGAAATAGTATTCGCCGCTGTCGGAATAAAGGAACTGCACTTCCTTTTGCTCCATTCTTACTTCGTCGAACTTCTCACCGGCTCGAAAGGTAAGGTCATTGACCCGTCCAGTGCGCACATCACGGACCTTTGTGCGTACGAAAGCTCCTCCCTTGCCTGGTTTTACGTGCTGGAACTCAATTATTACATAGGGCTTGCCTTCGATTAGAATGGCTTTGCCATTTTTAAAATCAGCAGTGGAAATCGCCACGGTAGTGTCCTTCCTCACGGGGTCAGAACAAAGTATACAACGATTCATAGACAAAGGTGATACACGCTGCTTGAGAGCTTTGATGCTAAAGGCTTGGTCGAAGGCTTATCTTTGCCAGTCTGGCAAACAGGCTAGCGTTTGCCAGACGCAGGTGTTTTAGATTGCAGTTTTAGCTATGAGCAAAAAGGCTCCGTCAAAGCCATTCATGTTCAGGTCTTCAAAGAGATGATGGGGGGAGGCTCAACAATATACTATTATACTATTTTTAGAATGGTAACAAAGCTAGATGCTGCAGATTGACGGTAGGGTACAATTTTTTACACCGCTTGAAAAAAGTCGTTTTGCAAAAGCCCAGGTCAGAAATTTGCTTAGTTGTAGTAACATAAATTTTCGACCGAATTTTCCCGAAAAAAGTGTACCCTACCGTCAATCTGCAGCGTAAGACAGCCACGCCTGCCAGTGCTTGCTGAATTCTACTGATGTACATTGGCCAAACTCGTCCTAAAGACAGCTTTATGCTTGCAGGCGCTGGGCTCAAGCAAGCATTTTTGATATGGCGATAGCAATAGGTAGCGACGATACCGAGGATGGGATGGCTAAAAGCGGCTATAACCCAAGATATCTAGGCAATTACCGGTGATAGACTTGCCCTGGGGTATCGGTGCGATTAGCTTGGCAACTGCCAATGCGAGTCGCATCAAGCAGCGTGGGTTTATCCCCATGGAAAAAAGACTGGAGGCGGGATAAAAAAGCGCTGACGGCTTTGCACATCGGAATCCGCCTGGCGGGCTTGTTTTCGGCTGGTATGTTAAAGCTGTTGACTGTGAATTGAATTGTGGCTATCGTCAAGTGCGAATGAAAACATAGCAGGGAGGTGCTTTGATGAAGAAAATCGCTATTTATGGCAAGGGCGGCATTGGCAAGTCCACTGTCGTCTCCAACATTTCTGTCGCGCTGGCGGGAATGGGTTTTACGGTCATGCAGATCGGGTGCGACCCGAAGTCCGACTCGACGCGCAATTTGACCGAGGGCGTGAGGATTCCGACTGTTTTGGACAGCATGCGCGACCTCGGCGATGTCGAGCTGGGCGATATCGTGGTCAAGTCCAGCTCGGGAGTCCTATGCGTTGAGTCGGGTGGGCCTATCCCGGGGGTCGGTTGTGCCGGCCGCGGGATAATCACTGCCTTTGAGAAGCTCGAGGAGCTCGATGCCTATCAGGTCTACCAGCCTGACTTCATTTTCTACGATGTCTTGGGCGACGTGGTTTGCGGCGGCTTTGCCATGCCGATTCGCGGCGGATACGCAGACGAGGTCTGTATTGTCACCTCGGGAGAGATGATGTCGCTTTATGCAGCGACTAATATCTCACAGGCAGTGAAGAGCTTCGGAAAGCGCGGCTATGCCTCGCTGAAGGGCTTGATCTTTAATGCCAAGAACATCGAAGGCGAAGAGGACCTGGTGCAGAGGGCAGCAGCCGAGATCGAGACCCAGGTGATTTACCATCTCCCCCGCGATGGGCAGGTGCAAGCCGCAGAGGCTTTGGGTAAGACAGTCGTCGAGGCTTTTCCGGACTCGGAGATGGCTGGCCACTTTAAGGCCTTGGCCGAGCTTGTGATGGCAGATACGCTAGAAGGTGAAGTAGCATGAACGCCGAAATGCTTGAGGCTGTTAAGACCGAGGCTGCGCCCGAGGGCGCCGCTGTGTGCGAAGGTGCCCCTGCCTCCGCCGGTGCTGGTGCGGCAGGAAGCAAGCCCGAAGCAGTGGCCTTGCCCCCAGAGCTTCGCCACCTGAAGCGCCTGTCGACAATCCGTTCCGGAAAGAATATCAAGTTCCTCACTCCGGCTGTCTACTCCGGCGGATGGTGCCCGATGCGCATCGCCTGCAACATCTGCGAGGACATCGAGGGCCTCTCCTACCTGCTGGTCGGCATGCCCGAATGCGCCACCCACTCGCGAGGCATGAACTCCTCGCCAAACGGACAGCACGGCGAGCTGCGCTGGCTTTATACCCTCGACGCCAACGAGGTGATCTTCGGCTGCCATGCCGGAGTGGCCGATGCCCTCCGCCAGATGGACGCCGCAGGGGCACGCGCTGTGCTGATCATCGCTACCTGTGTGACCGACCTGATCGGCGAGGACCTCGAGGGCATCATCGAAGAGGTGTCCCCTGACATCCAAGCCCGCCTGTCCTATGTCACCCTAGGCCAGTTCAAGAACTTCGGCTCCCCCATCGGCACCTGGAAGACCGCCGAGGCCATCGGCGAGCTGATGGGCCCCCAAGCCGTCCAGCCAGGCACTGCCAACGCCCTCTTTGTCGAGCCCTGGCGCTACAACAACGACCCCGTTCGTCTCCCCCTGGTCATCGATGCGTTGATCGATGCCGGCGTCCAAGTGCGCCGACTCACCCGGGGAGCCTCGCTCGACGACTACCTCGCTGCCCCGTCCGCCCAGCTCAACCTGGTCCTGTCTGCCTATACGCAGCCGCTGGCCCAGAAAATGGAAGAGCGCTTCGGGCTGCCCTACGCTCCGCTGCATCAGGCTTTTTCTGTGGAGAAGATCGATCTGGTCTACGAGCAGGCCGCTGCCGCCTTCGGCGTGACTTGGAGTGCAGACTGGGCTAGCCGCTTTGACCGCTGGCGCGAGCGGGCGCTGCAGCTTGAAGAGCGAGCGCAGAGCGAGCTTGCCGGCCTTAGGTTTGCTTTTTTGACTGGTGTTGACATGCCAGTTGCCTTAGCTTTATATCTTGCTAGTTTTGGTATGGAACCCCTTGTCCTGCATGTCCAAGACTTCCACAATGAGGACATCGCCTATTCCCAAGAGCTGAAGTCGCTGGGATTTGATCCACCGATATGCCGAATCATGCATCGCGACCATGACATCGAGGTCATCCGCAGGCTCCAGCCAGACATCAGTTTTGGCTATGTCTCTGAGCCGATCGAGGGCTTTAGGGTGTCCGAGGAGATGGGCGACTACTTCGGCATGACAGGATATGAGCGCACTGTCAGCCTGCTGACCAGGCTTTTTAACGTTTTAGACACCGGTCAGACCGGGGAGAGGATGGACGTTTATGGGCCTACACCGTTTTAAGCCGATGCCCTCCGGCCGGATGGGGATCTTTTGGACGCTCGCCGGCATCAAAGAAGCCGCAATCATCGAGTTCGGCTGCATGGGGCACAACCTCTACAGCGGGGCCGACCTGCGCCGCGCTGGCATCTATGAAGGCTACGGGGCGCCGCTCTACACGACCTACATCGACGAGACCGACATCTCGCTCGGCGATACGGCCCGCCTCGAGGCGACGATCCGCCAAGTCATTGAAAACGACCATCCCAAGGTGATCTTCCTCCAGCCCTCCGCGGTGCCCGAGGTCATCGGTACCGATATGGTCGCTGTCGCCAACGAGCTTCAGTTCGAGTTCCCCGACGTGCGCCTGCTGCCGATCGGCCACGGCAGTTTTGCTATATCCCAGCATCGTGGAGTGCAGGAGGCTATGCTTGCCCTGGCCAAGGCCTTGCCAATTAATGTGGATAAGAGCCCGCTGCCGACATACAACATCATCGGGTCCTGCCCTGACCTGCTCCGCTACCATGCCGACGCCTCCGAGGTTACTCGCCTGATGGAAGGGGCCTTTGGGATGCAGGCAGGGTCGGTCTTTACCTCCGCCACCTCCATCAGCGAGATACAGCAAATGGGCTCGGCGCATATAAACCTGGTGGTTCGCCGCGAGGGTATTCCAGCAGCCGAGGTCTTAAAAGAGCGCTTCGGCACACCGTTTGTAGTGGGCCGGCCTTATGGGATCACTGGTACCAGTGACTGGCTGGATGCAGTGGGGTCAGTCCTCGGCAACGAGCCAGACAGGGCCTTCCTGAGCACTGAACGTGACTTGGCACTGGCTCAAATCGACTATGCGTTTGACTCTCTGGAGAGCAACGCCTGGTCTTATCCAGATGAGGCTATTCTGACTATCGGCGGACATGCCGATGTTGTACGCGGTGTCTTGGCTTTCGCCACCCAAGAGCTGCCTTTAAAGCCTGGGCTGGCTTGGTGCGACTGTCCGGAGATGGCAGACGATGAGATTCCCTATTTTTCCGAGGAGCAGTGGATTCCGGTTGTGCAAGGCCATGAAAAGGGATACTTGATGTTTTCTGGAGAAGCGCTTCTGTGGGCCGGTAAGAACACGCAGCTAGCCATCACCAACCCGGATATCGCTTGGCGGATACATCCTTTTGAGCCGCCTTTTGTAGGTTACCGAGGAGCTGTGCACCTGACTAACCTGCTGATCAACGAGTACACGCTGACGCACTAGAAGCGCTGGTGCAGAGTGCTGCATGTTTTGTGGCCTGGGTGCCTGGGTGCTTAAACGTTAAAGCGGCCTTTTCTAGGACGCATTTCTAGATGGGTCTTAGTATGTCAGCGTCAAGAGGTTAGTGGACTGGTCTTGCTTAATGATGAACCAGCTTCTTACTAGGTCGTTGATTTTCGATTCATTCGTAATATCGATCACAGTCTTGGAAACCATTTCCGGCTTGTCCCATGCTTGTGCAAAGGACTTTGCGATATTTTCAACCATCTCATTGGAAGTCGGGAACTCGATCTTGAACAAATCGTTGATCTCAATGTTTGGTATGTAAGGTATGTAAGAGACATATCTGTTGTTAATGATTACCAGTTGGCCAGTAATGGCATAATTGGCGATCTTTACTTCGATAGAGCCTTCGCAGCCTGGATTGTCACAATAAATCCTATTCAGTTCTTTTAGTGCAGTCTCGGTAAAGCTTGGCTGGCCTGCATTGTCTTTGCAGAAGACTTTGGAGAAAGTCGTTGTGCCATTGAAAATCTCAAGGCTGGGATCGTTGACCATCACACGTATACGTGCTCCTCTAGCAAACGCCTGAGCCAAAAGGTCTGCGTTTTTTTGAATAACATTGGCACCCGAATTGCATGCGATATCAATGTTTTCGTACGGCTCGTCCAAGTGTACGATGTGACTGTCTGCTGGCGTGATGATATTCCCAGTATTATTCTCAAGCTCGGACGGGATACCGTTAAAGCCGTTTTGCATTTTGCTCATCTGGTTTAGCAGTTCTTTGTTTAGCTCGGAGTCGAATTTTAGCAATAACTCGTCTCCTGTCGTGTAAGTACCATAAATCTGCTTGAGTTCATGACGGATTCTATGCTCAAGCTTTTTGACATCCATTAACGACTTGATCTCATTTTCGTTCACACTCAATGAAGGGACCATCACTTCCTTGAAATACACCAGTATCGAAATGTGTTTCTCCTTATTATCAGGCTCAGATAACAGTCTTATAGCTTCTTCGAACTCTTCCATAGTATGGTTTCCGACTCTCGAGCCAAAAAGAAAAACGATGATGTTGGATTCTGCCAGTATCTGATTGTATAGGGCTTGTTTGCCGTTGGCAGTATTGGACTCGTTTTCTGGCAAGTCAAAACGAATCGACTCGTCCTCCCATCTTCTTGGGATTAATTGGATGCCGTATTTGCTGCTCTCAATGTTTCTGGAATGAATGAAATTTGTAATAGTCTCCCTATCTTCAGAAACCTCGTTTGAAGATGCGATGAAGATCTGTATCTGCGACATGTTTACTCCCCTGACTGGTAGATTGGTTTTATAGTTGTAAAACCAATCGAACTATTCCAATTGATTGGAATATTATCACAGCGTCATATTTGTATGATATCTACGTTTCATATGAGGTGCATTTGGTGAAGTATTCCAAAGCATTGTTAATTCGTCTGTCTTTCATTAAAATATGGCATTAAATCTAAATTACAGGAGGAAGAGTCTGCCTAAGACAAATTCTGTCTGTTTGATTAATAACATGAAAGCTGAGTGCTTAATGAATAAAGCAGTCCAATATACCTGTTTATACAGGCGTTGATACCCAGCTGTTGCAAGCTGTGGTTGTTGGCTCTTTGTTGGCAAGGTCAAGAACGCGTAAACGATTTTTGGGAGCTGGTGGGCTTAGACATGATAAGGCTTGAGAATGTTTCAAAATCCTTTGGTACACATGAGGTGCTAAAAGATATCACCCTAAGTATCGAAGAGGGAGAAAAGCTTGTCATCATCGGGCCAAGCGGTTCAGGTAAAAGCACAATGATACGCTGCATGAATTTCCTCGAAGAGCCCACTTCTGGCCAAGTTATTATCAATGGGCAGGTGATGAGCAAGAAACAAAGGGCACACATAAACAGGGCAAATTCATCTATGGTCTTTCAACAGTTCAACCTCTACCCCCATCTAACCGTTCTAGAGAACTTGACCATTGCGCCCATCCGGCTGAAGCATGTGAAAAAACAAGATGCCGAAGAAGCAGCAATGGTTTACCTCAAACGCGTTGGCTTGGAAGAGAAAGCCTCTGTATACCCCTCTACCCTGTCAGGCGGACAGCAACAACGTGTCGCCATTGCCCGTGCTTTGACCATGAATAACAAGATTATTTTCTTTGACGAGCCTACCTCCTCTCTTGACCCTGAAATGATTCAAGGCGTTCTCGATGTCATGGTGGAGCTGTCAAAGGAAAACAACTTGACCATGGTTGTTGTGACACATGAGATGGGCTTTGCCCGAAAAGTCGCTGACCGGATAGTTTTTTTGGACGAAGGGATCCTCCTGGAAGAAGGCACTCCGGAGCATTTCTTCACTAACCCTCGGCATGAACGGCTTAAGCTGTTTCTTAGCAAAATCATTCGTTAGAAAAAAAGGAGAAGGAAAGAAAGGAAGTGAAAGTCAATTATGAGGTTAAAGAAGACACAAACGATTGCACTGCTTTTATTATTGGTTTTTTCGATGGCCCTTCCAGTAGCTGGCTGCGGAACCTCTAGCAATGACGATGAGGAGGTTACAAAAGGGACACTGAAAGTCGGAGTGAAAAGCGATGTCATCGGGTTTGGATTCAGGGATCCAGCCACAAACGAATACACTGGAATGGAGATCGAGCTTGCCAATATGATCGCTGATAAGCTTGGTTATGACAGTGTCGAGTTCACAGCGGTTACCGCCGCTACGAGGACCGAGCTCCTTGACTCTGGAGACTTGGATTGCGTGCTGGCAACATTCACAATCACTGAAGAAAGAAAGAATAATTGGGATTTTTCGACTGCTTACTACACTGACGCAGTAACGGTTCTAGTGGAGAACGCAAGCGGTATAAAGAACCTATCGGACCTAGTGGGCAAGAAGATTGGTGTATCAACAGGATCCACCTCAGCATTTGCACTCGCCAACGCAATGGCGAAAGAAGGACTTTTCCCAGACTATGAAATACCTGCCTCCTCGGCAGACTTCGACATTTCCTCCTTCTCGCAGGCTGGTGTGACTTTTGAGCAGTTCGGCGACTATCCGGCTATTTCCAATGCCCTGGCTGCCGGCACCGTTGATGCTTTTTGTGTCGATAAGTCGATTCTTGCGTTTTATATGACTGATTCACGCTCATATATCGAAGAGTCATTCTCGCCCCAACAATATGGTGTAGCAACCAGAAAAGGCTCTGACCTTTCAGCGGACATCGATTCGTTGATCGTGAGCTGGTTAAACGACGGCACCATCGATGCTTTAGTCAAGAAATACGGTTTGGACTAGTAGTGGCTCTTGCATGTGTTTTGCTTTAGGCAGGCATTGTACCCAGTCATTAACAGTTATGATTTTTAAGTATTTGGCAAAAGCACGGCACACTTAAACCCTAGGCGGTGACAGTACTTGTTAGACCGTAACAAATGGTTACTGGTATGGACGCACAGACAGGCTTTTCTGGATGGGATAGCCTCCACTCTGGTCATGGCTTTCTTTGCCTTGGTTTTAGCCCTCACGATCGGAGTGTTGTTCGGGCTGTTATCGACATCAGGCAAGAAAAGCTTGAGTGTCATCTCCCGGGTCTATGTTGAGTTTATGCAAAACACTCCTGTCATGTTGCAAGCGATGTTTCTTTTCTACGCTGTGACGTTCTCAGGCGTCAGGGGCTTTACGCCTTTGTTCTGTGGGATCGTGACATTAGGCATCTACCATGGCGCCTATATGGCAGAGGTTTTTCGTGCAGGCATTCAGTCCATACCCTTCGGACAGTCCGATGCTGCCTATTCACAGGGCTTTACGCATGTGTCAGGGATGCTTTATATCATCTTGCCGCAAACCATCAAGATCATATTGCCTCCTATGGTAAACCAGGTGGTAAACCTGATCAAAAACACCTCCTGCATGTTCTTGGTGGGTGGAGCTGTTGACTTGATTTCTAGAACCAACGCCTTCGCTGTCGGCGAGGGCACTGGAGCGGCTGCGGGACAGGCTTATATTGTTAGCGGCATCATATTCTTTATGATCTGCTTTCCCCTGTCTTCGCTTGCCGCTCGCTGGGAGAACCGTCTAAAGACGCGCGACGTGGCACCAACGACTTGAGCGGAGCTGGTTAAAAATGGACGAGCTGCACGGAAGCCTGCAGATGATCACAAATGAAAACGTGTTCATCTACCTCATAAAAGGTCTGGGGTTTTCGCTTGCAATAGCGTTCTTTGCAGTAGTCTTCGGCATTGTCATTGGCACTTTTTTAGCTGTCATGAGGAATTATTGTACCGAAGGGCCGATCGTCGTCTTGAAATGGGTCTCGACGGCCTATGTGGAGGTGTTCAGGAACACCCCGCTCATGCTCTGGCTGTTCATTGGCTTGGTGTTCTTTCCGTCCATCGAGGTCTCGATCTCCTTTGCCAAGTTCTTTGGACTCTCGCGCACAGAAATGGCCGTGCTGTTCAAAGCGATTCTTGCCTTGGTCCTCTTCACCTCTTCGGTTATCGCCGAAATCGTCCGCGGCGGGCTGAACTCGATCAGCAAAGGCCAGTTCGAAGCTGCCTACTCACAAGGATTTGGGACTGCCATGACCCTTGTGTTGATCGTCTTGCCCCAGACGTTTAAGAATATCGTCCCCACCCTGCTCAGCCAGATTATTACAACTATCAAAGATACCTCATATATTGCTAATATCGCAATTGCCGAATTGATGGGCAGGACGTTTAAGATGATCCAAAGCGCTACCCTGTATACCGGCTTTTCCACCCAGAACATGTCGGACGTATTCGTGCTTTGCGGCTTTGCCTGCATCCTCTATTTTGCCATCAATTTCACCCTCTCTTGTATTGTTCGCAAAATCCAGCCCTCATATTCGACATAAGGTACCCGTCTTTCATTAGTGAGCGACGCAAAGCTATTAACCTCCAAGGCGATAACACTGCCTTTTGATCCAGGTGTTTTATCTGGAGAAGTCCGCGCTTTTTTTATAGGCAATTATCTGCTTATTGCTAAGGAAAGGGCTGGTCAAAGACCAGCCCTATGCATTTGTTGAAGAGATTTAAGCTATTAGTCGGTGCTCCGCGTCTGGCGTCTACGCACAATTAGCGTACCCAAGCCTAGCAAGGCTACAGACAATGCCAGCGCACCGCCAACAATGCCCCTGAGGTCGCCTGTCGGCACACCGTTATTGCCGGGCTCTCCTTGTGGCAGGCTAAAGTTTGCTGTGACTATGGTTTCTTCTGGAGTCCTGTAGTCAACCGTAACGATAAATGCCCAAAGGATTTCAGGGTCATTATTGTCAGGCTCTGTTGAGAAGAAGGCCTCGTCCTCATAGTCCCAGGACAGGAAGTCTGCCCCTGAGGCGGCAAAAGGCACAAAAGCAAACCAATAGCCGTCGCTGCCGGCCTCTTTCTCGAAATAGACGATATAGGCATTCCCATCGCCAACCGATGCCGCTTTGACAGTCAGAGTATCCGAGAGGACCACCGAAACCAACAGGTTGTTTATTGACCTAACGATTGCCAGATTGGGACAATTAGAGATATCGATCGAGCTGATTTGGTTGTCACTGCAGTCAAAGAACCTCAAAGCGTTTGGCAAGGGCAATGGCTGCGCTGTTAGAAGGTTATCTGAAATATTGAGGCTCTCGATGCCTGAGGGCAAAGGAACCGGGATTCCTGTCAATTCATTGGAACTGCAGTCTAGGTAGACCAAGCCGCCAGGCAGTGGGTCTTGTATCCCCGCTAGAATATTGTTACTGCAGTCTAGGTAAGTCAGTGTTCCGGGCAAGGTCGGCAAACCTGGCAGATCATTGCCGGAGCATATCAAAGTGTCAAGATAGCCAGGCAACACCGGTAGGCCGGTCAACGAGTTGCCGCCACAGTCCAAGAACGTAATATCATCAGTCAGCGTCGGCAGATCGGTAAGGCTGTTGCTGTTGCAGTTCAAGACATTTAAAGACCCTGGTAGTGTCGGCAACGCTGTCAGAAGGTTGTCGTTACATTCCAGCAAGGTCAGGCTCGGCAAGGTCGGCAAGGTTGCCAGCTGGTTGTTTGCACATAAGAGCTTGTCTAAAGTGGTCGGCAGGCCCGGCAGCGCTGTCAGTAGGTTGTTGCCACAGCTTAACTCGATCAAGCCTCCCGGTAATACCGTCAAAGCCGGTAACTGGTTGCTCGCACAGTACAAGTACTGTAGGCCGCCCGGTAGAGGAGGCAGACCCGTTAACATGTTGTCCTCGACATCCAATAGCAGCAAGGTGCTGGGTATGTCGGTCAGTGCGACCAATTGGTTGTTGGCACATGTGAACCTGAGCAGGCCTCCTGGAAGGTCTGGCAGAGCAGTCAGGTTGTTTTGGCTGCAATACAGATTCACTAGGTCGCCAGGCAGGTTATTGAGGGCTGTCAATCCTAGACCATTAAGCGATAGCTCGTGGATGCGATACGGGTAATCATCCCCACTCCCGTCAGCCCAATGGATATACGCATCCCAGCTACTTGGTTGGTTGGGCTCGTCATCGTTCCACTTCGCCCAGCTTAGACTGTTGTCGTCGATCAGATTGTTGACAAAGGCGATATCACCAAGGTTGTAGTCGTTTAATCCCGGAGGATCGGCAAAAGCCGTGCTTGGCAATATCGCCAAGGCACTTAATATCAGGCCAATAGTTAAAATAAGCGACAGTGACTTTTTTCTCTTTATCCCCATCTTTGCCTCCTTTTATGCCCCATACAAATAACAGAGAATACAGATCACGGACTACTGTCCATCATTGTAGTCCATCAGTATGCATCATGTTCTAGATGAATTCAAGATGAGTATGCTATATATATTTTATATGATTCTATTTATACCTATTTAATACTATTTTCCTTTTCGGGAGTATTAAGCTTCAAG
>WRNE01000003.1 GCA_009776725.1 Coriobacteriia bacterium
CNCNTGTCCAAACTTAACGCACCATTGTGCGATTAGTCCGGATATGTGCGATTAGTGGTGCGATGAGTTTGCGAATTTACAACAGTTTTCCGGGGGTAAATTCGGGTACAAATTTATGTTACTCAGGATAGACAAATTTCTGACCAGGGATTTTGCAAAATGGCACTCTTTTAAGCAATGGAAAAATTGTACCCTAACGCAATTCTGGAGCACTTAGCCTTAAATAACATACTATATTATCTTTGCTATATAACTATTATAAATCAGACCGGGTAGCCACAGTCCCTTTTCAAAGCCTCTAGCTCCTCGTCAGTCAGGTACCGCCAACTGCCGAGAGGCAAGTCCCCGATTACCAAAGGCCCGAATGCCTCGCGCGACAGCTCCAACACAGGGTGCCCGACATGCATGAACATCCTCTTCACTTGGCGCTTGCGCCCCTCGGTGATGGTACAGAAAACCTCGGTCTGCCATTTAGAAAAGCCCTTGTCCTCTGCCAGCCTTAGCTTCTGGCGGGGGCTGAGCTGCTTTTCTGACACCTCGCCTATCTCGATTTCAGCTGGCAGCGTGATCCCGTCGCTAAGCTCCACACCGCTGCGTAGTGCAGCTGCGGGCTTCTCCCCAAAAAGGCCATCGGCAACTACCCGATAACGTTTCTTCACCTGCCCTCGCGGGTGCAAGAGGCAGTTGGCCAGTTCGCCGTCGGTCATGAAAAGCAAGAGGCCGTGGGTGTCGAGGTCCAAGCGGCCAACCGGGAACAGGCCTTTGACCTCGTCTTGCGGAATCAGCTCGCGCACGGTCAAACGGCCTTGCGGGTCGTCCATCGTAGTCAAGTATCCTGCCGGCTTGTTCAGCATTATATAGCTATGTATAAGTATCAATTCGACCAGCCGCCCATCGACCCTGACCTCGTCGGTGCCTGGATCGACCTTATACCCGAGACTTGTCACGACTTGCTGGTTGACCTTCACATGCCCGCTGCTAATCAGGCTTTCAGCCGCACGTCGCGAAGCCACGCCGGCCCGCGCCAAGAACTTATGCAGCCGCATGGGCGTAAGGTCGGGCATTGTTGCTCGAGCTCAGGGCTCAATCAGGTCGTCGTCGTCGAAGACCAGCGGAATCGCTTGAGGCTCGGCCATGTCGTCGGCCTCGGCCTCGCCGATGTCGGCCCCGGAGCTGGACAAGCGGGCCTTGATGTACTCGCGGCTAGCCTCGTCAGGTGCAAAGTCAGCCAAAGGCGGCAAGTCTTTAAGGTTTTTTAACCCGAACTTCTCCAGAAAAGTACGGGTCGTGGCATAAAGGATGGCCGATCCAGGGCCCTGGTCGCGTCCGGCCTCACGGACCAGTCCTTTTTCGATTAGGGATAAGACCACGCTTTCGGAGCTGACTCCGCGCACCCCGTTAATGGTTTGGCGAGTGCAGGGCTGGTGGTAGGCAATCACTGCCAAGGTCTCCAACGCTGCCTGGGAGAGGGCCCGGGTGTCCCAGCTCAGCACATAGTCCTCGATCAGTTCGTGGAAGGCGGGATGGGTGTACAGCCGCCAACCACCAGCTACCTCGCGCAGCTGGATACCGCGCTCTTCTTCCTCGAGACGGGTGGCCAGGTTGCTTAAGGCCTCGTCGACCTCAGACGGGCTGCGGTCTAGGATCCGGGCAAAAGCCAGCGCGCTGACCGGCTCGTCGGAGACAAACAGCAAGGCCTCTACAGCAGCTTCGAGGTTTACGATGAAGGGCTTATGGTCAGGGCTTGCACTGCTTGGCAAGCCGTTTGCTTGGTCGGTCATCCTTAACTCCGTTTGACAGTCGGTAACATGCTGGCTGCCTATATCATTGGGCATTGCCTAGGCTTTATTATAAAGTCAGTCATTGTCTATTTGTTGCAGGTAGACATCGATCGGCTCTAAGTCGACGGCTGCATTTACTGCCGGTTGCCAGTCTGCCTCGTCTTTGAAGGCTATGTCGATGTCGCCCCATGCCTCGCTTTGCGAAAGGTCGATCATTCCCCGATGGTAGAGCTCTAGAAGGCTGAGGAAGCTTGCCACGACCAGGTCAGGACGAGGGTCGTCGTCTACCAATTCTGAAAAGCTGACAGTCCGCTGGCTTTTCAGACGGTCCACAATAGACGCCAAGACGTCCTCGATCTCCATCGGATGGGCGACGATATGCTCGGCCTCGAGCAGAAAGACTTCCCGCCGGGCAGCCAAATCGGCACAGATCACGGCCAACGACTGAAGGCTGACACCCTCTAGGTAGTCAGGCAACAGCCCGACGAACTCGCTTTCCAGGCCCACTTGACGGGCATGCATGCGCCCTTCGCTTTCCAGTCTAGAGCTTAATGCGGCAGCTGCATTCTTGAACTGCTTGTAGACCAAGAGGCGGCTGACTAAGAGGTCGCGGGCCTCTTCGGGGCTGTACTCTTCGATGTCGTCGGTAAACGAGCTGGCTGATTCGGGCAACAAGGCCTCTGTCTTTATAGCCAACAGGGTGGCGGCAACTACCAGAAAGTCACTGGCTACGTCCATGTCAAAGTCACGGATGCCTTCGATATGTGCCAGGTATTGGTCGGCGATATCGGCAACCGAGATCTTCCCGATATCGATCTTCTGCTCGCTGACTAAAGCCAACAGCAGGTCAAAAGGCCCCTCGAATGACTCCAAGCTGATTTTGTAAGACAAGTCCTATCCGTTCGTAATGCCCAATAGTCAGACCACAGGCTTTTAGAAATAATCGATCTTCATCGCTTTCCTAACCTCGGCTAAGGTAAGCGATGCTACTTCATTGGCTTTCTCGGTCCCACTTTTTAAAATATCCATCACATAGCCAGGGTCTTTTTGGAACTCGCTTCGCCGTTCACGAATCGGCTTGAAGTGCGCATTCATGACTTCGAAAAGGTAGTCCTTGACCTTGACATCGCCCAGACCGCCTTGCTGGTAGTGCTCTTTCAAGCGGCTGACCTCGCCTTTATCGGAGGCAAAGACGTCAAGATAGGTAAACACGGTGTTTCCCTCGATGTTTCCGGGGTCTTCGACCCGAAGGTGCTGTGGGTCAGTGTACATCTGGCGTATCTTGGCCCGCAGTGTCTGTTCGTCATCGGCCAAGTAGATGGCATTTCCTAAAGACTTGCTCATTTTGGTGTCGTTTCCAGTGATGCCAGGCAAGCGCTGCTCGATGTCGTTTTCTGGGATAAGCCCCTCAGGCTCGTTGAAAACGTCACCGTAGTAGTTATTGAAGCTCCTCACGATCTCGCGTGTCTGCTCGATCATCGGCAACTGGTCGACCCCTACCGGAACGACATCGGCCTTGCAAAACAAGATATCGGCAGCTTGGCTGACGGGATAGCAAAGAAAGCCGGCTGGAACAGACTTCTCGAAGCCTTTTTGCGCTATCTCGGTTTTCACGGTTGGGTTGCGCTCCAAGCGGGCTACAGTCACCAAGTTGAGAAAGTATATGGTCAGCTCAGGCAAAGCCGGTATCAGTGATTGGATGCAGATCGTTGTCCTATTAGGGTCAAGCCCTACAGCAAGGTAGTCTAGGGCTACTTCGAAAATGCTTTCGCGGACTTTTTGCGGCGTTTGGAAGTTGTCAGTCAATGCCTGCACGTCGGCTAAGAGGATAAAGCAGTCATAGTCGCCGCTTTCCTGCATCATGACGCGGTTTTTTAATGATCCTACATAATGCCCAACATGAAGCTGGCCTGTCGGCCGGTCGCCGGTTAAGAGGGTTTTTCTCATTGTCTGTCCAATCCGTCCGTCTGCTGCAAAACTCATCAAGCATTCTAACAGATACACATCTTCAGTTAAGCAGGCTTTCCCTGTCGCAAGGCACTAAATAAGCAGCAAGCCCGGCCTGCACCAAGCCCAGCTACAAGCGCTCAATCTCAAAAGCTGAATAGAAAGTCGACCAGGTTGCCCGCAGTGAACTGGATGTATGACTGCAAGGGATTGAAACTGTAACCGATGATGCCCGTTAGGTAAGGCAGCCCGACTACCAGTATGATGAGGACAGGCAAGGCTTGCCGTTGGATCCTGTACCAGGTCGGCAGGGACTTCTCCGGCAAAAGCGGCACGATAATGCTTGACCCGTCCAGCGGCGGGATAGGCAGTAGGTTGAAGAACAAAAGGCACAAATTGATCAAGGCGAAGTAATAGACCATCGAATATATCAGCACGATCGCTGAAGACCAATGCGGGATCAGGGTAATCGCATAACCGACCAAAGCAGCCGCCAGGGCCATCAGCAGGTTCGAACAGGGGCCGGCCAAGCCAATAACCAGTTCCCCTGCCTTTTTATTCTTCAAGCGGTTCGGGTTGTATGGGACCGGCTTGGCAAAGCCAAAGACAGGAAGCCCGACAACCGCAAGCAGCAAAGGCAGGATCACCGTTCCGAAGGGGTCGATATGCCTAAGCGGGTTAAGTGTTAGGCGTTTGGCGTCTTTTGCAGTAGTGTCCCCCATCTTGTAAGCCGCAAAGCCATGCGCAATTTCATGCACGACGATCGCTGGGACAAAACAAACGATACTGAGCACCGCGTAAGCGAAATTTCCCAAAGCTCTCCCATCCAAAAAAAAAAAAATATCAACTTAAAAAGCTTTGAGCATCCATCATACTCGATTGTTTCTTAAATAGATAACATTTTGAAATTTAAATGATTATTCATTAAAGGGAGGAGAAGCGAGAGGTACTCCCCCTCCCTACACAAGGTCACCCTTCCCCGTTTGCAACCAGCTGACAAGCACCTTGTTACTGTCCCTGGTTGATTAACGTTAGGTTAAACCCTTGCGCATATAGTTTAGCAGAATAGCGATATACCTTCAGAACGTAATAGATCAAACAGTCAAAAACGTTACTTTTTTCACAGTTTTTTCATGAAAAAAGTGAAATTCTTGTTGATTTTGTACTAAACAATCAATTTTTTGTGCAGTCTTGGAGAAAGGCTTCCGACAAAAACCTTCTCCCCATAAAGCTTTTTTATAGGGAGAAACCCATGTTTTCACAAAACGGTAGGCAGGCCTGCCAGACGGTTCTGGCATACTGGGACAATGCAAAAACTACCGCTAAATAATCGAAACATCGCCCGCATCAGCCTGATTGCCGCCCTCTATGCCTCGCTTTCGATTCTAACTATGACCCTCTTGCAAGGGCTTTCCTGGGGGCCGGTGCAATTCCGTATCTCCGAAGCGCTCTGCGTCTTGGCCCTCTTCACCCCGACTGCGATCCCTGGACTGACAATCGGCTGCCTGCTGGCCAACCTCTTTAGCTTAGCGGCCAACGGCACCGGGCTCGCCGGCTTGTTCGATGTCTGCTTTGGCAGCTTGGCCAGTATGTGCGGAGCGATCTGGATGTGGCATTTCCACGAAAGCTACCGGGAAAGGAGGGTCATTGCCTTGGCCGGGCCAGTGGTGGCAAACGCCTTGATCGTCCCGGCCTACCTGCCTTTCATCCTAGCCGCGCTCGGTTTTTATACAATCCCCTTTACCGACATCGACATCAGCGGGGCCTATATCAATATGTATGTCTTCGGGGTGGTCTGTGTGGGCATCGGAGAGGCCTTGGTCGTTTATGGGATCGGTTGGCCCTTGACAAAGCTGATCGAGTCCAGCGGCTTGGCTGGCTGGCTCGACTACAACTCGTGACGGTCCTCGATCGCCCTGCCCAAGGTAACCTCGTCGGCGAATTCCAAGTCGCCGCCAACCGGCAAGCCGCTTGCCAAACGAGTCGTTTTGATGCCTAGAGGCTTGATCTGCCGAGCCAGATAACCAGCGGTCGTCTCCCCTTCGACGTTGGGGTTCGTGGCAAGGATAACCTCGATGATGCCAGGGTCGCTGAGGCGCGCCATCAGCTCCCTGATAGTCAGCTGCTCGACGCCGATCCCGTCCATTGGGGACAAGGCGCCGCCCAAGACGTGGTAAAGCCCGCGAAAGGTCGCGGTTTTCTCAATAGCCACAATGTCCCTAGGCTCGCTGACGACGGCAATGATCGTCTGGTCGCGGCCCAAGTCTGCGCAGACCGGGCATAGCTGGCTGTCTGCATAGTTAAAACAACGGCTACAGAAGTGGACGCTGGACTTGACTTCCGTAATAGCCGAGGCCAAGCGCCTCGAGTTGTCGTCGTCGCTGTTTAACAGCCAATAGACGATCCTCTGGGCCGATTTGGGCCCAATGCCCGGCAGGCGCTCAAACTCGTCTAAGAGCCTCTGGATCTGTTGCACTTGGGACTGCGGCATGGTCGATCCCTTCTAAAGAAGCCTGGCCAGCCCTAGAGGCCTGGTATGTTCAAGCCGCCGGTGACGGCCGACATCCGGATATTGGCAAGCTCGGCAACTTTGCGCAAGGCATCGTTGGCAGCCGCCAGCACCATGTCCTCCAGCATCTCCACGTCGCCGCCGTCGAGCGCTGCAGGATCGATCGTGATCGACGTCAGCAGCCCCTCGCCCTGGGCGACCGCCTTCACTATCCCGCCGCCCGATGATGCCTCGGCAGTCAGGAGGGCAATCTCGTCTTGGGCCTTCTCCATCTCTTTTTGCATTTTCTGCGCTTCCTTCATCATTTTGCGCATGTCCATAAGTAACTCCTTCGCCCTACAGCTAAAGCCAAGCCGGCTTTCAAGCCTCTTGGTCCTCGAGCATGGTCAGGGTCTTGTCCTCATAGGCTTGTTTGTCAATATTATTGCTTTGATCTATCTCACTATCAATATATTCGAATTCGACCTGGTCGCCAAAGGTGGACAAAAGGTAGTCCTCGGGCCTTTTGCCTTTTGGCTCGCCTTCTTCGTCCGCATCGTCTATAAATGTGGAGAAGCCCTCGTCCCCTTCCTCAGGCAGGGCAGGGCTTAGAGCTTCGTCGCTTTGGCTTTGGCCTGTTATGCTCAGGTCCTCTTCGGCAGTCACTGTTTCTGGACTAGGGCTGGGCTCTTGCCTCAAGTAGCCCAACTGTAAAAACAGGCCAAGCTTCCCGCCATAGACCTCTTCGATATACCTGCTGATCGTCTTACGGTCGCTGGCCTCGTTTAACAGCCGAAACGAGTAGGCATCGGACTCAGGCAGGGCGAGCAGGATACCAGCAGCGTCGGTGTCCAGGCTGGCACGGGCGTTCTTGACCAGGTCGACCAAACGGTTCTCTTTGCTCCTCTGCATGGCACTGACGACTGCCGACCAAAGGCGGGCAGCATCAGCCGAGGTCGACAAGCTGTAAGAGGGGGGCTCGTTTGAGGCTATGCTTCCTTGCCCGTCCTCGTCCGGGCCATGGTCTGGGAGCTCATTCATATCCTCGTCTTCGGGCAGGCTGATATCGTCTACTATGTCCAACGGTGTCTCGTCTAGTGCAGCGTTGCCTTCTTTTAAGCCAGCCAGGCCTGCCTCTAGCTCGCTGACCCGTCCAGCCAGCGACTCGATAGTCAAGTCTGTCTCAGGGCGGGCCATCCGGATCAAGGCCATCTCCAGAGCCAAGCGGTCGTCTGTCGTTCCTTTCAGCTGCCCGCCCAAGTCGGCGATTGCGCCCAAGCAGGCAGCCAAGCGGTCGCTTGAGGCAAAAGCAGAAGCCTCCTTTTGCAGGTCGGACAAGGGTTTCTCCCCATATGCCCAGGTAGCTAGGGAGGCAGAGTCGGACGGAAGGACGCTTGCGACGTAGAGGTTTCTAAGATAGCGGGTCAACTCGCGTGTGAACGAGGCGATGTCCAAGCCGTCGTGCACGATGTCGGCAACCCAGGCAAAGCAAGCCTGGATATCACGCCTGGCGATGTAGTCGACGATCGTCGAGAGCTGCTCAGGGCGAACCTGTCCTAACATGCTTTCAGTCGCCTCGATGCCGATATGGCCCTGGTTGAAGACCGCGACCTGCTCCAAGGCGACCAATGCGTCGCGCATCCCCCCGTTGGCATGGGCGGCAATCAGGGCAAGCGCCGCCTCTTCGACAGTAAAGCCTTCGGCCTGACAGACGCGCGCAAGGTTGTCGACGATCTCGTCAATGCTGAAACGATGGAAGTCGAAGCGCATGCAACGGGACTGGATAGTCTGTGGGACCTTGCCGGGATCGGTAGTGCACAGTACGAACTTAATGTGTGCCGGCGGCTCTTCTAGGGTTTTGAGCAGGGCGTTGAAGGCCGCCGTTGAGAGCATATGCACCTCGTCGATGATATAGATCTTGAAGCGGCCGCGGATAGGCGCGAAAGCCAGGCGGCTGATGATCTCGTCGCGGACGTTCTCGACCCCGGTCCTCGAGGCTGCGTCAAGCTCGTAGACGTCGGGGTGGATTCCCGCCGATATCTCGAGGCACTGCTCGCAGGCGTCGTCAGGCTCGCCTTCTGTGGGATGCTCACAAAGCAAGGCCTTGGCCAATAGGCGGGCGGTGGATGTCTTGCCTGTTCCCCGCGGCCCGCTGAAAAGGTAGGCGTCTGCAGTGTTGTTAGTGGCAATCGCCCTCAACAAAGTACCAGCGATGTGCTCTTGTCCGACAAACTGGGCAAATGTCTCAGGCCGGTACTTCCTAAACAGCGAGAGGCTTGCCCTCTGGTCTCTTACGTCCATATTTTTACTCTCACCTTACTTGTCTTGCTTTTTGTTCAACCTGACTCTGACCAAGCCTACCAGTGTCGGTATCAAGCTTATCACCACAATGGCGATGACTACCCACTCGAAGTGTGCCTGGACGAAGGGGATCCCACCGAAAAAATAGCCTAAGAGCGTAAAAAGGCTTACCCAAAGCGATCCGCCGATGGCGTTGAACGTCATGAAATGGCTGTAGCGCATGTGCCCAAAACCTGCCAAGAACGGCGCAAAAGTGCGGATGAAGGGAAAGAAGCGGGCTAAAACGACAGCCAGTGAGCCGTACTTGTCCAGCATGGCCTGTGTCTGGTCCATCCGTTGCGGTGTCAGTGACTTGACTTTGCCAGAGGCAATAATGGCCGATCCTAGCTTTCGGCCTATCCAGTAGTTGGAGGTGTCTCCCAGGATAGCAGCCAAGGCACAAACGATGATCAGCACATAGATATTCAGGCCTCCGCCAGGAGTGGCAAAGACACCTGCCGCAAAAAGTATGGAGTCTCCAGGCAAGAAAGGCATAAAGACTAGGCCGGTCTCTAAAAAGATGATTACCGCCAAGGGCGCATAGGCCCATACCGGGCCTAACTGGCTTATCCAGTCAGCGATAAACGACCTCGGATCACGCAGCAACTCTAATAAAAAGTCGATAACCGACATTATTCCCTCACTCATTTATTGACTTGAAGATTCAAACGTGATCAACGAGAAGATACATAGCGGCCCAGACGCTCATCAGCGGTCCCTTATGGCTGCTTCTGTCAGGACCTGACCAGGTTCGGAACATGATGCCGTCTGGGCTGGTATGTATTTTCTCATAAGCCGACCTATAAGACAGACTCGAACAAGCCGCAGGCAAAAAACAGTTTGGCAAGGGGGCGTCTGTTTTATTGGCAGGTTAAACAAGCCTTGTTGATCGAAAGCCTACGACCAACAAGGCCTATTTCAAATTTTGGAGAGCGTTTTATACTATGGTCACAAAAGGCTGAGGGAAGAGCGGCTCGTCGCCGTCAGCGAACATCAATACTACGTTGCCGGTCAAGACGTCGACATACTGGTACGACTTGCGCTCGACGCTGCCACGCTTGCGCTTGACTTCGACCACGAAAAGCTGGTCGTGGACCTCGGTTACCACCCCTTCATATTCAGATATCTTGGAACGCCCCAGGTTCGCTCGGACTTTCAACGTCTGGCCAATACAGTCTTTCAAAACCGAATAGATCATCTCTATCGGGTTGACGACAGGTTCTACCTGCGCTTCAGGATCCATATACTTACCAACCTTTAGGTCAAGGACTTTACTGAATAATAGCAGGCATGCCGCTCCGACTCAATAAAACTTCGTCTTATCGAACAAAGTGCTGTCAAATAATATTCGAAATAACCTGTTTTGCAACCAATCAATTGGCTGTTAGAGAACTGTTACGGTTCCCTCACGCCTGGGGCCTCTGTCACGTATAGCTTGGCTGGCGTCCCGATAGCCGAAATAGCAGGCACAATAGGCTTTGTAACCCTCGGGTATCTGGTACTTTGCCTTGTTTGCCGGGCCGTCGGTGCCTTCGAAGAAATCCCTGTTCACTGAAAAGTCCCAGCCAGAGTCCACTCCCAGCGAGGCCGCGGCCAAAAGCATGTTCTCCATAGCCAAAGGAGTGTCGATATGCGCACACATCTCGTTCTCGTCGCCTGAGGCGATAATCATCAAGGGCGCATTCCGGGTCCGCTCGCTGGCGGTCATTCTCGGCTCTGTGGACGCATTGCCAGCCTGGCCTGCTCCTGCCCGCTTGGCCTGCATGGCTAAAAGGTCGGCTCCCAGCTCGGCCATCGCCTCGGCAGTCTTGACCACGGTAAAATGCCAAGGCTGGCGGTTCATCCCGGTCGGGGCGATCTTTCCGCACTCCAGAATCGTCTCGATAACCTCGTCGCTTAGCGGCTTGCCGTCAAATAGCTTAAAGCTCCGCCGTTTGACCATAATCGTCTCAATAACCTCGTTTGTCAGCATGTTTTTCTCCTTTTTTGTATAAACAGCCTATTCGTTCGGTTTTTGATGTATGTCCAGCTTGGTGATCCTGGCCAGGTTCTCCGGCTCTAGGGCATGATGGAACATCTCGAAAGAACTGATCGTCCCCTCTTGGAAAAGCTTCAAAACATCGCTGTCCATGCTCTGCATCCCCACGTCGCCGCTGGTTTCGATGACCTGGGAGAGCTGATGGGTACGCCCCTCCCTGATCAGGTTGCGTACCGCCGTCGTCGAGTGCATGATCTCGAAAGCCGGAATCACTCCCCCGCTGACCCTTTGGATCAGCTGCTGGGACACTACACATTCCAAAACCATCGATAGCTGCATCCTGGCCTGTGCCAGTTGGAGCGGGTCAAAGCTGTGCAGTATACGGTCCACGGCGTTCACTGCTCCCAAAGTATGGACTGTGGATAAAACCAGGTGCCCTGTCTCAGCAGCATCCAGGGCGATGGATATGGTCTCTGCGTCGCGCAGTTCGCCGATCAATATCACATTTGGCGATTGGCGCATCGCAGCCCGTAAGGCGGAGGCATAGTCCTCGGTGTCGATTTGTACCTCCCTTTGGCTGACAATCGACATCTGATGGCGATGCAGGAACTCGATGGGGTTTTCCAGGGTGACGATGTGAGCGTTACGGGTCCGGTTGATCCGGTCGATGATAGTGGCCAAGGTCGTCGACTTGCCGCTGCCCGCTGGGCCAGAGACCAAGACCAGGCCATAACGCAGGTCGGCCAGGTCCTCGATGGACTTTGGGATGTTCATCACCTTGGCGTCTGGCAGCTCGAAGGGGACCACCCTGATCACTGCAGCCAAAGAACCCCTTTGCTTGTAGGCATTGACCCTGAAGCGGGAAACGCCGTTGATGGCAAAGCTAAAATCGTCGTCGCCCTTCTCCATAAGCTTGTCGATTGGCCGGTTACTGGCCAATCGGTAGATCTGCTGTACGTAAAGCTGGCTTTCCTCTGGCCCTAGCCGTTCATCGTCTAGGGCTGTGATCAAGCCTCCCAGCTTGTAGCTTACTGGGCGGCCGGCAATAAAAAACACATCGGTGGCCTTTTCATTTACTAGTTTGCTGAGAATATCGAGAACTGGCATAAAGGCTCCTACTCCGTATTCGTCGGATCAAAACGGGTCTTGCTTATCCAGTCGATGATTTGTATGCGGCCCGTGCCGTCGATACTGATGCTTACATCCAAAAACCGTTTGCTGTCGATGCGAAAACTGGTATAGACAACGATCGCTTGGTTATCTGTCTGCTGGTCGACCCGGGTATCAGGGTTTAAGGACCCAATGCTGTCAATCCATTGGCCTGGCGGCTGTTCGTCGACTATGGACTGTACTTCAGCCAGCCACTGGCAGGCTTGGCAGTCGGCAGCGTAATAGTCGCCAGTAGCCTGATTGGTGAGCCTCGACAGATTGTAGTCGAATTTAGCCGAGGCCAAGGTCAGCATGGAGAACGTCGTCATCAGCAGCACCATGAAAATCGTTACGATAGTGCTCACCCCGACACCGATACTCGACTTATAGGCAAGCCTGGCCATCATTGGCCTTCTTTGGTAACGGGGACGTTTCGGCCAGCTGCCCATGTGTAGAGCACCTCGTCGCCGAAGAAGAGTTCGACGGTTGCCGTGTCTGGCCCGCCCTGGCCTGCTTGGACCGTGAAGACCATTATGTAGCGGGCTGCATTCCTATTGTCGGTCAGCTGGAAGTTGCGGTCGAAAAGCATCTCTAGGGAGTTGTCTTGCACGCTTCCGCCAAAATGCTGGCTGAGCTCGTCAAGCTCGCAGCCGGACTTCCAGTTCTCTACGAGGTTCATGGAGACTATGCCTAGCTCAGACATCGCCCGGCTTTTATCCAGAGTGACCTGGGCAGAGGCAAACACCTGAAGGCATACCAGTACGCTGACGAAGCAAACAACCAAGTTGCCAACCAGCTCCAAGAAAAAAGCGCGTGACGCTGATTGGACTTCGGCTGCTTGGAGGTGGCTAAGGCCAGACTCGCCCAGCGTCTCGACGTCGGACGGGCCGCTGGCCGGATCGTTTGCCGAACTATGGTAGCCCCGCGCCTCGTCTGTGCCAGACGAGCCGAGCGCCCCACTATTGTTGGGGCCAAAAGCCGAACCGCCGTCAAATAACCTGGTCATTTACAAATACCCCTATAACTCGCTGCTCTTGACATAGATATCGATTTGGCTGGTCTTGCCGTCAGCCATGGTGAAAGTGATGGTGAGCAAGCCAGACGCCCGGTCGTATTGGTTGATAACCATGGACTGCATAGGCATAATGGCTTGTCCGTAGTCGGGGTCTATCTCGGTGCCGGCTGATATCAACAGCTCGCGCAATTGGCCGTCTGATACATATATCCAGGTCTCGTAGACGCTCCCGCTGACGACGTCTGTAAAGACGATGGCGTCGCTACCCCCCATCTGGTCAATGCGGATGTGCCCGGAGCTGTCGTTTTGCCGGATTCTTTGGGCTACATAGAGCACACTGGTCCGCTGGTCGTAGTTGCTGTTCATAGTATCGCTTGCTGTCAGGTAGACATGGGCACCGATATCGACCAGTACCAAGGACACTGTCGTATACAGCGTGAACAGGACGAGCGTGAAGACTATGTCATAGAAATGTCGTCGCATATCAAATCAGAAGTCTTTACTGTCAATATAGCTGTCTTGTGGCCTACTGTTTGTCGGCGACACGCCAAGCGAGTCATGGATGCGGTTCAGCAACGCCCGGGGGGTAATGATCAGCACTTTTACTTGTGGCAGTAGGTTGTCGCCCATCGACTCGTAGTAGACAATGTAGCGTTGCTCGTCTACTTGCAGGCCATAGTTTGCCTTTAAGTAAGCCACGCCCTCTTCTGTCCTGGGAAAACGCCCCTCGATGACAAAGCACTCGATAGCCGACCGTTGGACGGTCTGGACGAGCCAGTCCGCTTGTTTTTCCACTATACGCTCCGACATGCCTTCCAAGCCGAAGACGAGGAAGAAGATAAAGGTCAATAGCACAAGCCCACCAACCACTAGATGGGCTGGGATAGGGGTCTTGACGAAACTGTCATCACTAAAGGCAGGCTTGCCTTGGCCGCCAGGGCCTGTGCCGCCGTTTGCCTGGTCTGGTGTTTCTTCAAGTTGGCTCATTAATATAACTCCTTAATCATGTTAGATGCTTGACAAGACGCTGAGCAAGGGCAGCATCACAGAAAGCAGGATGATGCCGACGAGGATTGTCATTAGGGCAACCAAGGTAGGCTCGATTGCAGATACCAGCGACACCATCTGCCTTTCTGTCGACAAAGACAGGCTTTCAGCGATGTGGTCAAAGGCCTCGGCATTCGACCCTGTGCGGAATCCGATGTTTACCAGCAACAAGCTCTCGCTGGGGATCAGCTGGCTGTCACTTAGGGCTTTTTGAAAACTGACCCCCTCGCCGATGTTTTTTTCGAGGGCGCGCACCCGGCGCCTCACCCGGCTGTCATCTATCATGTCGACAATATAGGTCAGGCTGACTTGGGGCGTCATGCCGCTTCTGAGCATGGTTGCCATGCCTAGCATCAGGCGTTGAACAGAAAGCCTAAATGAAAGGTCCGAGGTTACGGGGCTGTTTTCAAACAACCAGTTGAAAAAGGATTTCCCTAAAGGCAGGATGCGCAGCAACAAGGCCAATGCGATCAATAGCACAGCAGTCACCGAGATGCCAAAAGCTGCACCCCTCAGCCATGACCCGACCGATAGGAATGTATTAGCCAAGCCGCTCATTTCGTAACCGAACTGTGCCAAGACTTGGTCAAACAAAGGCATGGCCTGCGTTAGAAGCATGACCACGATGATAAAAATCAAAAACATCATGGCCAAGGGATATATAAGCGCCGAGCGAATCGAGATCATCAAGCGGTCGCGCTTGTCGTAATAGACAGACAAAGCCTCGCAGGTCTCGACCATTTGGCCGGTCTGTTCAGCCACTTTCAGCATTGCCAAAGCATATTGGGGAAGGCCGCCAATCTGCTCGAAAGCATCAGAGATGCGGCTGCCGTCTTGGGCGGTCTGCAAAAGCGCCGAGATCAACTTTTGCTCCCGATCAGTCTTAGCGCCTGCTTTCAACAGCTCAAAGCCTTCCGTTAGCTGCATCCCAGAATTAAAGATCATCGCTAGGTTATAAAAGAAACCGCTGAGCTCGTCAGGTGGCATAACTTTCAAACTGGCGGTATTTATGCTTTGGTCAGACATGGTTTTATCCCCTTAAAAGAATCCTCTCACAACATCTGGTGCTCAATAGTAAAACATCGGTTGATAGTCCTCAGGCTTAATGAACAAGGGCCCTAAACCTAGGGGGGTCTTCGAAGACGAGTCCATCGTTGGGTCGAGAAGCACCCAGGTGTCTGGGTCGAAGACGATCACTTTGCGAATCATCCCATGTTCGCTGGTATAGATGGAAAGCCAGGCGTGGTAGACATCGCCGATATAGCCGATCTCTATCCTGGTCGGCATCCGCTGGGCGCGCATCATGGAAGTACAGAGGACTGCGTAGTCGAAGCAGATTCCATTGAGCGTGTCTAGAGTATCGTTGTTGTCTGGCAGATAGCCGGGCTGTACGGTACGGGCTTTGTTGTAGTCGTAGCTCAAGTTCATCACACACCAGAGGTAGATCGCCTCAATGGCCTCAATCTCGCTGGTAGCTCCCTCGGTTACTTCCTGGGAAAGCCTTACTGCCCGGTCGTCGGGAGTGAAAAAGACATATTGGTTGGGGTATAGGAATGGCAGCATCTGGTTCTCGATCTCAACATCGAGCTGTACGACGAACATCGAGGCGTAGAGGTTGTCTGTGGTGTTTTGCCAAAAAGCAGCTATGTAATGCCCGTTTCCCCGAGACAGCCCGATCGTTATGTACTGGCCTGGCTGATCGATGGTGAACTGATATACCGCTCCATCAGGAGCGTCAACTAGTACTTTGAACCTTCCTTCGACCATGGTCTTGGCGCAGATGTAGCCATTGCGGTAGTTGGAGTAGTCGATGACTGCGCTGCTGCTTTGGGCAACTAGTATCCCTGGCTGTTCGACTTGTTGGACTACTGGGGTGTTGTCACGGAACTCTCCAGGATTGTCAGTGCCCAAAGAAGGCTCGCCTGACTCGATTCCGGCTGCTGAACAGGATAATAGCGGCAAAGAAACAAAGACTGCCAATAAGGCTAAGCGGACAAGCTTGAAAAACCCGGCTGCTAAGGTACAGTTTTTAAAACATTCCTTGGTCTTTATTCTGGTTAACAACAGACTCTACGCCCCCTGCGTACAAATCACTGAGTGTGATGACGACATGCTTGCTTTATAAACTGGGGAAACAACAGATTAGACATGTTCCTCCCGATTAACCATGATTTAATATAATAGCACTTCACGAGGCGTTAAGGGACATGCGTTTTGGTGGCTAGCTGCTTATACGAGCTGCGGAAGCCTTTGCAGGGCTGGAACTTTTGCCGAGGGTTAAGTGTAATGCAAGAGTCTAGCCAATGTCGGTGCCCTGCCTTTGCGTGCCCGTGCCCGCCTTTGTGTGCCCGTGCCCGTGGCTGACCGGTGTCTTATCCATGTACTAGTATTATACTATTCTATACCAATATTTCATCTAAGGCCAAGTGCTCCAGAATTGCGATTGGTCGCGATTTTTTCGCTGCCGAAAAGAAGGTCGTTTTGCAAAAGCCCTGGTCAGGAATTTGCTAGGGATGAGTAACATTATTTTTCGCCCGAATTTTCCCGAAAAAAGTGTACCCAATCGTCAATCTGTGGCAGGCTGGCTTGGATCCTGGTCCGCACCCCCCTTTGTGCGGTGTTTTTGAGGCTGGCTCCCGTTTGCATTGAACCGTATAGCTCATCGCCCTCCGATATACGCTCAGCACAAGCCTGGTGCCAGCTTATCGCCTATGCTCCCGATATGTGGGGGGTTTTCTAGGTGACTACCATCCACTGCACACCGATACGAGGCTAATGGCTTTGCATATCAGCACATAGCACATACGAAGCACGACAGCAGGGCTGCCGAGCAGGATCACAGATAATCAAACCCAATATTGCTAGTAGTCATCTGCTGCCGGGCTGTTCAACCAGTCCGAGAGGAATTGGGTAAAACGGTCCTCTGCAATGGCTTGGCGGGCCCTGCTCATTGTCTCGTTTAGGTAGTGAAGATTATGTATGGACAGTAAAACCCCTGCGAGCATTTCCTTGGAGACAACCAGGTGCCTGATATATGCCCGCGAGTGGTTTTGGCATGTGAAGCACTTACAGTAGGGGTCAAGGGAATCGAGGTCGTCTTTGAAGCGGGCATTGCGTAGGTTCAACCGCCCAAAGCTTGAAAAAGCCGATCCCATACGCGCTGTCCTGGTAGGAAGCACACAGTCAAACAAGTCTATGCCTAAAGCAATTGCTTTAAGCATGCTCGTTGGGTTGCCTACACCCATCAGGTAACGAGGCCTGTCTTTGGGTAGGGCCTCGGCTATGCCCTCGAGGCTTTGCAACATCATTTCGTGAGGCTCGCCGACAGAATAACCCCCTATGCCAAAACCCTCAAAGCCGGAGCTTAGGGCATCGATCTCTAACAGCCTATTGACACTCTCATAGCGTAGGTCTTGATAGAGCCCTCCTTGGTTGATGGCAAAGAGGGCCTGTGAGGGATCATCATGGGCAGCCCGGCATCGCCTTGCCCATTCAGCAGAACGAAGGACGGCCTTTCTTACCTGGTCATATTCCGCAGGCCAAGGCGGGCATTCGTCCAGTTGCATAATGATGTCGGCTCCAAGCTCGCCTTGGACGCGTATGTTGTCCTCCGGGGTCCAGCGGTGCCGGCTGCCGTCGACAATGCTTGCAAAGCTCACCCCGTCATCGTCTAGTTTTAGGGTACTTGCTAGGCTAAAGATTTGAAAGCCGCCTGAATCTGTCAATATCGGTTTGTCCCAGGCCATAAATCGATGCAAGCCGCCAGCCTGCTTTATCAAGCCTGCTCCTGGCCTTAAGTACAGGTGATAGGTGTTTGCCAGCAAGACTAAGGCACCGATATCCTTTAGCTGCTCGCTGGTCAAGCCTTTGACCGTTGCTTTTGTACCTACCGGCATAAAGGCAGGCGTGGGGATGCTTCCATGCGGAGTGTCGAGCGAAGCCGCTCGGGCTGCGCTTCTTTCATCTGACCGGATTATTTGAAATTGAAACCTTTTAGATGCCAAAGCCTACATCCCTGCTTGTGTCTGGTCATTCATCGGCAGGCCGGCTATTGCCCTTCGATATCTTCTTATACTCCCGCTCAATGTCGGCCTCTTGGCGCGAGAACTCGCAGCCACAATATTTTTGCCGATAAAAGCCAAGCTCCCTGGCTCTTTTTTGTCCTTCTTGATAGTATGGGCGCCAGTCGTCGGTCAGAGCCTCTAGCCCATGCTCTGCAGCTGCCTTGGCAAGCTCTTCCAGTAGGATCTCATGGAACTGGTAAGGCGATATGGTCAAGCTTGTGGCAATCGTAGGGATCCCCATCTCGCTTGCTGTTCTCGCCAAGGCCTGAAAACGGTACCGATAGCAAAGACGGCAGCGAACCATCCGGGATTGGCGCATTTTATCCTCTGAGCCCTTGTCGGTGATCGGGAAGACGCCTCCGTCGTTGCGTATTGCTTGGAACCAGTCACCCGTCAAGTAAGGGGCCTCTAAGAACTGTAAGCCGAGTTGTTGCGCGTATGACGCCAAGCTGTCCCGACGTAGCTCGTACTCCGACTGGTAGTGGATATTGGGATTGGCAAACAGGATGACAGGGGTGTAGCCCAAGGCGCTAACTAGGTCGAGGGGAACGTTGGCGCAAGGCGCACAGCAAGAATGTAAGAGTAGGCTTTTCATAGTTTTTTAGCATACCACAGGCAAATCCCATACCGTAACAACAAAAGGAGCGACTGCTAGAGCCGCTCCTTCATTAACGGTATCGATGCGGGCTTTTAGAGCTTACGCACGTTGCTGGCTTGCAGCTTCCCGTTTTGGCCAGTGGTGATGTCGAATTCTACGGGAGCATCCTCGTCTAAAGTCTTAAAACCGTCAGACTGGATCTCTGAGTAGTGGACGAACAGGTCGTCCCCATCCTCACGGGAGATAAAGCCGTAGCCCTTCTCATTGCTGAACCACTTAACCTTGCCTTCTGCCATTTGTTTGCCTTTCTTTTAAGCCCGCGGGCTTCTAACAAATAGCGCTAGTCAAATATGACCCGCGCCAAACAACTGAGTTCTTCAAAAACTCAAGTGTGAATGTTACCACACTTAAAACAAACAAACATCCCAATTTAGATAAATCGACTAAATGCTACCTCTACGCATTTTTTTAAGTATGATTATGGCTAGTTTGTAAAACCAAACAGCCGGACAAGGCTTGACCGCTAAGACGGTTTGTGGCTAGCCTTGCACCAAAACATGCTGGCAGCTCAAGCGAAACGGTCCTGCAAGGCCTTCTTCACAGTCGGAGTCACCCAAGCGTCGACCTTGCCGTTATGGGAGGCAATCTCTTTGACCATCGATGACGAAAGGAACATATGCTCCGGGTCAGACATGATCAGCACAGTCTCCAGCTCAGGGTCAAGCTTGTGGTTTATCGAGGCTTGTTGGAACTCGCTGTCAAAATCAGTGACGGCCCGAAGCCCTTTGACGATCACAGAGGCTCCTTGTTCGCGGGCAAAGTCCACCAACAAGCCCGAAAAAGGCAAGACTTCCACGTTCGTCAGGTCGGCAATTGCGTCCTTGATAAAGCCTGCCCGCTCTTCTAGGCTAAACAATGGCCCAGATCCTTTGCTCCGCGAATCAGCAACACTGACCACGACACGGTCAAAAATCTGTGCAGCCCGCCTAATCACATTTATATGCCCCAGGGTCACAGGGTCGTATGTCCCAGGGACAAGCGCACATCGAAACGACATCTCCACCTCACTAGTCTAATCGGCAAGCTCCTGGTCAAACAGGTAGTACTCGATTGCCGAATTGCCATATTGCTTGCAGGATACCATCTTTAGGCCTGCTAGCCAACGTCTGGCCGACGGATCCGCGCCGTTTTCGCCAGGCCCGGGCTTCTCCACATGTCGCTCATACGAGACTATACATCCATTTGCTAGCAGATTGTTTTTAATTAATGTGGATAAAACCGTGCCGATGTCTTCCCGAGTGTAAGCGTAGGGCGGGTCTAAAAACACGCAGTCGTATGGGCCGAGGCGCATCAGGCGCCCAACAAAAGACTTGGACAGCATGTTGGCTTTTATTACCCGAACCTGTGGGTTGTCGGCTATTTCTAGGCTCCTTAGGTTTTGGATGATGACTTGGATGGCCCTTTGGTCGTTGTCGGCAAAGGTCGCATGGCTGGCTCCTCTTGATATTGCCTCGATGCCCAAGGCTCCAGACCCGGCAAATGCGTCTAGGACTCTAGCATTCACAAAGCCGTCCTCACGAAGCGTTGCTATGCTTGACGCCCAGGCCTCACGGGCCCGGTCGGTTGTCGGGCGGGTATGGGTACCTGGCAAAGTAAGCAGCTGCCGGCCTTTGAACAGCCCGGCAATGACCCTGGTCATTGGCGGCTCCTATATGAAGGCAGGATGCGGCAGGCTGTCATTTTCCTAGTCCCAGTCTGCAGTGAGCATTTTGAACTCCCAAGCCAAGACGGCGTGTTCGGGCTCTGAAAGGCCAGGGTCCCTATCAAGCAAGGCAGCAGCCTCCTTGTTGGCTGCTTCGATGATTTTCCGGTCACGGACCACTTGCACCAAACGCAGCCTGGCCTTGCCATGCTGGCGGATTCCTAACACATCGCCTTCCTGGCGTATCATTAAGTCTTGCTCTGCCAGGTCAAAGCCATTGGAGCTTTTTTCCAGTATCCTTAGGCGCTTTAAAGCATCCTCGGAATTTGTGCCACTGACCAAATAGGCCTCTCCGTCTTTGTCCCCCCGACCGACCCTGCCCCTTAGCTGGTGCAGTTGGGACAAGCCGAAACGGTCGGCATCGAGAATTACCATCACCGTAGCATTCGGTACGTCCACCCCTACCTCGATTACCGTCGTTGAGACCAAGACATTGATCAAGCCTGCCCGAAAATCCTCCATGACCTGCCGTTTTTCAGCTGCAGGCAGCTTGGACGTCATCAGGCCGACCCGGTTTTCAGGAAAAACCTGCTGGCTAAGAAAATCATGCTCTTGCTTAGCCGCCCGTAGATTCTCCTCATGGTCCATATACTCGGTCAGCAGTTCTTCTTCTGGCCCATGATCTGGCTCGCTGCCGTCTGGAGGGCTCTCATAGGCTTGGCCGATCAAAGGACAGACGATGTAGGCTTGCTCTCCCCTTGCCACAGCTGCCCTAATGGCGTCATATGCCACCCCGACTTGCTGGCGGTCGAGCAGCCTAGTAGTGATTTGTGCCATGGCCCGCGGCCGTGACCTGATCTCAGAGACATCCAGGTCGCCATAGATCATCAAGGCTTGGGAGCGCGGAATGGGAGTCGCTGTCATAGTCAGATAATGCACCCCCTGGCCTTTAAGGCGAAGGGCCTCGCGTTGGTTGACGCCAAAACGATGTTGCTCGTCAATTACCACAAGGGCTAGATCGGCAAAGCCCACGTCTGGCTCGATTAAAGCATGTGTGCCGAACACCACTTTTATCTCCCCGCTGGCCAAGCCGCTGAGAATGCCTTGACGCTCAATGTTGCCAGTCGACGAGCTGAGCATCGCCCAGCGGACCTGCAGCCGGTCAAGATAGGGCCCGAGCTGGCTTGCGTACTGGATAGCGAGGACCTCTGTCGGCGCCATCATGGCTGCTTGTCGGCCTGAGTCTGCCGTTGCCAGTAAAGCGTGCAAGGCCACGACTGTTTTTCCCGAGCCGACATCCCCCATCAACAAACGGCTCATAGGGACTGTCCTGGCCAAATCGGCAAATATCTCTTGGACAGCCTTTTGCTGGTCGTTTGTCAGCTTGAAGGGCAAGGCCTCTAAAAGCCCCTGCACTGCTTTTCCCTGCACGTTGATGGCCTGGCCAGACGGCATGGCTTGGTTGGACTGCTTGCGCCTTAACAAATACAGCTGTAGGGTAAAAACCTCGTCGAAAGCCAGGCGTTCCCGTGCCTTTCGATAGTCTTCCATGGAGCTTGGATGATGAATCTGCCAAAAAGCGAAACGCCGGTCGGCCAAGCCGTGCTTAAGCCGCAAATGCGCTGGCAAGGGGTCAAGCATGTCTTTGGTCTTTTGCAAGGCCTCGTTCACGAACCGTTTGACCCAGCCCTGGCTTATGCCGGAGTTGGCTGCATAGACAGGCTGTATCCCGGCACTGGGAGCGCTGTCCGACTGGTCTTTGTCTAGTACCGTGATCACCGGCGAGCTCATCCGCCGAAAACCATAGTTGTGCTCCATAATCCCCTGACTGACCAGCATCATGCCTGCGGCAACCTGTTTGGCCAGCCAAGGCTGGTTGAAGAAGGACAGGTAGCACATCCCTGAATCGTCAGTGAGGGTGACCTCGATAATTGTCATGCGCGGGCGGATCGGCTTGACCTTGACCTCATAAACACGCCCGAGCACTGTGGCCTTCTCCCCAATCGGCACTAATGCTATTGGAGTGACGTCGCCAAAATCGTTGTACCTTTGTGGATAGTGCCTGATCAGGTCGTAGAGGGTAAAGACCCCCAGGCGGTTTAAGCCCTCGATTCGTCCGGCACTGACATAGGGTATCACCTGCACAGGATCGGCTAAGGCGAAGGTCTGGTGAGAGCGTTGCAAGATGCTTGGGCTGAGGCCGGCCGCCTTACCGCTTGGTGGAGGGTCTGTGCTTTGCCTGGCAATGATCCTGGTTCCTCGTCGGTAGGGGCTTTGGCTATTCTGCTGCCATGATCAGGGGGTAGAGCGGCTGGTCTCCCCGCCGGGCGTCGATTTCCAGGTCAGGGTAGGCGTCTTCGATTTGGGCAACCAGCTCTTCGAAGTCCTCTTGGTTCAGCTGCTCTCCAGCAAGGATCGTTAAGGTGTCATGGTTGTCGTCTGAGATGTACTCGACCATTTTTATGGCAACTGAGCCCACGTCGCTTCCGACTGCCTCGATCATGCTGTCAGAGACCCCGATCACATCGCCTGCCTTGATTTCCTCGCCATGGGCGCTGGTAGCCTCTTTTATCGCATGGGTGATCTCGGCAGCGTGCACCTCGGCAGCAGCCTCGATCATCTCTTCGACCTCCTCGTCCAGCGAGTGCTCGGAGTTGGCCACGAACAAGGCTGTAAAGCTTTCCGGGACGCTCCTCGTCGGTACGATGGCAACCGTCTTGTCCGATACGTCAGCCGCAGCTTGGGCAGCCATGATAATGTTCTTATTGTTCGGGAAGACGATCACTTCTTCGGAGTTCACCGACTCGATGGCTTGGAGCAGCTCGGCTGTCGAGGGGTTCATGGTCTGACCCCCGTTGACAATGATGTCGACTCCCAAAGACTCTAATATAAGATGCATGCCGCGGCCGCTGGCCACCGCAATGTAACCGCGTTTCTTTTGGTCGGGCCCGGCATCGCCAAGCGTCTGGCTCCCGTCGGCAAAGCTTGCCGAGACGTCTGCGTTTGCGCTTCTTAGGCTGGCGTCCCGCTCGGCTATTTGCAGGTGCATATTGCTGATATGCACCTCTAAGGCCTGTCCGCGCGAGGTCATGTATGTCAGTACACTGCCAGGGTCATTGGTATGTACGTGTATTTTGAAGTTGGGATGGCTGCCAACCAGCAACTCGCAGTCCCCCATACTGGCCAAGAAGTCCAGGGCCTCCTCGATGTCAAGGTCGTTGCTGTTAAAGAGGAACTCCGTGCAGTAAAGGTAGGTGCTTCCCTCCCAATCGTTGATCTGCTCGATTGCTACTTTGGCCTCGACGCTCTCAGGCTCGTCCGAGCTGAAGCCAGAAATACGAGCCTCGCCGATTTTTTCTCCCAAGGCTGAGGCTACGAATCCTTGGATAAGGACGGCTAGGCCATAGCCGCCGGCATCGACTACGCCGTTTTCTTTAAGCACAGGCAAGAGGTCAGGGGTCCTTTGTACAGAGACAAATGCCTCGTCGACAATCGCCCGCAGCGTTGCCTGCGTGTCCAGTCCGGCATCTGCCGCCCTGCTGGCAGCAATAGAGACATCGGCTATCACGGTCAGGATCGTGCCTTCGACAGGCTTCCGGACTGCCGCATAGGCCACCTCCTTGGACTTCTCCAGAGCATTGGCCAAGGTCTTCGAGTCGAACCTTACTGCATTTTCCAGGCCTTCGCAAAAGCCACGTAGGATCTGCGAGGTAATGACTCCCGAGTTTCCCCGGGCCCCCATCAAGGATCCCATGGTAATTGCCTTGCGGATCTCGACCAGGCCTACTGATGGGGATAAGGACTCGAGCTCTTTGACCACGCTGTTCAAGGTCAATGCCATATTGGTGCCAGTGTCTCCGTCTGGGACAGGAAAGACATTGAGCTTATTGACGTCGTCTTTAAGCGATTCCAAGTAGTTGGCGGCTGTCTTAAAATGAAGTATGAATTCCTGAGCATTCATGTTTTATCCTTAAACTTTATTAGCGTCGGTCAAGCCAGAGGCTTGCCATCGGTCCAGGCAGTCTGTCGGCTGCAGGCAAAGACGATTATCGTGGCTGGTTGATTCCCTGTACGTGGATGCGGACGTCCAAGACTTTGATTTGGGCATAATGCTCCAAGACATAACGCACGCTGTCCGCCAGGTTCTGCGACACTGCTGCTAAATTGGTGCCATTCTCAATAATGACGAACATGTCGATAATGGCCCCCTTGTCTGTCATCTCGGTTAGGACTCCCCGACGAAGCCGATGCATCGGCAATATCTTGGCAATCCCATCTTGCATGGAAGGTGCAGCCATTCCAGCAACACCATAACTTTGATATGCAGCATATCCTGCCAATTCAGCAATCACTTCGTTTGCTATTGAAAGGCTTCCGGGAACTGGATTACGCGCCTGCGACATCAGATGACCTCCATAACGAATGGCATATCTTTCATATGAAGGAGTATTATACCAGCACAGTAAAACGTTACGTTTCTTAACATGATTCGTCAAAAATGCCTACTTTTAGCTGGAGGTCTGAATGCCTGATATAGCTAGCCGCTTTAATAGGGACACCATCGTTTTGGATGGTGCGATGGGAAGCTTGCTTCTAGCCCAAGGAATCGAAGCCGACGAGCATCCGATGTTTGTGAACATCCTCGAGCCAGAGCTGGTCGAAACGATCCATAAGCGCTACTTGTTGGCTGGGGCACAAGCAATTACCACCAACTCGTTTAGTGGAAGCCGCGTCTTGCTCGCCCAGCATGGGCTGGCCGACCGGGCCGACGAGCTGAACCGGGCTAGTGTACGGATCGCAAAATCCTGCAAGCCGGAACACGTCATAGCCGATGTCGGCCCGTCCGGCCTGTTCTTATCCCCCTATGGAGACGCCTCGTTCAGTGAGGTATTTGCCGTCTTCGCCGAGCAGATAGGCTCACTGGCCAGCGAGCAGCCAGATGCGATCCTGATTGAGACGATGATCGACATCGCCGAGGCCCGTATTGGTGTAATGGCAGCGAAGTCCGTCTGCGACCTGCCGGTTTTTGTGTCAGTCAGCTTTGATGAGACCGGCCATATGCCTTTGTCTGGGACCGATCCGGCAACAGCAGCCGTGATACTTGAGGCCGCTGGGGCTGATGTTGTCGGCATCAACTGCAGCTTAGGCCCGGCTATGGTCCTGCCTTTGATTGAAGAGATGGCAGGTGCGACTTCCCTGCCGCTGCTGGTACAGCCGAACGCCGGCTTGCCAAAAACCTCAAAAAGCGGCATCGTCAGCTATGACGCTACCCCAGACGAAATGGCTGAGGCGGCTTGGGCCTTTCGCCAGCTAGGGGTGCAGTTTATCGGCAGTTGCTGCGGCTCGACGCCCTCGCACACAGCGGCAATTTATACTGCTGTAGGCGCTACCGACACTGTCCGTCCGCGTTTGAGCCAAATGCCTGGCATGCTAGCCGCTTCCCCGCAGAAGCTGGTACGGGTCACAGTGGACGGGCCATGTACAGTGATTGGCGAACGCATCAATCCTACGAACATGCCTAAGCTTTTAGCTGGACTTAGCCAGGGCGATTTAAGCGAGGCGCTTAGCTTGGCCATTGACCAGTCGGCAGCTGGTGCAGACCTGCTTGACATCAATACCAACAGCAGCTCGATCGATGCCAAAGACATCATGGCCGGCTTGGCAAACGAACTGGCCTTTACAGTCAAAACCCCCCTTGTTTTAGACTGTCTGGATACCGAGGCCCTTGAAGCAGCTTTGCAGGTTTACCCCGGACGGGCGGTCATCAACTCGGTCAATGCTGGTGAAACGAGCCTTTTGCGCATATTGCCCCTGGCCCAAAGATATGGGGCGGCAGTGATCGGCATGTTGACTGACGGCCGTCGGCTGCCGGAGTCGGTCGAGGAGCGGCTCGAGCTAGCCGAGAGGATCATCCATGAGGCAAAAAACTACGGGCTTGGCCCTAACGACCTTCTATTCGATGTCTTGGCGTTGGCCTTGGTAGCCTCGCCAAACGCTCGGGAGGACGCCATACAGACCATATTGGAGCTGAGAAAACGTAGGCTTTTAAGTGTGTTGGCGATATCGAACATTAGTTATAAGCTAAACGATAAAAGCACCTTAAACGCCGACTTCGCCAGAGAGGCTGTCGAGGCTGGAGTCAGTGCCTTGATTTTAAACCCGAACGACGAGACAGTCATGGCCGCCTATTTAAGTGCCAATGAACAACGCCAGGCTGACAAGCTCCATCCCTTAGGCCCCAGCGTCAGCGTCTAGGCATCAGACAACAAGCAGGCTATGCTGGTCAAGTTGGTATAAAGCTTGGACTTGGGCAAGCCCTGACAGGCCTACGCAAGTCCAAGCAATAAGCAATAGCTTTGGTTGCTAAGCCCTAGCCGTCCGTTGTGAACCTGGCTGGCAAGCCTGCGGTCAGCGTGGCATGCACTTCTTCCAGCAGGTCAGGGATCGGCAGTTTCTGTGGACACAGCTCCTCACACTCGCCGCAGCGTATGCATTGGTCAGCCCCAAACCCTTTGGATACCATAGCGTTTCGGTAATAGACTTTGTCTGACATTGTCCTCTTGCCGGTAACTACAAAAGTATTATAGACAGCGAAGCAGTCAGGGATCTTCACGCCGCTGCTGCAAGGCTGGCAATAACGGCATGCTGTGCAGCCGATCGCATTTGATTTTTGGTAGGCACGACGTATACGCGATATAAAGTGGATGTCCTCGTTGCTGAGCTCGCTGTTGTCTGCCCGTTCAAAAATATCCAGGTTCTGCTTTAACTGCTCCATACTGGAGGTGCCAGACAGGATGACTGTAGCCTCGCGCTGTTTATAAAGCCAGCGAAAGCACCATTCGACCAAGGAAAGCTGGTCGGGGTGTGCGTCTATCAGATCGCCGACCTCGGCAGGCATGTCGGTTATAATGGCCCCGCCCCGTAAAGGCTCCATGATTACCACAGCTAGGCCTTTTTCTGCTGCATACTGCATGCCTTTCTGGCCCACCTGCATATTGACGTCTAGGATGTTTAACTGTATCTGTGCGGCATCCCAGTGGAAGTCGTCAACAAAGTCGACAAAAGCCTCATAGCTGTTGTGCATGGAAAAGCCTTTGTACCTGATCTTGCCTTTGGCGATCATTTCGTCCAAAAAGCCAGGCCCGTCGAAGTCGCGGGCTTTTTTAAGGTTCGCATCATACAGGTTATGCAGCAAATAGACATCCAGGTAGTCAGTGCCTAGACGTTTCAAGCTGACATCGAGCTCGCGCTCAAAATCCTCGTGTTTCGTGATATTCCATAAGGGTGCTTTGGACACTAGGTTGATACGCTCTCGATACCCGTCTTTTAGCGCTTCGCCTAGTATCTCCTCGCTGTCCTCATACACATAGGCGGTGTCAAGGTAGTTCACACCATGGTCAATGGCGTAACGGACCATTTCAATAGCCTCAGAGCGGTCGGAAGGAAAACGCATGCAGCCCAAGCCAAATCGTGAGACCTTAAGATCGGTTGACCCGTACTGGACATATTGCATTACTTCACACCTTCGACGACAAAGCCGGCTTCTTCAACTACTTTGCTGGCTGACTCAAGGTCAAGCGGTGCGGACGATTTTACTTTAGCTTCTGCTTTTTTTAGGCTGACATCGACTTTTTCGACTGACGGCAGGGTTTCCAGAGCTTTCCTTACGCTTGACGCGCAGTGCTCGCAATTCATTTTACCGATTTTCAAGGTTGTTGTGCTCATGTGTCCTCCGTAGGATAAAAGGGAACGTTTAGACCAAGATGTCAATCATTTTAACACCCTGTTTAGATGTGTTGAATGTCTGACAGGCAGCCTTTTAGGATAATTTGTTGATTAACAAGATTGTTATTTAGTATCTTATTTTAATAATTATCCAGGCAATCAGCACTTTATTCACAATTTATTGACTCTTGTTTATACTTGTCTGCACACAAGAGAAACTGACACTTGACATATTGCAAGCTTCCAGGTACATTTTTTCAGTGTTCGCTGGATGCCCTTTGGCTGAAAGCATCCGGTGAATCTCTTTCACGCATTACTCCAGTCTATGGCTGGATTATTGCCCCCCCCTTGCGCGAAAGCCACGCAAATGCGTGGCTTTCGTATTTCTATCTGTTTTTTCCTTCCTGCGTGGGCCATACGGCTCTTCTTTAGGCCGTGTGTTTATCCACCTATGAAAAAACCTGTGGTTGGGCAATAGAGGGGCTTATAGAAAATGCTTTGGTTTGATGGGCGGAATTGGCCTTAAATACGTTGGTATCCCTCAAGAATTCGGACAGCGTGCTCGAGAAAGGCCTCCTCGCCGAGGGTGTTGATTTTGAAGAAGACCGCCTGGGAGCCGCCTGAGGCAATCGCCGAAACAAAGACATCGTTGCTTGTGCCTACCAGCGTCAGCGTCAGGCTTAAGCGGTTTCCCCCAAACACGCTGTACCGCTCATAGACCCGCACAGCACATTGGACAGGGCCGTATTGGCAATAGCTCCCGTCCTCTAGGCTGGCTGAATAACTGCCTGACATGATTCCCCTGTCAAGGCGACTTAAGATCTCGTTAAGGTCACCATAGACCCTGGTCTCGTACTTCGCCATTTTAGCTCCTTCATCAGTAGTCGTTCATTTTAAGGCAGACGTTTCGCGATGTTCATAAATATGTAACTTACATCCAATGTGCAGACAAGGGCCTGGCATGTTCGTCAAGGCACTTGGCGCACTTGGCGCTTGGACTTTAAGCGTCTAATAGGCACTCTCACGCCGATGATAGGCAATTAGGCCGCATACAGCCAGTATACCAGCGACCAGGGACAAGGCCAGCAAACTCTCGATGCGTAATGTCTCAACAGGTAGCTTGGGCACGAAGCTAAAGGGGCTTAAGTACCTGATTGCTTTGGGCAAGGCCATCACGTTGGTGGCAAACGAGACACAGAAGCAAAAGGCATAGTACCCCCAAATGGCAGTAGTAGCCTTGGGGGCAAGGCCAATCAACAGCACCGCAAGCCCAAGGACAACCCAAATTGCCGGCAAGTATACGAAGCTCGCTTTGAGCAGGTAGCCAAAGCCGATGCTTGCTGTTTTAGGCAAGACCAAGGAGGCTGCCAGGTACAGGCCAAAAGCGGCAATTGCCTGCATCAGGATGCTAAAAGCAAAAGCGATTAGCGTATATGCGCCGATGTACCGAAGGCGTGGGACAGCCTTGGACAAGACCCCCTCGCTAAAACCCTCCCTCTCCTCTGTGCGGGGCTTCAGACCGACCGTCAATACAGCAGCAAGGCTGATCAGAGCCGTGATCGAACTGACCATAGCGGCAAACATCATAGCCGTCGAGTATTGGTCGTTTACACCAAGCAACAGCTTGTAAAGGTCGCTTTTGGCAACAAAGGTGTCGATATCGGCCAATATCGACCCATAGGAGGCAGATAGGGCAAGCATTGTGACCAGCCAGACCATGGTAGTCGTCCGAACCAGCCGAAAAGCCAGTCCCAAAGACGACAGCAAGTAGGGCGAGGCTGATTTGGCTCCCTTTCTAGCTGCGATAAAACCATGGCCAAGGTCTCGTATGGAGTTCAAGGCATAGGCTATGGCTGCTATGGCAATCGCTTCGCCAAAGACCAGGGCCAGCGGCAGGATGTTATTCTCCACAAAAGGTTTTGAACGTTGGATCAAGCCTAAAGGGCTGATCAGGGACAGTGTCTCGTTTCCAATATCGCCCGCTGCCCGCAGGACATAGCAGCATCCCAGAGTAATCAGGCTGAAAATCAGGGCTCCCCTCGAGCTAGCAGACAACTGCGAAAAAAGCAGGGCGACACTGGCAAACAAGAAGCCCGTTGCCGCCAAGGCGAAGGCATAGAGCAGCGAACTGGCTAGGCCCATGCTTTGGTCGCCCATGAGACAGATGCCCAGCCCGCTGGTTATGGCAAAAATGACGTTGATGATCAAAGCGCCGATCATAGTGGCATGAATGCTGGTCAGACGCCCCGTGGGCAGGGACCGCAGCACCTCGGACCGTCCGCTTTCCTCGTCGCTGCGTGTATGGCGGACGGCATAGAAGGCATTCATTATGGCTACGGCAATGATCACCCAAAGCATCATGGTGTTGGTATACATTGCTCCAGCAGTGTAGTTATCTGCCCCATAGACCGGCCCCATCATCGACACGACGCCGGGGTTTTGCAGGGTCATTGCCAGAGCCTGCCTAGCCTCGTCGTCAAAGCCCCTGCTGATCCCTCCTGACAGCAAGGCCGAGAAAAGAAACAGGCCAACAAGCCAGACAGCGGACACGACCCGCTCACGTTTTAAGATCAAACGCAAGTAAGGAAAGGTGTTATAGAAGTTCTTGCTCATCTTGTCCAGCCTTCTTGTCCAGCCTTTTTGTCCAGCTTTCTCTAATTGATCGTTTGTTCAAGGCTCTCTTCATCGGGTTTCCTGCCAAGCTCGCTATAGTGGCGCATGAAAAGGTCTTCTAAGGTCGGTGGGGTGCTTTCGATTCTTAGGACGCCGAAACCGCCTAGGTACGAGACAAGGTCACCGACATCAGCGGAATCGACCGAGAAGATCCAGGCGTCTTGTTTTTTTGCTACTTCGTGCACTCCTTTTTGTCCTTCCAGGCCAATCAAGGGCCGGGCTGTGGCAACGGTCATCTGGACACGGGTCAAATGGCGAAGCTCGCTTAGGGTACCGGTCTCGACCAGCCGGCCTTCGCGGATGATCCCTACCCGGTCGCACAGCCTTTCGACCTCAGACAGGATATGGCTCGATAGAAAGACGCTTTTGCCTGACTGTTTCAAACCGATCACATAGTCCTGAAAGACCTGCTCCATCAAGGGATCCAGCCCGCTGCTCGGCTCGTCCAGTATGTACAAGTCGGCATCCGAGGCAAAAGCTGCGATCAAAGCCACTTTCTGGCGGTTGCCTTTCGAATATGTCCTGCATTTTTTGGACGGGTCCAGGTCGAAAAGCTCGATCAGGTGATTGCGTCGTTCCTGGTCGATTCTTCCGCGCAGGCCGACAAAAAGGTCGATTACTTCTCCGCCGCTTAAATTTGGCCAAAGGCTTACATCGCCTGGGACATAAGCGATCCTTCTATGTATCTCGACGGCGTTCTTCCAGGCGTCCAGGCCAAAGACCCTGACACTGCCCTGGCTGGCTTTCAAAATACCTAAGATGATTCGGATAGTGGTTGTCTTCCCTGCCCCGTTCGGTCCGATATAGGCATAGACTTCAGACTCCAAGACATTGATTGTGACATTGTCCAAGGCCATGAACTTGCCAAAGCTCTTGGATAAGCCCTCGATCTCTAAGCTAAAGCTGCTCATTTTTTCTACCCACCTTACTGCCTAAAGCCTTTATGCTCTCTTGACTGCTGATTCAATAAAGATGATCAGCTCTGAGATCACCTGGTCCCGCTGCTTTTTGGAGCGATTGTCCATAATCAGGTCGATCATTGTATTGTTGATCAAGGTGTTGATAAACAAAACAGTGTTTGGGATGTCTATCCTTTCCCGTAACTCATTGTTTAGGTCGGCTTGCTTGATGACCTGCATGTAAAGGTCTACTGCCAAGGGTTGGTACTTGGCAACGAACTCGCGGATAAAAGCGGGGTGCTTCTTCGTAAAATCCTCGCCCAGCAGATAGTACTTCGGGTGGGTATCGGCAAAATCCAAGCCGATTTGAAAGACATCCCGGAAGTTCTCACTGAAGGTGTGGTCTTGGTAGGTCTTAAAGAACGGTGTGAAAGCTTGCATTTTTTGCGTCACAATGATGTCGATAAGATGGAAGTACAGGTCCTTTTTGTCTTCGAAGTACTGGTAGAAGCTGCCCTTGGCTATCTTGCTTTGCGCGACAATGCGGCTGATATTGGAATTGTCGAACCCATATTCAACAAACTCGTCAAGAGCTGCTTGCTCGATCTTGGTCCGCTTGTCTAGAGTTAGGTTATAAAAGGTCTGCTTGGGCACGTATTATCCCCTTTTTCTGCTAAAAGGCTGCAAGCCTTGCTTTGCCTGTTCGGTCAACTGGTGCATGACCAGCAAGTCATATGACCGTTCAGTCACATGACCAAACGGTCACATGACTCTCGAGTCATGTGACTCAAGAGTCATTATGAGGGTCCGGCAAGCTCCAGTCAAGCATTTTTCACGTGAAACGACGGTGTATTTGACTTGTCGCCTGATTGGTTTGGCGCGTTTGAATATCGATCCGAGGAGCCTCGTTATACAGATAGCCGAGGCAAAGGCCTGCCCTGCTATTCGACTGCCTTTAGGGCTTCGACCATATCGATCCGGGTCAGCGGCCGATACATGATCAAATTGACAAAAGCGGCAAAGGTAAAGGTCAAGGCCAAGGCGATCACATAGCTAGGCCATAGCATATCACGGCTGAACATGAACATATCGATCTCTAGGGTCGTAATGATATACCGCTGCAGCAGGATGCCCAAGCCGATCCCGACGATCGAGCCGACAATCGTTAAGATAACGTTCTCACGATAGATGTAGGAGGCCAGCTCGTGCTCGTAAAAGCCCAGCACTTTGATCGAGGCCAGCTCCCTGCGCCGTTCCTCGAGGTTGATCGTGATCAACGAGAAGAGGACGACGAAGATCAGGATCCCTGCCGATATGATCAAGATGACAACCACGAAAGTCAGGACGTCGAGCTGGTTGCTGACCTCGGCTGCCAGTTTCGTGGTGTATGAGATGGACTGGATCGACTGGTCGTCCAACAAGCTCTTCGGCAGCTCTGCCCGGCCTGATATTGTCCGCACAAAGAAGCGGTTGGGCTCGGGCTTCTCCCCATAGGCCTTGCTATAGGTGTCCATGGTCATATAGCAGTAATGCATCGTGTAGTTTTCGACGATGCCCGCTACTATAAATGTAGCAGAATCGCCTTCTAGTGTTCGTAGCTCGATGCTGTCGCCTATCTTTACCCCGAACTGCCGGGCAATCTGCTCGGTCAGGATCACCCCCTGGTCGTCAAGCGTATAGGCCTCGGGGGCGTTAAACAGGCTTCCGCGGGACTGCATGAGGATAAAGTTCGGCAGCGCTTCGGGGTCGATAGCCACGATCACCGAGATGTCTTTGGTCAGCTCGGGGCTTGAAATGCGCATGGACCGCTGGTAGATCGGCGTGTAGTCCAAGACGTCGGAACAAGCCGACACCCGGCCTGCCAGGTCGGCTAGGCTGTCTCCCTCCGACAGCTTGAAGTCGATGGTCACATCGGACTTGTACACCATGCCGAACTGCTTGATCGTGACTGTTCCCAGGGCGTCGTTTAGGGCCAACGACGTAAAAATCAGCCCGGTACATCCCGCCACCCCGAAAATCGTCATGAGCAGGCGTTTTTTGTACCGGAAGAGGTTTCGGGCAGTGATCTTCTGCAAGAACGACAGCCGCCTCCACAAGGGGTGCAAGCGCTCCAGGAAGATCCTCCGTCCAGCCTTGGGAGCAAGCGGGCGCATGGCTTGGGCAGGGTTCTCCCGCACTGACGACCGTACGACGGACAGAGCAGGCAATACTGTGGAGAAAACCGCGACCGCGGAAGATATGAGGGAGTACTCTATCGAGAAGGGCCTTAGAGTGTGGGGGATGTTGAAGAGCGTTCGGAAGGCGTCGAAGATCATCGATGGCAGGATGCTAAAGCCCAGCGCTATGCCGATTGCCGAGCCGATGCTGGTCGCTGCCAAGGCGTACAGGAGGTAGCGCAGGCTGATTACGGTGTTTTTGTAGCCAAGCGCCTTGAAGGTAGCGATGGTCGTACGTTCGGAGTCCACCAGGCGGGTCATTGCCGTCATCGACACCAAGGCGGCAATCAGGAAGAAGAAGGCGGGCAGAATCAGGGCTAGGGCGTCTAGTTGGGCAGCCTCGCTGTCAAAGGTGCGAAAGCCTGCATTGTCCCGGATGCCTAACACATACCACTGGGGAGCTTTCAGCTTCTCCAGGTCAAGCCAGGCCTCGTCGATCTCCCTCTGGGCGTCTTCCAGCTCGGTTATGGCTTTAGCCTGCTCTGTCTGGTACTCGGCCAGGCCGTCGGCATACTCCAGCTCGCCTGTCTTGACCTCAGCCAAGCCTTTGCTGTATTCGTCTTCCCCGTCTTGAAGCTTTCTTAAGCCGTTGAAGAAGTCGGCCTCGGCCTGGTAGAGCCTGCTTGCGCCGTCTGTATAGTCGAGCTCGTATTCGACGAGCTCCTGGTATCCGGCCTGATAGAGGTCTTCTCCCTCTTCTAACTCGGCGACTGCCTCGTAGTACTGGTCGAGCCCGGAGGCCCACTCCTGGTATATGACCTGGTATTGCTCGTCGGCTTGGGCAAGCAGGCCGACTAGGTAGTTGTAGGCTACAGGGGGCAGCCAGGCCGAGGCATTGTCCAGTTGTTCCTGGGCAAACTGCAGGGCTTGGGCAGCCAGCTCTACCAAAGCCCGGTTCTCTTCAAGCAGCTCGTAGCCTGCTTCAGCTTCGGCCCAGCCCTCGTCGAGGAGCGTCCGGGACGCTGCCAGCTCTTCCCAGGCTTCGTCGAGCAGCTGGCGCGACTCGTCAAGCTCTGCCCAGCCGTTCTTGATCCCTTGTTCGGCATCGTTTATCTCAAGCCAGGCATCGTCAAGGCTCAGTCTAGAGTCATATAGCATAGACCAGGCATCGTCGAGCTCTCTGCGGGCGTCTAGGAGCTCTTGCCAGGCGTCTTCTAAGTCCTTATAGCCCTGGTCGACCTCGGCTTGGGCGTCAGCTAGCTCGTCGCTGGCCTCTTTGACCACGGCGGCATAACGAAGGGGCGCCCGAAGGTCGGCCGTCTGCTCGAGGATCTTGATCTCTTCGGCGACCAGCTCCTGGTAGCCTTGCGAGAAGCGTGAGTCGTTTGCCTCTACGCTGGATATCCTGATATAGACCTCGGTGTGCACGCTCAGGCTGAAGTCCTCTTCGGGGATCAGGAAGAAATACGAGTTCGACCCGTTTCCGACACTGCTCGAGCCCCGGTCCTCAGCTAGGAAAAGCGGGCTGTCAGCAACGCCCACAATGGTAAAGGACTCATACTTCAAAGTGTCGAAGAGGCTTTTGTCGTTACCGCTGGTAAAGTAGACAGAGTCGCCAAGGCCCTTGCCGCTGCGTCGTATGTAGTCAACCTCGACTAGGCATTCGCCCGATTTGGCAGGCAGGCGGCCAGAGAACAAGTAAGGCTGGTTTTGGGCCAAGCCTGGACGGGTATCGATAGAGAGCACCTGGGCGTTGACTGCCCCGGTGGTCAAAAAAGCCATAATATTAGCATTATAGCCTGGATATACGTTTAAGACGCCTGGTGTATTACGAATTGCCTGGATGTCGGAGTCGTCGAAGCCATATGTCGAGACGATCCGGATATCCATTGTGTTATGGCTGTTCAGATAGGCATCGGCATTGACACGCATGTAGTTGCCGGTGATGCGCAAGCCGGAAAAGAAGGCAACCCCGATGGTTGTGATGAGCAGGATGGAGATGAACCGGGGGAAGGTGTTTGCCACCAGGCGAAACGCACTGGTTCCGAAAGAATGGCTGCCCTTGCGGGTGCCGTTAGCCTTGCGGCGGCCGGCCTTGCTGAAGCTGTTGGCTTTTTCCTGGCTACCAGCCATTTCCTTGGTCTTTGAATGATCGTTCAAAGCTTGTTTTGTCGGATTCGTCGACATAGTCTGCCCTACCAACCGATACTCTCAATGGAAATCGGCTCGCTGTTGATGTCTAGGGACTGGACTTGCCCGTTACCCATCCGGATCACCCGGTCTGCCATTGCCGTCAAGGCCAAATTATGGGTAACGATTATCACAGTGATATTCAACTCTCTGCTCGCATTTTCCAACAACCGTAATACAACACGTCCGGTGTTGAAGTCAAGGGCACCGGTCGGCTCGTCACATAGTAGCATTAACGGGTTCTTGGCAAGCGCCCGGGCGATAGCCACCCTTTGTTGTTCTCCCCCTGAAAGCTGGGACGGGAAATGATTTCGCCTTTCGCCTAGGCCTACCAGCTCGAGGGTCTCTAAAGCGTCTCGATGGTCGCGGCAGATCTGAGAGGCCAGCTCGACGTTCTCTAGGGCAGTCAGGTTCGGTATGAGGTTGTAGAACTGGAAGACGAAGCCGACGTCGTTCCTGCGATAGTCAGTCAAGCTTTTGCGGTTCAAGCTCACAATGTCCTTATCCCCAACCCAAACCTGGCCCGAGTCGGCGGTGTCCATTCCGCCTAGGATGTTCAAAACCGTGGACTTCCCTGCCCCAGAGGGCCCGACCACGACAGCGAGCTCGCCCTGGTCGATCTCAAAGCTGATGCTGTCAAGCGCCCTGATGGGCACGTCCCCGCTCCGGTATTCTTTTACAACATCGATCAGCTTGATGAAAGCCATCTGCCATCCTGTCCAGATCAGCATGGTTTGATATGAAGCGTGCTTTGCAACAGTTTTTTTGCTATGGAAGCCGTCTTTTTGCCAGCATAACAAGTTGCCCCTTGTTCATGCTTGAAGCATTATATGTCTTTCACTGGCCAAGCACGCGTTTCGTGAAGGGATTGTTCTTTAACTTGGCGCCTTCAGTGTGTGCTCGACTCGGCTTTTGTCGGCATCCGATGAAACAAAGGCCCAAGGTTGAGGCATAATCATCCAAACGAGGTTTACACAGCTGGGCTAAACGAAAGGACTGCCATTATGCGCTACATCAAACTAATCGCCTGCCGGGTCATGTTACGCGAGGTATCACTGGTCACTGCAACCTCTGACACTATAGTCGACGTCACTTGGCTGCCATGGGGCTTACATGACAAAATCGGCGAGCTGAACGCCTATTTGCAGCGTGAGATAGACTCGGTCAACAGTGGTTTAGACCCGCATACCACATACCCTCCGGCTGGCCGTGACTTTGAGGCGATCGTCTGTGGCTATGGGCTTTGCTCCAATGGCACCGTCGGCTTGAAATCGACAAAGTATCCTTTGGTCATCCCCCGGGCCCACGACTGTATCACATTGTTCTTGGGGTCCAAAGAAAAATACCGCAAAGAGTTCGACGAGAACCCTGGGACGTACTGGTACTCGGCAGGATGGGCCGAAAGCGGCAGCGAGCTCTCAAAAGAGGAGCTTAGGAACTCTCAGTACCTTCTATATGTGGAGCAGTACGGAGAAGAGCTTGCCGAAGAGATGGCGGACATGTTCTCGGACATGATGGTGCACTACTCCCAACTCGGCCTGATCAAGTGGCCGGAGTTCGCAGAAGTGCCGTTTATGAAAGACGCTGACGTCTATGCCCGGCAATACGCCTCGGAACAGTCCTGGGACTTCAAAGAGTTCAAGGGCGACTCCACACTGATGCGAGACATGTTGGGCGGTAACTGGGACGACGAGCGCTTTATTGTCATTAAGCCTGGTTATGAGCCTGCACCGTCTTATGACGATGCCATCCTCAAGAGTGTTGAAAGCTGATTCAAGTAAAGCAGTCCGCCTGAATTCAGCCAACGAATGTTCATTCAAGCCAAGGTGAACGCATGGGATCCCAGGCTAGAGACGCTTCAAGAAGCCAGCCTGGTTAAAAGGCCTGTTGTTCAGCTCGGGGCCCCTGCTTCCAGGCTTTCATTTAAAACATAGCGCCTAGTGATGATACCGGCCTCGTCGAGCATGTCCTGAGTCAAGGCATCGGGGTAGTCCGAGGCAAAGACGATCTCAGTAATGCCCGCGTTGATCAGGCTCTTGGCACACATAATGCATGGCTGGGTGGTGGTGTAGCATGTCGAGCCGTCAATGCTGGTGCCGTACCTTGCAGCTTGCAAGATAGCGTTCTCCTCTGCATGCACCCCGCGGCAAAGCTCTTGCTTTTCTCCCGATGGAATGCCTAGCTGGGTGCGTAGGCAGCCACGCGAAAGGCAGTGCTCGACACCCCGCGGGACGCCGTTGTACCCGGTTGCCAGGATGCGGCGGTCCTTGACGATGACTGCCCCGACCGCTCGGCGCAGGCAGGTAGTGCGGCTTGACACTAAATAGCAGATTTGCATGAAGTACTCGTCCCAGCTGGGGCGCTTGTCCAAAAGCTCTTCTGGCAGGCCTTCGGCCTTGGTGTCGCTATCCATGGCTAGCCCAGCTCGGGGTACAAAGGATGCCTTGCCAGCATTTCGCTGACGCGCTCCTTGATGCGGGCAAGGTCATTTAGGTCAAGCCTCCCAAAAATCGCCTGGGCAATCAACAAGCCGATTTCCTTGGCTTCATCAGCGTCAAAGCCCCGGGTCGTCATCGCTGCTGTTCCAACGCGGATCCCGCTGGCCTCGATCGCCGGCCTTTGCTCGTTGGGAATGACGTTCTTGTTGACCGTGATCCCGGTCTTCTCCAGAAGTACCTCTGCCTCGGCCCCAGAGATCTCGGCAGCAGTCAAGTCCACCAAAGCCAGGTGGTTGTCGGTCCCGCCGGTCACCAGGCGCAGCCCGCCCTCCAACAGGCCCTCGCACATGGCTTGCATGTTCGCCAGTATCTGCTCGGTATAGACCCGAAAAGAGGGCAGCATGGCCTCTCCAAAGGCCACGGCTTTACCAGCAATCACATGCTGCAATGGCCCGCCTTGGCTCCCGGGGAAGACCGCCTTGTCGATGGCGTTTGCCACCTCTTCGTTGTTTGTGAGGATAAAACCCCCGCGTGGCCCGCGCAAGGTCTTATGCGAGGTGCTAGTGACGACGTCGGCCCACGGGACCGGGCTGGGGTGGAAGCCGGTGGCAACCAGCCCTGCCGTATGTGCGATATCGGCCATCAGGTAGGCACCGACCTTCTTGGCGATTGCCCCAAACTGCTCGAAATCGATGATCCGGGGATAGGCGCTGGCACCGACGATGATCATCTTCGGCCGGCACTCCAGTGCGATCCTTTCTACCTCGTCTAGGTCTATGCGCTCGCTTTGCGGGTCGACTGCATAGGAGAAGACCTGGTAGTTGCGGCCTGAGTAATTGGCTGGAGAGCCGTGGCTGAGATGGCCGCCATGCGCCAAGCTCATGCCCAGTATCGTGTCACCGGGCTCGAGCAAAGCCATAAAAGCAGCTAGGTTGGCAGAAACCCCGCTGTGCGGCTGGACATTGGCAAAATCTGCCGAAAACAGCTGCTTGGCACGCTCGCGTGCCAGCTCTTCGACTTCGTCGACCACATAGCATCCGCCGTAGTAGCGCTTGCCTGGATAACCCTCCGAATACTTGTTGGTGAGAAGGCTTCCGACTGCTTCCATTACAGACAGCGATGTGAAGTTTTCAGAGGCAATAAGTTCAATTTGGGTACGTTCGCGGTCAAGTTCGGCGCGAATCAGGCTAGCGACTACAGGGTCACTAGCAGTCAAATACTCGAGGGTCATAGCATGCCTTTCGGTAAGTGATCGTCCTGGCCAAACACACTAGGTCTATATCGCTAATGTGTTTAAATATCTGTCAAGAACGTGGTTTTTAGTATTCTAGCCTAACCGACTGGTCTACGCGTTTCTAATGCGCTGATTTTTTTCACACGCTCTGCGTGGCGTTCACCGAGGGGCTCGCTATTGATAAAGGCCTCGACGATCTGCTTGTTGGTGGCGAGGTCGACAAAACGCCCAGAAAGTGTTGCTATATTAGCAGCATTATGCTCCCGAGCAAGGGAGGCGACGTCTGTGCTGGTCAGGGTAGCAGCCCGGATTCCTGGTATCTTGTTGGCGGCTATGGCCATCCCGATACCGGTCCCACAGATGAGGATGCCCAACTCGGCCTGGGCCTTGACGACGGCGTCGGCTACCAGCTCGGCATAGTCAGGGTAGTCGACCCGGTCGTCGTTGAAAGGCCCGAAGTCGAATACCTCATAGCCTTCATTTTCCAGCCATTTAGCTATTTCGGCTTTTTGCTCAAACCCGGCATGGTCTGAGGCTATAGCAATCTTTGATACGGGCATTTTTTGTTTCCTTTCGAAATCAGTGCGGTCTAAGGCCTGGCCTAAGTCAGCCTGGCTTGCTGGCCCCCTAAGGCAGCTTGGCCTGCTGGCTTCCTAAGGCAGCCCGCCCAGCTGCAAAGCAACCAGTGCGGCTTCAAGCCCCCCAGTCTGCGAAGTCCTTAGTCAGGTCTAGGACCCCTTGGCGTATAACCTCAGGCCGTCCACTGACACAGGAGACTATGGTCGAGGGCACCGGCTGCCGGTCAAGAGTCCCTTTTGATTCGTCTTGATCGACTAAGACGCCTTTGACTTGGCCAGTGACCAAGGCGTCAAGGTCGGCAAGCCTGTTCACTGGTGCCTGCCCGGAGATATTGGCACTGGTTGTGGCAAGCGGGGCCCCTACGAGGCCGAGCAGCTCCAAGACTTGGGTGTGGGCAGGTATCCGCAAGCCAATCGACCCGTCCTCGGCTTGAAACTGATAAGGCACCTCAGCCGAGGCCTTACAGACCAGCGTTAGCGGCCCTGGCCAGTGCTTTTGTGCCAATTTGAACGCCCATTCAGGAACAGAGGAACTGTATTTCATGAAATCCTCAAGCGTTGCTATCAGCCAGGGAATGGACTTTTCAACCGGTCTCTTCTTGATCTCAAACAAACAGTCCGGACTTGCTTTCGCACTGACCATCACTGCTAGGCCGTACACCGTGTCAGTAGGGACAACCAAGGCCTCGCCTGCCTTAAGCAAGCGGGCGGCCTGGTCCAAACCGATAGTAGCTACGCCAGACGCCATGCCTACCTCAGCAGGTCTTCTAAGCCTTTTAAGTCAGCCGGGCTCATCTTGCCTAAGGCCCCTAGGTCGGCAACGGGGCTTTTGCGTTTGTTGCGGTTCTTCTTACCTTTTTTCGGCCGTCGGTTCTGCCTGTTGCTTTTGGCCGTAACAGTCTCGGTCATCCCCATCTTTTTGATCATTTTCCTGGTTTCGTCGAACTGCTTGATCAGTTGGTTGACCTGAACCACGGTGACACCCGAGCCTGCTGCGATACGTGAGCGGCGGGACCCGTTGATTATTGCCGGCTTGGCACGCTCTGCCTTTGTCATCGAGGATATGATGACCTCCATGCGGTCAAGGGCCTTTTCATCGACCTGGCCGCTCCCCAGAGCCTTGTCGCCTCCTGGCAAAGTCTTGATCAGGCTGGCAATCCCCCCCATTTTCCTGATCTGCTGATTCATCATCAAGAAGTCGTCAAAAGTCAGCTCGGCCCGGGCAATCCGCTCTGCTTCCTCTAGCTCGATCTCTTCGTCGGCTGCAGCCTGGGCCCGCTCGATCAGCCCGACCACGTCGCCCATGCCTAAAATCCGCCTGGCCATGCGGTCGGGGAAGAACTCGTCCAGAGACGAGGGCTTCTCCCCCTCTGAGATAAACTTGATCGGCTTGCCAGTGACAGCCCTGATCGACAAGGCTCCGCCGCCTCGGGCGTCCCCGTCCATCTTGGCCATGATCACGCCGTCGAAGTCGACGCGTTCGGCAAAGGCCTGCGCCACATTGACCACGTCTTGGCCGGTCATGGCGTCGACCACCATATAGATCTGGTCAGGATTGACCGCTGCCTTGATCGCCTCGGCCTCGGCCATCATGTCTTCGTCCACATGAAGGCGCCCGGCCGTATCGATGATCACGATGTTCTTGAGCTTGTCGATGGCCTCGGTGACTGCCTCGCGGGCAATGTTTACCGGGTCTTGCCCGTCCCCGCGAAAGACAGAGACGCCTATCTCGCCGCCTAGCGTCTGCAGCTGGTCGACAGCTGCTGGACGGTACACGTCAGCGGCAACCAGCAAAGGGCTGTGCCCTTGGTTCTTGAAACGATATGCCAGTTTCTGGGCAACAGTCGTTTTACCCGCCCCTTGCAGGCCAACCAGCATAATCACATTCGGTATGCGCGGCGACAGGGCAAAGCGGTCTTGGTCCGACCCCAGCAGCTGCGTCAACTGGTCTAAGACGATGCGCACCACGTTCTGGGCAGGCGTCAAGGACTCCAAGACCTCGGCATCAAGCGCCTTTTCCCTGACTGCATCGACAAAACTACGCACCACTCTGAAGTTCACATCGGCTTCCAAAAGCGCCAGGCGGATCTCCCGCATCGCCGCCTCGATGTCAGCCTCGCTCAAGCGGCCTTTCGACCTCAGCCCGCTGAGGACTTCCTGCAGGCGGTCAGACAGATTCTCAAACATAGGATATCTCTCTTTTCTGTATAGGCTTCGCCTCTCATCATAACATCACTTTGGCAGCCAGGCATGTCTTTTGGGGAGAAGGCCTTTGGGCCTAAGCACCCGTCGAGATGAGATTTTTTTGACAATTCGAAGCTTTTGCCAGGAATAATGTTATCTTATCCTTAGATGCCTAACTATTCTATTTGGAGGAGCATATGGACGAGTCTAGGGTTTTTGACAGCCTTTATCGCTTGATGCGACTGCTACGGCGTTTTCAAGGCAACAGCCAGCAAGGCCACGGGCATCGTCGCCTGTCGTACAGCGAGACGCGCTTGCTCCGCTTGCTGTTAAACCACAGCGGCCTCAGTGCCCGGGAGTTGGCCGAGCTGATCGATATCCGGCCGCCTTCGCTTACCGCGGTGCTCGACAGCCTGGAGCACAAAGGGGATATCGTGCGCATCCGCGATGCTTTAGACCTGCGTGTCTGGCGGATCAGCCTGACAGACCAAGGCCGGGACGAGGCTTCAAAAAGACTTGACGAGCATAACAATACCTACCAGGTCATCGAAGATGTGTTCACCGCTGAAGAAAGCGAGATATTCTGCCAGCTTTGCGAGAAACTGAGCTCGCGCTTGTCGGAAATGGCCCCGGCAGGAAAAAGGAGGAAAGGGTAGAAAATGGATGCTCCCCGACGTGCTGGGCGAGGCCGTGGCTCGCGCCCTCTTACTGATGCTGAAAAAGAAAATGCCCCCAAGATCACTTGGCCCTTGTTAAAGCGGGTCTTTAGCTACTTGCTTCCCTACTGGCCAAGGCTCTTGCTGGTGGTCAGTTGCATCCTTGTGTCGTCTTGGTTGTCGATCCTGCCCTCTGTCCTGGTCGGCCGAATGGTTGACGAGGGGTTCATCGGTGGAAACCTAGACGTCTTGATTCGGTTGATCGCCACCTCCTTTGGTGTTTTGATCTTGTCGAACCTGATCGGAGTCTTAGAGAGCTGGCTTAACACCTGGGTCGCCCAGCACATAACCTTCGATATGCGCAACAAGATGTTTGCCCATCTGTTGAACATGTCGCACCGTTTCTTCAGCTCTAGCCGGCAAGGCGAAGTCATCACTCGGATGACTTCTGACATAGGCAGCGTGCAATCGGTCATCTCGGGCACTTTGACTGGGCTTATCCAGAATATAGCGCTTGTGATACTGGCTGTCTTTGCTATGTACCAAAGGAACTGGATCTTGGCTACAGCCGGGGTCTTACTGGTCCCCTTCTTGATCCTGCCGACCAAGCAAGTCGGCAACAAGCGTTGGGACATCACATATCAGGCGCAGGCCAAAAGCGACGAGATCAACCAGATACTGTCGGAGACGATGAGCGTCTCTGGGCAAATGCTGGTCAAGCTGTTCTCGCGGGAAAAGGCAGAGTATGCCAAGTACGAAAAAGCCAATGGGGAGATGATCGACTTAAATATCAAAGAGAGCATGGCGGGCAGATGGTTCAGGGCAAGCATGGGCACCTTGATGAGCTCCGGCCCATTGGTGATCTACCTTGTAGGAGGCTTGCTGATGCTTCGATACGGCGCAGACGACCTCACTGTTGGAGACATCACGGTCATGGTTGCCTTGCTCGAGCGCCTGTACCGGCCGGTCAACATGCTCTTGAACATGCAAGTCGAGATAATCCGGTCCATGGCGCTCTTCACACGTATATTCGAGTATTACGACATGCCACTGGAAATCATCAATAAAGAGGATGCCCTGGTGCCTGCAAAGATGGTTGGCAGCCTTCAGTTCAAGGACGTCGGCTTTCACTACAGCCCAGAGACCCCTATTTTGGAGAACATCGACTTTTCTGTGCAACAAGGCCGCTCGGTGGCTATTGTCGGCCCCTCCGGTGCCGGAAAATCAACGATCATCAACTTGATACCGCGGCTTTACGACGTAGTGACCGGCCAAGTCCTCTTGGACGGCATCGATGTCCGAGACCTTGACTTAGGCTGGCTGAGGTCGAATATCGGCCTAGTCACCCAAGACAGCTATCTCTTCAACGGGACCGTTAGGGAGAACCTGTTGTATGCCGCACCTAACGCCACTGAGGCTGACCTGGTCAAAGCCTGTAAAGACGCCAACATCCATGACTTTATCATGTCCTTGCCGCTGGCCTATGACACTGAGGTCGGCAACCGGGGCATCAAGCTTTCCGGTGGGGAGCGCCAACGGATCTCCATTGCCCGGGTCATCCTAAAAGACCCCGGCATGGTGATACTGGACGAGGCGACCAGCTCTCTCGACTCCATCTCGGAGAGCTTGATCCAAGGGGCCATCGAGCCCTTGTTGAAAGGCAAGACCAGTCTGGTGATCGCCCACCGCCTGAGTACGATCATGGCCTGTGACGAGATCTTGGTTATTGACGAGGGACGGCTGGTCGAACGCGGCACCCATGAGGAGCTCTTGGCCAAGGGCGGAGTTTACTTAAAGCTCTACGAGACCCAGTTCAGAAGGGCAATCGAAGACGCCGAGCAGCGTTATTCGGAGAAGAACCTAAAAAAGCCGCAAGGTCCTGACGACTTAAGGCACCTAGATCCCGATAAGCGCCCGGCTAAAGTCCAAGGCGTCGAAAGGCTTTAGGTCGTCGATCCTCTCGCCAATGCCGACGCGCAGGATCGGCAGGCTGAGCTCGTGTGAGACAGCTACCGCGATGCCGCCTTTCGCTGTGCCGTCAAGCTTCGTGAGCACCACGCCGTCAAGGTCGAGGGCCTTGTTGAACTCACGGGCCTGCGACAGGCCGTTTTGCCCGGTAGTGGAATCGATCACCAGCACGGTGCGGACAGGCAGCGAGCCTCCTGCCCCCTTCCACTCGCTAGCTCGTTTGCGAGTGACATTGACCACCTTGGCCAGCTCGCGCATCAAGTCGTCAGAGGTATGCAGGCGGCCAGCGGTGTCGACCAAGACCAGGTCTGCCCCAGTCAGCTCGGCTTGTTTGACGACCTCGAAGGACACACTGGCCGGATCAGCCCCCCGCTCGCGTTTCACCACTTGGACACCGGCCCGCTCGGCCCAGACATCGAGTTGCTCGATAGCTGCCGCCCGAAACGTGTCGGCACTGCCCAACAAGACCTTGCGCCCGGCATCGGACCCGGCTTTGGCCAACTTGCCGACCGTCGTGGTCTTCCCTGAGCCGTTTATCCCCACGAACAGAAGGCAGACAGGGACTAGGTCGATGGGGTCAGGGTCTGCTTCTGTGAACTGGGCAGCTATTGTTGCTGCCAGCCGCTCCATCACGGCATTTGCGTCTGGCAGGGCCAAACGCCGGGCAGACTCTTCTAGCTGGTCGACAATATCTAGGGTGGCCGGGCCTCCGAAATCGGCAAGGATCAACGTCTCTTCCAGGTCCTGCCAAAAAGACTCATCGAGCTCGGGGCCCCGGTCAAAAATCACGTTCAGCTGTTCGGTGATCACATTGCGCGTGCGCGCCAGGCCCTCTTTGAATCTTTCAAATAAACTTGCCATACGGTCTTCTCCCCATATGTATTAGTCTTTGGAGCTGGCTTCGTCGCCAGCATAGCGAAGCGCCTGGTCAAGACGCTGGCTGATCAGCCTGGACACGCCGGCGGCCTGCATGGTGACCCCGTACAGCATGTCGGCCGACTCCATTGTACGGCGCTGATGGGTCACTAGGATCAGCTGGGTGCTCTCGCGCAAAGTGTCGAAATAAGCAATCAGGCGCTGTAGGTTGATGTCATCGAGCGCGGCATCGACCTCGTCTAGGATGTAGAAAGGGGCCTTGCGGATGCGGTAGACCGCAAAGAGCAGCGCAATCGCCGTCAAGGCCTTCTCTCCCCCGCTCATCAACGAGAGCTTGGTGATCCGCTTGCCTTTCGGCTGGGCCGAGACTTCGACCCCGCTCAGCTCTGGGGACTCTCCTTCGGTCAGCAGCAATTGCCCAAAGCCGCCGGGGAACAATATGGAGAAGACCTCTTGAAAGTTGCGGTTCACCTGCTCGAAGGTCTCCAAGAAAAGGTTGCGCATTTTGCGGTCCAATGCCCGCTCGATGCGTGCCAGTGCCTTCCTGGCCTCACTGAGGTCCTCGATTTGCGCCAAAACAAAGTCCCGGCGTGCCCGCAAGGCCTCGAACTCCTCGGCCGCCACTTGGTTGACGGCGCCCATAGTCGAGAGCTTTCGGCGTATTTGACTAGCTTTATCAATTGCTAGTTGCCGGTCTGATGGAGGCGGGGCCTCTAAAGCGAGCTCGAGCGGCGTGTTGTTCTCTACGACTATCCGGTTGATAGCGTGCTCGACCTCGTTTTCCATACGCGCCTTCTCGATGCGGATCTCGGTCAGGCGGTCGTTGATAGCCGCCAGATCGCCACGCACCCCCTCTACGGCCTGCGCCGCTTCGTCAATGACGTCGCGCAGGTTCTTGGAATCGCTTTGCTCTAGCTGGGCCTGGTCGCGCAAGCGTTCTGCCCAGGTGCTGGCTCCAGCATGCAGCTGCTCGTAGATCTCATACAAGGGGCTCGTCCGCTTAGCTGTGAGGTCAAGCGCTTTTTCGGTTGCGCTCAAAGCCTCCTGGCTTTGTTCGAGCTCGGTGATCTCATGCTCCAGGGCCGCATGCCGAGAGCTTAGGTACCCAGCACTGCCCGAGGCCGATTCCAGGCGGAGCTTGCATTCAGACAGACGCTCGGCGATGGCTGCACGCTCCTCGTTGCATCGGGCAAGGACGATCTCTGCCGCTGCTACCTGGTCTTGCGTCAGGATTATCGAGTCGTTTAAGTCAGCGATGCGCTCGTTTAGCTCGCTGATCATCGGCTCTGAGGTCAGGCGGCGCATATGGATGTCCTGCAGGCGGCGCTCGTTGCCTTCCTTTTTAAAGAGCAGCTGGGTCAGCGACTCTTCGATGCGGCCCAGGTCCTCGCGCGTGGCATCGGCATCGCCTGTGAGCTTGGCTATTCGTTTCGCGCTTTCGAAGTCCTCCGTCTGGGCCTCGACCAAGACCTTCTCCGCCTTGGAAAGCTCTAGCTCGGCATCGCCTAACGCGTCGGTCGTGGTTATTTGTTCGGCACCTAGATTGTCCATTCGCCGGCGCCTCTCCAGCACGCTGTCGACATCGGCGATCTGGATGCCGACGGTCAGCTTGCCGTTTGGCCAGGCCACTGCTCCCTGCGGGGTCACGAAACGTACGCCTGCCCTGTCGCGGATCTGGTTCTTCTGGGCCTCGGCGATCGACTCGACCAGGTAGACGTCGCCTAACAAGGCCTCAATTGCCTCCGCCTGTTCGGCTGGATAGTCAAGCAAGTCGATCAGCCGGTTCCCTCGAGGCGATAGGCGGGGGCTGGCAAAATGAAGGCCCAGCGGCATCAAAGCCAGCTCCCCGCCTTGGCTTTCAAACTCCAGCAGGGCCTCTGCTATCAAACGGGCAGCATTGCTGTCTTCCACTAAAAGGATGTAAAGGTCTGCTCCCAACAGGCGTTCGACCAGAGTCTCAGCTTGGACGGTATCCATCCCGAAAGGCAGCTCGGCGCCTTCCCGGACAGTCAGTGACTCGGAGAGCCGGCCGATGATCCCGGTAAACCGCTCGCTGTTCTCCCGAACCCAGGTAAGGGCGGGGCTGGCAGCCTCAAACGCCCGGTCGATCTCTTCTAGGACACGCATCTCGGCCTGGATAGACATCAGCTTGTCACGCTCTTCGCTTAAGCTTGTCCGCCGGTCGTCGAGCAAGCGGACGCGCTTGTCGACCTCGGCCTTCGTCTGGTTGGCCAGGGCTTGCTCAGCTGCCAGGCGCTGCTCGAAGTCATCGAGGCGTTGTCGCCTTTCCACCAGCATCGCCTGGGTGCCGACAATATCGGCTTCCAGTTGCTTGGCCTGGTCGTCGATCAGGCCTTGCTCGATCTCCAGCGAGCCTAACGACTCCAAGGCTTTGGTCAAGCTGAGGCTCGCCGTGTCCAAGGCAGTGTTTTTAGACCTTAGGCTGGAGAAGGCCTTGTCGTGCTCTTCCTCGGCTTGTCGAAGGTTCTTGATGGCTGCCTCTGACGCCCTGGCCAGCTCGGAGTACTCGCTGTTCAATGCGCGGTTGACGGCCAGCCCCTCGGCCAAGCGCTCGGATAGGTCTGCATACTCTATCCGGGCACCGCTCAGGCGGCTGATCAAAGAGTAGCGGGTGGCCCGAAGGTCTGACAAGCGGTCGACGAGGTTCTTGCCTTTCTCCTCCAAAACCAGCATCCCGGAGCTGAGGCGCTGGATGATCGACTGACAGCGGATCCGCTGCTCGTTTAGGTCCCCGACGAACAGGCCTTTCTCCTCCAAGGCCCGCTGCCTGCGCGCCAGCTCGGCTTCCCGCTCGTTTAAACGGTAATGGGCGAGCTCTGCCTCGACTTGGACCTCGCGCTCCCTTTTGTCGAGAATGTTCCAATCAGACCGGAGGTTCCTCAGGTCGTCGACTGCCAAGGAAAGGTCCAAGGACTTCAGCTCTTCGTTAAGCGACTGGTACTGCTCGGCCCGGGCGGCTTGGCGTTCCAAAGGCTTGAGCTGGCTTTCGATGATTCGGACCAGGTCCATCACCCGGGTAAGCGTGGCATCCATGGCCATCAGCTTCCGTGATGCCCGCTCTTTGCGGCGCTTGTGCTTTAGGATCCCGGCTGCCTCCTCGACCAAGGCCCGCCGGTCTTCAGGCTTGGAGTCCAAGACGGCAGTCAGGTTGCCCTGCCCGATAATCGAATGGGCGCCCTGCCCCAGCCCTGAATCGAAGAGGATGTCGATGATGTCCATGCGGCGGCAAGGAGCCCCGTTTATCGAATACTCGCTTTCGCCATTACGGTACATGCGCCGGGCAATCGCCACCTGGTCGAACTCGATCGGCAAAGTCCCGTCGGAGTTGTCCAAGACCAACTCGACCTCGGCCACCCCGACCGGCTCACGCGCGCTCGAGCCGGAGAAGATAAGCTCCTCCATGGCTTGGACCCGCAAGTTGGTGACCCGCTGTTCACCCAATGCCCAAAGCACTGCTTCTGAGATATTCGACTTGCCTGCCCCGTTCGGGCCGACGATAGCAGCCATACCGGCTTCGAAGTTTACAACCGTGCGGTCGGCAAACGATTTGAACCCTCTGATAGTCAAGCTTTTTAAATGCACACAAAGCCTTTCATGCTTTTCGAAAACGGTCTGAGGCCCGATGCAGCCCTAGTCATTGCTCGGGCTATAATCATACCTTATGACAGGCTGGTCTTTTCAGGTGGAGAAGACCACGTTTTTGCCTAATGAGGATGCCTGCCAGGCTTTTTAGCAGGGGCACGGCCCTCTAGGCTGCTCCAGCTATGTCTCCTTTAACTGCTCTAATGCAAGCAAAGCAGCTGCAACCTCCGCCTCCTTTATGGAATGGCCCTGGCCCTCGGCCAGTGCCTTGCCTTCTGCGACGACCCTTGCTGTAAACAAGCGGTCATGCGCCGGCCCGACTGCCGCCACCAGCTCGTACCTTGGAGTTATTTGCTGCACTTGAAGCAGCTCTTGGAGCAGGGACTTCGGGTTTTCAGGCCTGTTAGCCAACTCCGGCAGGATAGCATCGCTTAAAGTAACGCTCAGCCATCTGCGCGCCGACTCAAAGCCGCCATCCAGTACGAGGGCTGCAATCAATGCCTCGAAGACGTTTTCCAGGGCAGAGTGCAGGCCCCGTTTCCCGGTTCCCCGCTCGGCTGACCCAAAAACGATCAAGTCGGCCAGGCCTATCTCGTCAGCCTTGGCCGAAAGGGTTTCTCCAGACACTAAAGCGATCTTCATGCGCGTCATCCCCCCTTCGTCCAAGTCGGGAAAGTCACGGTAGAGCATCTCTGATATGATCGCCCCGAGGTATGCATCGCCTAAGAACTCCAGGCGCTCATAGGACTCGGTGAAGACCGGGTCTTCTAGCGCAGAGGGATGGGTGATGGCTTGGAGGGCCAGGTTCCGGTCGTTAAACTTGTGCTGTAGCAGCTCTTCGATGGCGTCGATCCTACTCGACACCCAGTCTGGGATTTTCGTTGGCTCATTCAAATTGCCACCGCCTTAGCAATTACTTCGGTAAGGCCGTTCAAAGCAGCTTTATGGGTAGCCAAGACACCGTTGGCAATGGCTTTTGGTGACGATGAGCCATGCCCGATAAAGCAACTGGCTGACACTCCCAGCAAAGGGGCCCCGCCTACCTCGTCGGCAGAGAGCTTCTTGAGCAGGCCTGCCAAGCCTGCCACAACGCCTGCTTTTTCACTTTCGTTTTCCAAGTTTTCGTTTAGCACTTGGTAAAAGCTCTGAAAAAGCAGCGCAACGGTGCCCTCGATGGTTTTTAGGACAATATTGCCGCTAAACCCGTCGGTGACGATAACGTCGAATTCGCCTGAGAGTATTTCCGTGCCCTCGACATTGCCGACAAAACCGGGCAGCTCCTTGCTCATCAGCTGGTAGGCGGCCTGGGCCAGCTCACTGCCTTTGGAGGGCTCTTCGCCGATGTTTAACAAAGCCACTCGGGGCTTTTCAAGCCCCCAAGCCGTTTTAGCATAGGCCTCGCCCATTTGCCCGAACTGTAGAAGGTATTCGGCTTTAACGTCGGCATTGGCCCCAGAGTCGCCCAAGACGACATAGGTGTCCTTCGCTGTTGGTAATAGCGTGGCAACCATCGGCCGGGCGATGCCTTTGATCCTGCCGATGACCAAGGTAGCTGCAGTCATCGTAGCCCCGGTCGACCCGGCAGAGAACAAGCCGTCCGCCTCGCCATCGGCGACCAGCCGACAGCCAACGACGATCGACGAGTCCTTTTTTGCCCGAACGGCATTGGCCGGATGGTCGCTCATGCTTATCGTCTCAGTAGTCACAACCGCCGTCGCCCGGCCGGAATATTCATGCGTTATCGGGACTATGGCCTCTGCGTCCCCTGTCAAGACCACTTCAAGTCGGTCGTCCATATCCAAAGCCAGCCGCACGCCATCGATTACGGCTGCCGGCGCATTGTCCCCTCCCATTGCATCTACCACAATCTTCAAAACAGCTCCTTAGCTCGCAATACACTGATACTAAAAAAGAGCACCTAGGGCTAGGCACTCTTTAAGACTCACCATCGATAAACAAACAAAAGCCTGAACTTACACCTGATCAAAGAGCACTAATCTGTGATTATTACCTCACGGCCTTTGTATGTCCCACAGTTGCTGCAGACAAAATGCGGCAGCTTTGCCTCGCCGCATTGCGGGCAAACGGCCCTCGGCGCTGCCATCAAGCGGGAGTTCGAGCTACGGCGGGAATGTATTTTAGCCCGCCCTTTCTTTCTCTTTGGTACTGCCATCGTTCTTCCTTCCTCTGGCGACCTCTTCGCCAGCAGGCTTGATATCTATAAGCAATCCAGGCAAACTTGTAAAGTTCCTAAAAAAGACGCGATTGGGTATTTTAACACGAGCTTTACTATTTGTGGAGTAAAAAACTCATGCTCGGGGGTGTGCCTGTTGGTGCGTTGCCTTTAAATGGGCTATCGACAAGTGGGTATAGATCTGGGTCGTCTCCAGGCTGGTATGGCCCAGCAGCTCTTGGACCGAGCGCAGGTCTGCTCCCCCCTCGATAAGGTCTGTGGCGAAATTATGCCGGATGGTATGGGGCGTTACTGAGGCATCCAGCCCAGCTGCCCTTTTTCGTGTGGAGAAGACCTTGCGCAGGCTGTCTGCCGACATCGGCTTGCCTCGGCTGGAGAGAAACAGGGCATCAGGCAGTGAAAAGCGGTTGCCAGCCAGGCCTGCTGCCTTGTTTTTTTGCACCAGCTCTGCCCTGGCCATGTCCAAATAGTCGGTTATTCTTTGGACAGCCAGGCGGTGTAGGGGGACAATACGCTCTTTTGAGCCCTTGCCCATCAGCCTGAGCTGCCGCTTTGACTGGTCAAGGTCTTGGAGGCGGATTGCTGCAACCTCGGAGATGCGTGCGCCGCTGGCATAGAGCAGCTCCAAGAAAGCCTTGTCGCGCAGATCGATGGCAGTGGTACCGGTAATGGAGTCAAGCAGGTTGTCCAGGTCGCTCTTTTTAACTGTCTTCGGCAGCCTTTTGGCTTGCTTGAGGCTATTGACCACAGTCAAAGGGTCGGCCGGCAGGATCCCGCAAGCTGTCAAGTAGGCATAAAACGTCTTGATTGCCGAAAGCTTCCGGTTGATCGTACGCCGCTTGTATTTTGCCTGGTCTAAGGCTTGGAGGTATGAGCGCACACTACGGTGGTTGACGTCATCAAAGCTCAAGCCTTGTCCGTCGCACCAGGCTTGGAAGGCCTTCAAGTCGATCGAATAAGCACGTACCGTATGGTCAGACAAGCGCCTTTCATAGCGAAGGCTGTCCAGGTATCCGTCAATCAGCGAGTCCAACTTAACCAGCCTCGGACAAGGGCCCTTGTATTTTGCCTTCTTGGGTGGCAGGGCCTATGAGGAAGCTCCGGTCAGTGTCAGCCAACCAGTCCAAGAAGCCGTTTGCCTCACGGTAGCCGATGATTGCCTGCTCTGACCTGCTAGCATATTCTATATAACGCTGCTTTTTGTTCTTTACGCCTTCCGGCAAGGAACGGATTATGCCATAGTTTACATGCATCGGCTGGTAGTCTTTGGTTTTCGGGTTTGTAGCATAGTCGATCAAAGCCCCGAACAGCGTTGTGTTTGGGAGAGGGTCTAAGGCTTGGCCTTTTATTTGGGCATAGACAGCAAGCGACGCCAGCAAGCCGGAGGCTATAGCCTCGACATAGCCCTCTGTGCCGCCTAGTTGCCCGGCAAAATGAATATGAGGATGGCTTTTCCATGCCAAAGTCGGCGATAACAGGCGTGGGGCGTCGATGAACGTATTACGGTGCATGACGCCAAAACGGGCAAACTGGGCATTTTCCAGGCCCGGTATCAGTCTAAAGATCCTCTCTTGCTCACGAAAGGCGAGGTTCGTCTGAAAGCCAACCAGGTTGTAGGCAGTGTTCGCTTGGTTCTCGGACCGTAGCTGCACTACTGCCCAAGGCCTACGGCCAGTATGAGGGTCTGTCAGGCCGACCGGCTTCAGTGCCCCAAAGCGCAAAGTGTCAATCCCTTTTCGGGCTAGCTCCTCGACTGGTTGGCAGGCTTGGAAAAGGTCGGCGTTCTCGAAATCCCGTGCTATCACACGGTCGCCCTTAACCAAAGCATCGACCAAGGCCTCGTATTGTTGCCTGTCCAATGGGGCATTGAGGTAGTCCTCCTCCTCGCTGGAGTACCTTGACTGCCTAAAAAGGCGCCCCATGTCCAATGAGCCGGCTTCGACGATCGGGGCTGCCGCATCAAAAAAAGACAGATACTCGCTGCCCAAAGCCTCGCCTAAAACCGTCTCTAGGGCAGCGGATGTCAAAGGGCCTGTGGCAATAATACTGGGAGTCGGGCTGTTGATTAAGTCATTCAGTTCAGTAAACTCCCTTCGCTCGATACTGATGTTTCGATGCTTTTCCAGCTCGGCAGTCACAGTGCTGGCAAAGCGCTCCCGGTCGACCGCTAAAGCCTTCCCAGCAGCCACCCTGCTGCCGATCGCCCACTTTATCAGTTGTGAGCCCATGACTGCCAGCTCGTTCTTCAGACAGCCTGCTGCACTACTGCTGTCCAGGCTTTTAAAGGAGTTCGAGCATACTAGCTCAGCAAAGTCGCCACTTTGGTGGATGGGGGTCTTTATGTTCGGCCTCATCTCGATCAGCCGTACTTTTATCCCGCGTTCTGCAAGCTGCCAAGCAGCCTCGCTACCGGCTAGTCCGGCCCCGACTATTGTGACTGGGTCTGCCATTGTCAATCTCACCATCCCAGAGCCTGGCGTAATACCTGCCATCGGCCAATCGTGTTGCTTTTCCAGTAAACTCAAGCACAGAGAGATAGCGTATCACCTCGACGATGTCTTTTCCACAGATTCCGATCAAATCATCAGGCCTGCAGGGTTTTGCTCTCAATTGCTCGATAATAAGGTCTTCTGTGTTGGCAGGGCCTTCGTCGTCTGCTGGCTGGTCGCCTATGGGCAGGGGCCCAAGCTCAAGACTAGTCTGCCTTTGACTGGCTGTTGCCTCGTTTTTATGGACTGCCTGGTCTGGCTGCCTGTCCTGCAATGCTTTTATGAGGCTGGCCTCTAAGCCTGTCAAAGGCCCATATATATCGGCAACGGCACTGTCGAAGCTTGCGTCATCGATGATTGGCCAGGCTCCTTGGACAATTAGGTGATTGCAGCCAGCTGACTGTTTTGAGAGTATCGAGCCTGGGATCACCAGTAGTTCGCGGCCCAGCGACAAGGTTGCGTCTGCTGTCGAGAAAGTCCCGCTAGGCATGCCGGCTTCGACAATAAGGGTAGCGAGTGCCAAGCCGGCTATGATCCGGTTCCGCTTTACAAAAGCCCAACGGGCCGGTGGTGACCCCCAAGGAAGCTCGGAAACGATCAGCCCACCATGGGCAAGTACTTGGTTAAAGAGGCTTCTTGAATTATTAGGATACTCGACGTCAGGCCCACAGCCCAAAACGACGATGGTCGGGGCCTCTAGTCCAAGCGCGCCTAGATGCGCAGCCTGGTCACACCCCACTGCTCCCCCTGACACGACTGTCAGGTTTTGCATAACAGCCCGTTTGGCAAAATGCTCAGAGCAGAGTGTCCCATACGGGCTGGCCTTCCTGGAGCCGACTATAGCTATTGCCTCATGATCGACGATACCTATGTCTCCGATCAGGTAAAGCCTTTTCGGAGGATCAGGCAGGTCGTGCAAGCGGGCCGGGTAACGTGGATCGTCCATAGCCAACTCGAACTGCTGGTATCCTGGATAGGATTGGCTCGTTGTCTTCATTTTTTGTCCCTTGGTCTGTATTCGATAGCTTCCATCAAGTGCACCTGCCCCACGCTTGCCTTCTCCTCCATATCGGCAATCGTCCGGGCAACTGACAAGGTAGAGATGATTCCCCGCCCGCTCAGCTGGTACCGGTCAGAAGCCATTTCCAAAAAGGATTGGGACTTTGTGCTTAGCTGACAACTCGCTAGGATAGCTGCCTCGTTTGATGGTTGCGCAGTCTCAGGGCAGATAAGCCCGGCGCTCTTTGATGCCTCCCTTTCTTGCCTCCAAGCCGCAAAGCCTCTGGCTTTCTCAACCCCAATGCGAAGGTCGGCTGACGAGGTCCCCTGTCCAGTGGCGAGCACATCGGCTGCGGCCGACCGATTGACGTCGACAATCATGTTGAAGCGGTCGATCAAAGGCCCGCCCACACGGTTTGCATAACGGCTGATTTGTGCAGGCGTGCACGAGCAGTTGTGCAAGTCATCGCCCAAATACCCACAAGGACAAGGGTTGGCAGCAGCAATCAACATGAAATCAGTCGGGAAGACGACTGAGCCTGCTGCCCTGGCCAGCGTTATGTAGCCCATCTCGATTGGCTGGCGCAATAACTGCAAGGTGGAGCTGCCAAACTCTGGCAACTCGTCTAGAAACAACACCCCATTATGTGCCAAGGCAATCTCGCCAGGCATTATCGGGCTGCCTCCACCGATCATGCCGGCTTGCGAGGCTCCATGATGTGGAGAGCGGAACGGCCTTTCACCAGCCAAAATGTGCTCATAAGGCAAGCCTGCCACAGAGTGGATCAAAGCGCTGTCCCGCCGCTTGGCCATATCTAGCAGGGGCAGTATCGAAGGCAGCCGCTTCGCCATCATCGACTTTCCCGACCCTGGCGGCCCGACCATCATTAGGCCATGGCCACCTGCGGCTGCTATCTGCAAGGCCCGCTTGGCCAAGTCGTTTCCGGCTATGTCGGCAAAATCCAGATGGTAGCCGGTTTGGCTTGCCTCGATCGTATTAGGGGGATAAAACCGTGCCTCATGCATATCTGCCAAACGGGAAACACAGGCTTGCTTTTTGGCAATGCCTCCTGCCTGGTCGTCATGGTCGATGAAGACTCCGCCTATGCTTTGCCCGGTCAAAAGGCCCTTCTTGGTTTGAAAAGCTAGTTTCTCATAAGCCAGTTGGCCGCTAACAGCTCGGACCGTGCCGTCAAGAGACAGCTCTCCGACGCAAAGATAGTCATCGACCAGGGACTGGTCGAGCTGCTTTGTAGCTATAAGGTAGGCAAGGGCGATCGGCAAATCGAAGCCTGAGCCTGCCTTCCTCAATGACGAAGGTGCCAGGTTGACGACTACTAAGGCATTCTTTAACTGGTACCCCGAAGCTTTGATGGCCTGCCGCACCCGGCGTGTGGCTTCCCTGACAGCCAAGTCAGGCAGGCCGATAATATGGAAGCCAGGTAGGCCGTTTCCTACACTGACCTCGACAGTCACTGGCAAGGCTTCGATACCCCAGATGGTTGCCGTGCTCACAAAGCCGACATTCTCGTATCTAGGCATCTTATTCCCCGTATGAAAAGACGTCTCTGTGGTGCCTTAGCATTGCCTGCCTCTCGCCTACCAACAGGACTGAAATGACATCGAAACGTATTTGTATAGACGGGGAATCCACTTCGCTTAGATAATAGGCGGCAATGATCTCGTATTTGTGCCTTTTTGCCCGAGTCACAGACTCTTCAGGAAATCCGGCTTTGATGTTTGTCCTGGTTTTAACCTCTATGAAGACCAGTGTTCCGTCCTCTATGGCAATAATGTCTGCTTCGCCCGCATTACACCGCCAATTCCGTTCGATAACCGTGATTCCTTCGTCGCATAGGTATTTGTTAGCCAGTGCTTCTCCGGTAATACCTGTCTCTTTGCTTGAGTAACTCAAATCAACCTCCAATCGTTTTCATGATTATGAGGCGAGGATTTTAAGTGTATCTATATTGTATTTATTACTGTTCTATTACCGATATTAAGCGTATTTGATATATGCTAGAAGAGCTCTCGAGTTGTTAGAAAAGGCTTGTCTGGCTATTCAATATGCCTGTCAGAAAGGTCTTTCGATGGTAGTCGCTCGCGCCTAGTTCATGCAAGGCAGCAATATGCTCAGGTGACGCATAACCTTTGTTAGCTGCGAAATGATAGCCCGGATACAAGCTTTCGGCTTCGGTCATCCAATTGTCACGGATAACCTTGGCCACAATGGAGGCAGCTGCTATCGGGGCCTCTAAACGGTCTCCATGAACAATAGCCTCTTCTTTTGGATGGACGCCTAAGGGGTTCCCATCGAGCAAGACGACATCGAAAGGGCTCTCAACCTCTGAGAGCACCTGTGTTACGGCTTGACGCATTGCCATACCCATGCCAAACCGGTCGATGAAGCTGGCTTCGACTTGGGCAAGGTTAAGCGATATCGCAGTCTTGCGAATCTCACCGGCCAGCCTCTCCCGCTCTTTAGGCTGTAGCTGCTTTGAGTCGTCCAGCCCAAGAATCCGCGGTTTGGCAGGGATAATGACAGCAGCAACCAGCAAAGGGCCAGCTAGGGCTCCCCGCCCGACCTCGTCAACGCCAACAATGACCTTGCTTGGGCCTTCTTTGTCCAGCCGTGCATAAAGCCCGTTCAAGCGTTTATTCTCGTTTTCTTGTCGGATTGTCTTGCGCCTGGCAATGCTTAAAGCTCTTCGGACCCCTATCCGAGGGTCGTGCTCATAACGTAAGACAAGCTGCTCGAGCTCGTCGCTGCCGGCAGCCTTGATGATAGCTATTAATTCCTGCGAATTGATACCGGCCTCCTGGAAACGCTCTGAGAATCGAAAGCCTTCGGCACTTTTGTCAATTCTTGCTTTGCACTTGGCGCTATAAGTTAAGACCCTCACTAGAGCCTTAACTGTGCCTCGGGAACTTGCTTAAAAGCCTTTTTCCCGAATACGGGCGGCTTTGCCTACCTTGTCACGCAAATAATAAAGTTTCGCCCGACGGACTGCGCCCTTGCGCACAACGTCAATTTTGTCAATTTTTGGCGAGTGGACAGGAAACGTCCTTTCCACGCCGATACTGCTGGATAGTTTGCGGACTGTGAAAGTCTCGCGGTTCATCGCTCCATGCCTCCTGATCACGTCCCCTTCGAAGACTTGGATACGCTCTTTGTTGCCTTCAATTATTCGATAGTGGACCCTTACTCTGTCTCCAACCTTAAAATCTGGGACATCTGTCTTGACTTGTTGTTGCTCCAGGGCACGGATGATGTTCATTTCATAACCTTTTCTCATCTAGTAAAAAAACAAAGCTTCGTTTTAATGTAATAAATGTAAAATGACGCGATGGGGAGTATAGATCAAAATGCCTTAAACAGGCAAGTTTGTAAGGGTAAAATGTAAACGCTTGAGCAATAAACATGGCAGCCCACACTGTCCTGGTCGCTTTTTAACCAGGTTAAACAGATAATAAAGGGCATATCCAGCAGAGAGGGGAAAGCATGCTTATAACAACTAGACAAAGACAGCTTTGGCTTGTGGCTTTGTTTATGCTGGTCGTGATGTTGGTGGCTGTCGCTTGTTCAAAAAACGATACTGGTCTATCAGCTGGTCCGACAACTGAGGGGCAAGTGCCACCAGAAAACGACCAAGGCATTATTACAGCCGACCAGTGGGAGGCCGTTCACCCAGATATATATGCATCATACATAAATAACAGCGTAAACGATCAAAACCCAAGCTACTTGGATTCCTACCCCTTTCTTCTCACCCTGTACAGCGGCTCTGGTTTTGCCCTTGACTATAGAGAGGCCCGAGGCCATTCATACTCCTTACTGGATGTGAACGAAAGCCAAAGGCCGCATGCGAGGGCAAACTGTCTGTCATGCAAGACTCCAGAAATGACTGTGATTATTAACAACCAAGGCCGCTTCGCCTATGAAAAAAGCTTTGACGAGGTCTATGACAGGTCCAGTGAGAATGTAAGCTGCTACAGCTGCCATGGGAATACAGACGGCAGCCTTGTCCTTGTCTCGCCGTTCTTCAGCACTGCCTTAGGCGATGATACAAGCCAGACGGACCAAGGCAATGCTGTCTGTGGGCAGTGCCACGTCGAGTACTACTTCGACCCCCAGACAGGGGCTGTGGTGCTGCCTTGGCAGGGCCTTGGCCAAATGACTCCCGATCAGGTTCTGGCCTACTACAACCAGCTGGGTTTTTATGACTACACTAATACCATTAGCGGAGCACAAATGATAAAAATCCAGCATCCTGAGTTTGAGACTGTCAACGGCCAAGGCAACCGCATGGCTCTTATGGGCGGTTTAAGCTGTCCAGACTGTCATATGGGCGAGTCAGCCAATGCCAAGGGTGAAAGCTATCCATCGCATAATTTTACGAGTCCATTGCATAATCCTGATTTGGTCGAAGCATCCTGCAACGTCGGCGGATACTGTCACACCGACCTGGAAAGGGATGTTTTGGAGATTCAGGCCGAGATACTCGAGCGTGAGACTGAAATCGGCTTGAAGATTGCAGACTTGCATGAAAAGATCGCACTAGCCGAGTCCTTAGGGACTATGACAGAAGACGAGCTTGACGAATTACGGCTTATTGTACGTACTGCGCAGTTTTATTGGGACTTTTGTTTTGCGGAGAACAGCACAGGGGCCCATAACTCGGCCTTGACCAACTACCTCCTCGACAAGGCCCTCGAATATACCGACGGCGGCTTGGCAAGAGTCAGGACCGACTGATACTTGTAGCCATACCGACCAAGGCTTTTTTTAAGCTTTTCATAATTATCCCTTGACAGTTCTTTTTGCATGCTGTATAAGATTACACATCATGTGTAAGTTTATACAGCGTGAATGGAAATGGACTATGCCAAAGAAGAAGAACAAGAGCTTTCCAAAGCTGAGCGAAGCAGAGTTCGAGATCATGAAGATTGTCTGGAACGAAAGCAGTGCCTTGACCTCAAGCTACATTCTAGACCATCTGACTAGCCGGACTTGGGCCCTCTCAACAGTCATGACTGCCCTGGGAAGGCTGTGTGAGAAGGGCTTTCTGACATGCGATCGTTCTACCCGCACTAATTATTACTCGGCCCTGGTGTCAAACACCGAGTACCTTGAAAAAGAGAGCCGCGACTTTCTTGACAAAATGCACCAAAGCTCAATTGCCAATATGGTGACCGCACTCAACAACAGCGGGTCGATAAGCGACGAGGAGCTAGCCGAGCTGCGTCGCATACTAGAGGACAAATAGACCCGTTTTTTCAAACGGGCTACTTGGTTTAAAGAGAGGAAGAAAATGCCAGCCATCCTAAAAGCCTATTTTCTCCAGTTACTGACTGTTTCATTGATTTCTAGTGTTTTGATTGCCCTGATCATCCTGATCACCGCGTTGCTTGGAAAACGCTATTCTCCTCGGTGGCGCTATCTTGCATTCCTATTGATATCAATTTGGCTGATTGTGCCCGTCACCGTCAGCCTTCCCAAAGCCCCCGTGCAGATCACTTTGCCTGAGACGCTTGTCATCCAAGCAGCTGAAGCTGACACAAAGGGCAATGACGGCCTGGTAGCAGGCGATACAGACAAGCAACAACAAAATGACGATGTAGCCGACGTGCCTTTAGCCGACATCCCAACTGAGGACGGTATCCCAAATAACAGCCCTTCCCCATCCGATACCTTGCCCAACGACCCTGTCAGCCCTGATGTTCTTACTGCCACGCCCACAGCCCATGCCTTCCCGGTCATGAGTCTGGCGGTAGGTGCTTGGCTGGTTGGGCTAATAGCCACGCTGGTCGTCCGACTGGCCTTGGCCAGGCTTTTTAGAGCAAGGCTGCAAAGCAAATGGCGCTCTTGCGACAGGGCAGACATTGCCAGCTGCGTACGACAAACCATGGAAGACATGGGCTACCATAAAGAAATGGACCTCAAGCTCTCCAGTGTCGCACAAAGCCCGTTCATCACTGGCTTGGTCCGTCCGGTCTTTGTCCTGCCTGACCAGCAATACGACCCCGACCTGCTTGCCCATATCGTGCGCCATGAACTGACCCACAGTCAGCGACGTGACCTCTGGTACAAGTTCGTCATCAATCTGGCTACCTCGCTACACTGGTTCAACCCCCTGGTTTGGATGATGAACCAGATCAGCAACCGTGACCTCGAATTGATCTGCGACGAGCTGGTTATCAGCGGACAAACGATCGACAAGCGCAAACAATACGGGGAGTCCATCCTCTTGACCGTCAGGCCAGGAGTAGACAAGCGGCCTGCTGCGCTTACCACGTCCTTTAGCGTTGGTGCGAAGAACTTAAAAGAGCGCTTCGAGAGCATCATGTCGGTTGAGACAAAGCGAAAAGGAAGTGCTGTCTTTTCGGTATTGGTATCGCTGGCCCTGGTAGCCAGTTGCACCACCCAATTAAACGTCAACCAGCCCGAGCAGCAGCAATCAGACGAAGTGCTATACAAGAACGACCAGCTGAGAAGGCTTAACAACAGTCCTGTTGCTACCGATCCTGACCTGGCCCTAGACTTCGGTGACGACCTTGCGCTGCTTGTTCACAGCATGTGGTTCTATAAGTCCTCTTCTGGAGAATACCATGAGATGCTTTTCATCAAGGATGTCGTAGACGGCGTCCTTACCTTCGACTTGATGTATAAAGAGATATTCACCGTGGAGGACTGTCAGACCTCAGGGTCTATCGGGCATTTCGACACTGGGTATGTTTTTGAGTTTGACTGTACGGTTCCTGTATGGGGCTCAAATGATGCCGACTTGCATGGCAGCCTGCTGTATGACTTCCATCAGGACACCTTGACAATGACCCTTGAGGCCAGTGACGAATCAATTGGCATAGAGCATGGCGACCATGTGCTGGCTAACGGACAAGACGACGTCAGTGTCCGCATCTCGGTCTATAAGACCATTATCGGGTCATTTGTCGATATGTACAACGATACTACTTATTATATAAGCGATCTTAACAATGATGGGATATCCGAGCTGATAATCAGAGAAGGCGACTCCGAAGCCGATTTCTCCTATAGGTTCTATGGCTTTTCACGTGCTGGCTTAATCTATATCGACACTCTAAGTGCTGCCCATTCCTATCTTATAAAGTCCCCTGAGGGGAGCGTCCTTATTGTCACAGCGCATATGGGGTACCAAGTCGTGACTAAGCTCGACTACAACGGCAAAGATATCGGTACCGAAACAGTGCTCGAAGTTACAAGCTCGGCAGACGAGCCATACGAGCGAGTCCCTGGGTTCGACCTGCATGCATCAAGCATCTTAGACCTGCGGATGGTTGACAGTATGGCCCCTGGCTTAGTAGTCAGGGACTTCTTTGACTACTTTGCAGCTGGCGAATACGAACGGATGAACGAGCTGTTTTATGGTGGCGATCCGAACTGGGACTACTCCAATGGTGTTTTTGGCATGTCTTCGGCAAGGATCCTGGTTTGCGAGTACTACGACCGGTCTGACTACGAATGGGCAGTCATCGGTGCCGGCGAATACGCTTTTGTCTGTAATTTTGACATGACACCGGCTGACCCGGCATATTCGGTCTACTCGTCCGATCAGGCAACAGTCACATTGTTTATCATCGTCTCGTATATTGACGGGGATTATCGGATCGTTGCCAGCAACAGCAGCCCGTAAAAGAAGCCGACAGAGGGATATCTAAAAAAAGCTGGCCGGCGAAGCCGGCCAGCTTGGGCTTCTCCACATAAGGGCTAAAATACCGGGATAACTACTCCAGGATAATTAGTTTCGATGAAGTCGCGTGTTTTTTCGGACTGTAAGAGGTCGACCAAAGCGACGATTCCGGGATCGCTCTCGTTGCCGCTGGCAACTACTAGTATATTTGCATAGGTTATTGCTGCATCGGAAGTCGGATCCTCCGTAGCCAGGACAGTGGTGAAGTCGAGGTCGGCAGCCAGGGCGTAGTTCCCGTTGACCACAGCCAGGTCGACGTCGTCTAGCTGACGGGGCACTGCCGCCGCCTCAAGCTCGATGAACTGGAGGTTTTTGGGATTATCGACGATATCGATGGGCGTGATGTCGAATCCGGCGTCTGCAGGCAGGGTGATCAGGCCTTGGGCGGCGATCAAATGGAGGGCGCGGGCTTCGTTGGTGGTGTCGTTGGGGATAGCGATTTTCGCCCCGTCCGGAAGCTCGTCAAGGCTAGCCGATTGACCAGGATAGATCGCGAGGGGCTCAAAGTGGACGGCTGCCACACTGACCAGGTCTGTCTCATGCATCAGGTTGAACTCGTCAAGATAGGGCTTATGCTGGAAGAAGTTGGCGTCCAGGTCCCCGCTGTCAGTATCGAGGTTGGGCTTGACGTAGTCGGTATACTCGACAATGACCAGCTCGAAGCCTAGCTCCTCCATGTCGTCTACGAGATTGGCCAAGATCTCGGCATGGGGAGTGACCGAGGCACCAACAGTTACTTTCACCAGCTCTTCAGTCTCGCCATTGCTGGCGTTGTTAGACCCGCAAGCACTGAGCCCAAAGAGCAGCAAGCCTGCAAGCATTGCAGACAGGCCCCTGACAAGCACCTTTCTTAGGGTTTGACTGTGCGGTCTACTTGCTTTGTCATTCATAATCTTCCTCCTTGTTAAAAGATTGTACGAATAACTGACTAGTCTGCCGAGTATTTCATCTTTTGTCAATCCTTCTAGCGATCAAATCGGCTGTCGACTGTATCAATTGGACCAAAACGACCAAAATGACCACCGCGACCAGCATCACGTCGCCTTTGTACCGATGGTAGCCATAACGGACGGCAATGTCACCGAGCCCGCCTCCTCCAAAAGCCCCCATGATAGCTTGATAACCAACCAGGGTAATCATAGTGATCGCTAGCCCCCGCACTAGGGAGGGCAGGCTTTCACGGAGATAGACATGCCATATGACCTGCCAGGTCGACGCCCCGAAGGCAAGCGCTGCCTCGACTCGGCCTGGCGGGATCTCACCGAACGAGGACTCTACCAAGCGGGCAACAAAGGGGGCTGCTCCGATGGTCAAAGGGACTATCGAGCCCTTAAGCCCGATCGTTGTGCTCAACACCGCCCTTGAGACGGGGATCAGCAAGACCATCAGGATAACGAAGGGGACTGACCGCCCCATATTGATGATCCAGCTCATGACCGAGTTAAGGACTGCTTGTGGCCTTAGCGATCCTGGGGCAGTGACACGTAGGGCGACTGCGAGTATGGTGCCGATTAGATATGCCAGGACAGCAGTTATGCTGACAGCAACTATGGTGTCTAGGGTACTGCTGGCCAGTAGGCCGCCATAGCGGTCGATGAACTCCCTTGCTGTGTCAGGCATCGATGTTGTTCGTTTCACTCGTTGGCGATGAATGGCCTTCCTTGGCTAGGCCTGCCGAGGTAGAGGCCTTGGCTACAGCCTCTGCTGCTGCTTTAGCTGCTGCTTCAGCCATGACTTGGCCTAAAAGGCGTTTGGTGATCTCTTGTTGGGGGCGGTCGAAGACACTAGCGGTGCTTCCGCTTTCGACAATTTGTGCACCGTCAATCACCGCTACTTTGTTGCAGACAGTCTGTATGACCTTCATCTCATGCGTGATGACCAGGATGGTTACCCCTAGCTCGCGGTTGATGCTTTGCAGCAGCTCGAGTATCGAGTCTGTCGTCAAAGAGTCAAGCGCGCTAGTCGCCTCGTCGCAAAGCAGGTAACGAGGCTTGTTGGCCAAGGCCCGGGCGATAGCGATGCGTTGCTGTTGGCCGCCTGACAGCTGCGAGGGGTAGTTCTGCGCCTTGTCGGCCAAACCGACCAGCTCTAATAGCTCCATCCCCCGCTGATGGCTCTGCTTTTTTGGGTCGTGGCGTATCTCCAGTGGAAAAGTGACGTTGGCCAGTGCCGTGCGCTGGGCAAATAGCGAGAAGTCTTGGAAGACCATGCCGATTTTCGCTCGCAGGCCTAGCAGGCTCCTGCCCCGGTAATAAGTCACGTCTTCGGAGTCGACAAGCAAATTGCCAGACGTCGGCCTTTCCAAGAGGTTGATACAACGGACAAGGGTAGATTTTCCAGCTCCAGAAACGCCGATGATACCGTGGATGTCCCCATCCTCGATAGTCAAATTGATGTCTTTAAGCGCCTCGTATGGACCCTGCCTGGTTTGGTAAGTCTTATAAAGATGACGCAACTCTATCATTAAGCCTTGTCTTCCTAACTATATGAACACAGATGATGAATATAAAATCGTTGGCGTCTGTATAAAACAAACCACAGACGCCAACTCGTAAAGCCTATCTATCGCTTAGGTGACTAGTCGAAGGCAAAAACATATGTGTTGGTTAACTCTGGCCCATCACTAAGCGGTACATCAATAGCCCTCACTTCAATTGTGACTGCTGCTGTATTGTACATGGTAAAAGCCTCGGTAACAACAATTGTCTGGCCTTTAGCCACTGGCCTGTTCGGCGACTCGATGTCTATCAAGGCCGGGTCGACATTAGTAGTGCGTTCCAAGACCATGTCGTTTTGCATGGCCAGGCTGGAGTACGCCTCATAAAAAGTAGTTGCCTCATTGGCAGTGTTAGTAAACGAATAAGTAACGATAATAACGAAGTTGTCGTCTAGGTCACGCTCGAACTTGCCTGACTCCATCGTCAAGCCAGTCGTCGAGGGCTTTACGCTGCCAGACGTCGGCTCATTAGCGTCAGGGTCTGCCGTCTCACGACAGCCAAACAACACCAGCGTGAGCGACAGGGCTGTTATAACAGATACTATCTTCAACAGTTTAGTCGTTTTCATCATATAGTCCTCTCCTCTGTTATTCTTCGCCTTGAACCATAGTCGTCAGTTACCGGTTGTCGCTGCCAGCGTGAATGTCTTCCAAGGCAGCCTGAGCAGCAGCCAACCTAGCCAGGGGAACCCGATAAGGCGAGCAACTCACATAGTTCAAGCCTATCTTGTGGAACATCTTGATGCTTTCCGGGTCGCCTCCATGCTCTCCACAAACACCCAGCTCCAGGTCAGGGTTGCCCGACCGTCCCAGCTTGCATGCCATGTCGACTAAAGAAGCAACCCCATCGTCTAGGGTCTCGAAGGGATTGTATGGAATGATCTTGCGGTCAAGGTATTGGGGGATAAACTTGCCTTCTACATCGTCCCGTGAGAAACCGAAGGTAGTCTGGGTCAGGTCGTTGGTGCCAAAACTGAAGAAGTCGGCGTGCAGGGCTATGTCGTCAGCCACCACACAGGCCCTGGGAAGCTCGATCATGGTGCCGATCGGCAGGTCGAGGCTGATCCCGAACTCGGCGCTTACCTCGGCCAGTACGGCTTCGGCCTCTTCACGCAAGACGGTCAGCTCGGGAACGACTGAGACCAGAGGAATCATTATCTCACCCCGCGGATCTAGGCCTTCTTGGATCAACTGGGCGGTTGCCACAGCAATCGCCCTGACTTGCATGGCTGCCAGCTCTGGGAAGAGTATCGCCAAACGGCAGCCCCGTAGCCCTAACATCGGGTTGGACTCGGACATGGCATCGATATGGGCAAGCAAGGCCCGTTTGGCCTCAATCTCTTGCTCGTCCCCAGAGGTCAACTCGAGGCGGGTGATCTCGACTTCCAAGTCACGGGGGCTGTCCAAGAACTCATGCAAGGGAGGGTCAAGCAGACGCACCACGACCGGCAGCTTGTCCATTGCCTTAAAAATGCCGTAGAAGTCCTCGGTCTGTACCTTTAAGAGGTCGGACAAGGCCTTCTCCCGAATTGCCGCATCGTCGCTAAGGATATAGTTTTGGATAATGGACTTGCGTTCCCCTAAGAACATATGCTCGGTACGGCACAGTCCGATTCCCTGGGCGCCAAAAGCGCGGGAAAGCGCGGCATCCTCAGGATTGTCGGCATTGGCACAGATACCCAAAACGCGGAACTCGTCGGCCCATTCGAGTATCGTGTCGAGGTCGCCGGTGATCTCAGGCATAGCCAGACTGACTGCTCCCAGCACCACGATGCCCGTAGTGCCGTCGATCGAGACAATGTCGCCCTCGCGGATGACGATGTCTGTGCCGCGTACCGTTGCCATCTTGGCTTCAGCGTTGATTTGCAGGGCATCGGCCCCGCAGACACAGGGCGTTCCCATGCCCCGGGCGATAACCGCAGCATGTGACGTCTTGCCGCCATGGCTGGTGAGTATGCCCTCGGCAGCAACCATGCCTGGCAGGTCGTCAGGGTTTGTCTCCCAGCGGATCAGCACGCACTTCCGTCCGGCTGCTGCTGCAGCTACGGCATCAGCTGAGGAGAAGACCGCCTCGCCGACCGCAGCCCCGGGACTGGCGTTAAGGCCGGTGGCAATGACGTCGTATTGGGCGTTTGCATCGAATTGGGGATGGAGCAGCTGGTCGAGCTGGTCGGCCTCGATACGCAGCAAGGCCTCTTCTTTGCTGATCAGCCCTTCCTCGTACATTGCGATGCCGATACGTAGGGCAGCTGCAGCGGTACGCTTGCCGATGCGGGTCTGCAGCATCCAAAGCTTGCCCTGCTCGATTGTGAACTCGATGTCGCACATATCGCGGTAGTGGTTCTCCAGGATAATGAAGGCTTCCTCAAGCTCGCGCCCTGCGTCTTGGAGGCCAGGGACGGTCTTGAGCAGGCTGATCGGCGACGTGTTCCGAATGCCTGCAACGACATCCTCGCCTTGGGCGTTCACTAGGTAGTCGCCGTAGAACTCCTTCTCACCGGTTGCCGCGTCACGGGTGAAGGCCACACCGGTTGCCGAGGTGTCGCCCTTGTTGCCAAAGACCATGGCTTGGACATTGACAGCGGTGCCTAGGTCGTCAGATATCTTGTTCTGCTTGCGGTAGAACTGGGCCCTGTCGTTCATCCATGACCCGAAAACGGCACGAATGGCCAAATCGAGCTGGACCTCGACGTCCTGAGGGAACTGTATTGTCCCGTCTACCAGCAATTCAGGGTACTCGGCAGGGTCCACATGGTTCGTAAAGAGGCCCTTGAACTGGTCCACCAACGACTCCATGTCCTCGGCAGAGAGCTCGTCGTCGCCGTTTACGCCCCTGGTAATCTTTAAAGCGTTTATGGCATTCTCAAACAGGTCGCCGTCAACGCCTACTACCACCTTCGAAAACATTTGGATAAAGCGCCGATACGAATCCCAGGCAAACCGGGGGTTATCGGTCTGGTTGATCAAACCAAGCACTGACTGGTCGTTTAAGCCGAGGTTTAAAACAGTGTCCATCATGCCTGGCATCGAGAAAGGAGCGCCGGAGCGCACGCTGACTAGGAGCGGGTCGTTCGGGTCACCGAGCTTTTTTCCCATACGCTCTTCAAGGTCAAGCCGGTAACGTAAAATCTCCTCAACAACCCCATCGGGGAATTGGTCGCCGTTTTTATAGTACTCTACGCATGTTTGGCAAGAAATTGTGAATCCTGGAGGTACCGGTAGTCCGATTGCCGCCATTTCAGCCAAACCTGCTCCCTTTCCACCAAGTATGTCTTTCATGTCCATGTTGCCTTCAGTTACATTGTTCCCGTTGGCATCTTTCCCAAACGCAAAGACTCGTTGCAAATCTGACACATCAGCTCCAATCATCTAGGCCGCTTTATAAATGCGACTGGTTTATTCTTCCAAATACCAGCAAAAGCCTGTGCTATAAACGTGTTCTCCCTACAAACCAGTTAGTTAAAAGACTTTAACTACATCTCGGTGTCAGCGTGTAATAGGGCATGCTTTTGATTAGCTAATGATAACGCTAGAGATCGCTTTGATGCATTCAGAAACCCTATTGTTATTGCTGCGTTTTCAAGTAACCTTATAAAGCAACAGGTTAAATACAGTGGGCGAAAGGGCGAAGGCTAAGCGTGCAAGGCCCTCTCTAAGAGCCTGGACAGGTCCATTTGCAGGTCGGCTGACTGAGCGTCCACTGTCAGCCAAATGCTGGCTTTGGTCTTGGTCCCGTCTGCATTCTCTAAGACCACGGTGAAATTGTCCCGGCCTGGATGGCGTTGGCAGATACGAAGAAGCTCGTCGCTGATCGACTGGGAAAGCCCCCTGCTGGGTATGGCAAACTCTAGTGAGCCAGGCTCGTCCCCTGCCCCTTCCAAGCTCAAGACTTTGACTGACGACACTAAGAACTGGGCCCCCCGGTCGGAGGACTCATACCTGCCATTGGCGCTGACCACAGCATCGTTTTGCAGGAACACCTCGTACTTCTCAAAGTATGTGGGAAACACAATGCAGTCGATCGACCCTGTGTCGTCTTCCAGCACGAACCTGGCCATCCGCTTCCCGTCTCGGGAATTTGCCATGGCCAACCGGCTGACCATGCCGGCAAGGTTGATATACCTGCTCGTCGGTATGCCGTTGGTGACCGCTTGGTCGGCAACGTTGATGCCCTCTCCCAAGCCTAGGTCCCCTATGTCCTCTTCTGGCTCCTCGCTATCGCCAGTGTTGTTAAAGACTGACAAAGGGCAGTCCCGCTCGGATTCCAAGAGCCTTTGGTAAGGCCTTAAGGGATGGTCGGAGACATACATGCCTAAGGCCTCGCGCTCATAGTTCAAAAGCGTCCTCGAGTCCCACTCCACCCCGTCTGGGCTGGGGATTGTCTCCTCATAGGCCAGTGCCTGGTCGCCAGACAAAGAGTCAAAGAGGGAGACTTGGCCCTCTGCTGTGTCGCGTTGGCGACGGGCAGCCGACTCCATGATCTTATCCACCTCTAAAAAGCGCATCAATTGCCGCCGGGTGTATCCAGTCGAGTCAAAGGCCCCGCATTTGATCAAGGCCTCTACGGTGCGCTTGTTGGCAATGGTGTTGCTGATGCGGTCGGTAAAGTCATGCAAGGACTTGAAAGGGCCGCCTTGCTCGCGGTTGGCTATGATCGCCGCAGCGGTAGACGAGCCGACTCCCTTGATGCCAGCCAGGCCGAAGCGGACCGCCTCGGGCAAAGGCGTGAACTCCTGGCCGGAGGTATTGATGTCGGGGGGCAGGACGTCGATGCCTGAAAGCTTGCATGCAGCGATATATTGGATCAGGCGGTCGGAGTTGCCGATATGGCTGGTGAGCACGGCTGCCATGTACTCGCGGGGATAGTAGGCCTTGAACCAGGCGGTGCGCATGGTCAGTATGGCATAGGCGGCTGAATGCGACTTGTTGAAGGCGTACTCGGCGAACTTCACGACATCGTCCCAGATCCTGTTGGCCACTTGCTCCGAATAGCCCCTGCTGACAGCCCCGCTCCGCCAATGATCCACCATAGTCTCGCTGGCACCGTTGGCCCAGCTCTCAATCTTATCGACCATCAGCGACTTGTCTTTTTTACCCATCGCCTTGCGCAGGCGGTCGCTCTCGCCGGCTGTAAAGCCGCACATCTCCATAGAGATGCGCATTACCTGCTCTTGGAAGACCAGGGCCCCGTAAGTCTCTTCGAGGATCGGCTTGAGGCGCTCGTCATAGTAGCTTGCCACCCCGCGGCCCAGCTTGCGCTCTACGAAGTCGCTGACCACTCCGGCTTGGATCGGGCCTGGCCGGTACAAGGCCAGCACAGCAGTAATGTCCTCGTAGCGGTCGGTCTGCATCCTGCGCAGTATCGAGGTCATGCCTTCGCTCTCGACTTGAAAGACCCCGGCTGTGTCGCCGCTGGCTAGCAGCTCCATAGCCTTCGGGTCGTTTAGCGGTATTGACTCTAGGTCGACGTCGTGCCCGGTGTTGGCCTTTACATACTCCCGCACTTTCATCAGCACGTTTAAAGTGCGTAGGCCTAAGAAGTCCATCTTCAACATGCCCAGCTCCGCATTGTGGACACCATCGTACTGGGTGAGCACCACCCCGCCCTTGCTGTCATGCTTGACAGGGATGTGGTTGTCGACGTCGTCGGGGCAGATGATCACCGCCGAGGCATGGACCCCCTCTCCACGTACGGAGCCCTCGATGGTCAGGGCTGCCTCGATGATGCGTTGTATGTCAGGGTCGCTCTCAAAGGCCCTGACCAGCTCCGGGTTTCGCTGCTCCCGGTTCTTTGCCTCGTCGGCATGCCGGCCAAGCATCGCCGCCAGCGAGACGTCTGGCCCATAGGGTATCAGCCTAGAGATGCGCGCCCCGAGCGAGATCGGATAGTCAAGCACCCTGGTCGTGTCGACAATTGCCTGCTTGGCTTTCAGCGTGTTGAAAGTCACAACATGCGCCACGCTCTTCTCCCCATAAATGTCACGCAGGTGCTCTATCACCTCAAAGCGCCCTGTCTCGTCGAAGTCTATGTCGATATCAGGCATTTCTTCGCGTTCCAAAGAGAGGAAGCGCTCAAAGATCAGGTTGTTTTGCAGCGGGTCGAGCGCTGTGATGCCCAGCGCATAGGCGATGATCGAGCCTGCCGCACTGCCTCGGCCAGGGCCGACTCCTACCCCGTTTTGCCGGGCCCAGGCGGTGAATTCCTGGACAACGAGGAAGTAGACGGCAAAGCCCTTCTCGCAGATGATCTTGTACTCGTGCTCGAACTGCTGCATGACCCGGTCAGGCAGCGGGTCGCCGTAGAGCCTCTTTAGGCCAAGCAGGCTCTCGCTGCGCAGCCTCGTCTCATTCGTCTCCCCCTCCGGCAGCGGAAGCGCGGGAAAGACATACTGCTTGCTCAGCAGATCGGTTTCGCACTTTTCAGCCACTTCGACGGTGGTGTCGCAGGACTCCGGATAGTCGCTTAGGGCCTCGCGCATCTCGGCCTCGGTCTTCATGTAGAACTGGTCGTTGGAAAACCGCATCCGGTCCGGGTCGTCATACCGGCTGGCAGTGCCAATACAAAGCATCAGGTCCTGGGCTGGCGCGTCTTCCCTGACCAGGTAGTGAAAATCATTGGTTGCGACGGTCTTCAGCCCGAGCTCTTGGGCGAGCCTCACTAATTCGTGGTTCAAGTCCGACTGGCTGACGCTGCCCGACAAGACGATTCCCGACTCTTGGAGGTCGACCGACCGTTTCAAATCGTCTGCGCTAATGACGATTCCTTGGTTTTGCAGCTCTATGTAGAAATCTCCTGGGGAGAAGACCTCGGCGAAACGGCTTGCCCACAGGCGGGCGTCGTCTGTTTGCTGGCTCAACAGCTTCTGGGCCAGGACGCCGCTGATGCAGGCAGATGTGGCGATCAGCCCTTCGGCAAACTCGTTAAGGTCTTCCAGGGTAACCCTCGGCTTGTAATAAAAGGCGTCTCCGACAGCTGAGCGCGACACTAGCTTTACCAGGTTTTGGTAGCCCGTCCGGTTCTTTGCTAGTAATATCATATGGTATAACTCTGGCTTGCGGTCACGCCTCAAGTCGCTGTCAGGGGTAAAGTAGACCTCACAGCCTAAAATCGGCTTGACCTTCTCGTTTTGACAGGCCTCATAAAAAGCCGGAATGCCATACATGTACCCATGGTCGGTCAAGGCAACTGCACTCATTTCTAGCTCGGCTGCCCTTCTGGCCATTGCGTCTACGCGGGTTGCCCCGTCTAAAAGCGAATACTCGCTGTGGTTATGTAAATGAACGAATGCCATATATCATCATGAAAAGACGGTTTTTTTGTCGAGGCCAAAGACTCTTCGATATCCCCCTGCCCCATGGTTGATGCATTTGGATACCCGGGCTATGGTGGTTGCCGAGGACCCGGTAGTCTCTTGGATCTTTAGGTAGGACTCCCCTCTTGCGAGCATCTTGGCCACATCGAGCCGGGTGGCCATCTCATTTATCTCTCTAATCGTGCATAGGTCGATCATCAAAGCTTCAATTTCATCTGGATCAGTAGTCTTTGCAAATGTCTCAAACAGAAAAGTTAATTGCTCGCTCGTTGCTGATCTTTCTCTTACCATGATACTCCCATTCAATTAATCGGTAGTGCTTATGCATACTTAGTTGACTATTGGCCAATCTAAGGTATTTCTGACTTATTGTAGCAAATGGTCTAGATCGCCTAGGGCCTGATCATCCAAGCGTAACGACGAATGCCTATAAAGTTTTCGTGGCTACTTGCCGATGTATATGAAACGATCGGGTGCCGCCTTATGGCAAACAGCTCGTCAGCCTCGGCTATTTAATGGTAGGGATTCTCCTTTTGAAAAGCTTTATACAGCAAAAGACCAGGTCACCAAGCCTTTTTTGATTTTGAGCCCATCTGCTCCAGCTTGGCAACCTGACCTGGTTGGTACAGTGTTTATTTGTGTTTGTTAACGTTGGTTAAATGATCAGCCAATCAACGTTTGATGCTAATCAACGCCGCTTGGCAGGTACAAGAACCTAATCGTTATTGTCTCGCCCATGCTTATTGTCCCAGACACAGGGGCTGTCCGTGGATCCCACATGCCCGGACGATAACCATAACGGCCGAGGTCTTTCGGGAAGTACTCGCCATAATCGCCAGCGGGAATGATATTTACATCTGGGCTGATAATATCATCTCCAGTGATAGCATCGACATATTCGACAATCACTGTAGAGCTTTGCTTGAATATGCCCTGGCCAACCCATACGGCTGGAAAAACCAAGCCATAGCCAAAACTGTTGGGGAATGGCTCGGAGAACAGCCTAAGCTCGTGTGCATAGCCATCGTTTAGAAGGGCACATGCTGTGTCAGAGATGCTACCAGGCGAACGGAGCCACATACCATAGTAATAGACCCCTTTGTACGGTTGTTCCGTTGCAGGTATGTTGATCTTATAGAAATTCGAGACTGCTTCAGGCGAACTATAGCATTCAGCGCCTTGTGCGCCCTTCCAGTTCCTGACTATCGAACAATAGTTGGCAACTTCGCTGTAGCTTAGTGCAAAAGCAATATCATTGCCGATTCCAACTTGGTACTTGGTCGGATTGCTTAAGCCGTCGTAGAGGGTTGTAGTCGTATAACGGGTCCCAAGCGTATTGATGGCGCTGTTTTGCACGGTAAACTCACGTATCCGGGCATTAGCCGGCAAAACGTCATAGAAAGTGTTTATGCCTTGAGGATCAGGGATGGGAGTCAGTCGGTTGAACCAAATATTGACTAAGCCACGGATATACGAGTTTGAATAATTGTTATCTACAATGCTGTATCTCGAGTTTTGCCACATCGGATTGCCATAATTGAAACTCTGGATATTCATGAAGTCAGCCCTGACTATTAGCGAATAGTCGCCGTTTTGGGCTATCTCAACCCAATTGCATGAATCGCCGGTCATCTCTGGGGCAAGGATTCGGCCATCGACAACTGTGGCATACTCGGCAATCGGTTTGCCAGTGTCTACTGGTGCCGTGGTAAAAATACCGTTTTCGACCCAAACAGCCGGGTAAACATACCCTTTTTGCATAACTGCAAGCGTGGTGGCCTCAAACATCTGGGCAAAGCCGTTTGCATATAAAGCACCCACAGTGGTGGAGGTGGAGCCAGTAGAGCGCAGCCACATGCCTGTCGTGTAACCGCTGACTGCAGGCATACTCATCTTCGCGAAGTTGGCTTTTGCCTCAGCAGGGCTTACCCCTTGTGCCGAGGTTCCGCCTTTGAAGACTCGGCTGTTAGACAGGAAGTTCGCGACTTCGCTGCTGCTAAGCATAAAGGCAATATCGTTTCCGACTCCGACTTGATAATCAGACGGCTGGCTTAGCCCGTCAGTCAAAGTCGTTTCAGTATAGCTTGTCCCCAACTTGGCAGTAGCATTGCTTTGCAGGGTGAACTCGCGCATACGGGCGTTTTGAGCCAATGTATCGTCAGCTACGTCATAGTTTGGCGTAGGTATCGCAGCAACGTTCCCGTTAAACCAATTGTTGATGCGGTCACGGGCTTGGGATTTCAGATAATTGTTGGTAGTTCCATAAAACACGCTATGCCAGGTAGGCTCGTTTTGTTTGTAAGACTTTTTTAAATAGTCCGTCCGGACGATTAACGAGCTGTTGCCGCTCCTGGCAATCTCTACCCAATTGACAGTGTCACCTGTCATGTCGGGAGTCAAGACTCTTCCCTCGACGCCTGTAGGCACTGGTCCGTAGAATTCGGCAGCGATTAGCATTTGGCTCGGAACAACAACCATCAGGCAGATCATAACAGCCAATAGGGATGAAAGAATCTTTTTTCTCGGTGTTCGGGCTTTTTGGTTAATGTGCATGTAACAATCCTCTCTTTGTCGTTAGACACATTATTTCGTTGGGTTTACTGATTGTTTCTATTTTGCATATACTTCCACTGTGCATGCTTAAAAGAGCCTCGAAGCCTGCTTGCACATCCTTAAAAAACCTGTCAACACCCCCTCTCGGCGAGCTGCTTGTACAATAAAAGCCGCTTTTAGAACAAACGTAGGTATTCGATACATTTTGACTCCGTATTATATCAATTTGCAAGTAGGATTTTTCTTATGAAAACATAGCAATACGTTGACGCTAAGGTTATCAAACCATTCGTTTTTAAGAATTCAAAGGGCTATATTATATGTGTACAAGTATTAGCCAATAGCATAAAAATAGAGGCTAAATGCTACAGAGTGACGATCAATACAGCCTGTTTGCAGCAGATTCAAGCAAAACCAAGGCATGAGTATGAAAAGGAGTGCCTATGCGGGCAGTGATTTATCAGAATAACGAGGCCCACTATCTAAGCGACCAGGCTAAACCGGTCCCACTAGACGGCGAGAGCCTGATTCGAGTCGAGCTGGCAGCGATCTGTAATACCGATCGCGAGATCCTCCATGCCTACCGCCCTGATTTTCATGGGATCATCGGCCACGAGTTCGTCGGAGTGGTCGAACAGTCAGCAAACGACAAGCTGCAAGGAAAGCGGGTAGTGGGTGAGATAAACATCAGTTGCGGAAACTGCCTGTACTGCCTGACAGACCGGCCGAACCATTGCGTAAACCGGGCGACCCTGGGAATCCATAACAAGAACGGGACTTTTGCAGACTACGTCACCTTGCCCGACCAGCTCTTGTGGGTTGTCGGTGACGACCTTCGCCCTGACCAGGCTATTTTCACGGAGCCCCTAGCTGCAGCTTTGCGCATTACCGAGCAAATCGACCTCATCGCCGAAACCCCGGTCGCTGTCGTCGGTGACGGAAGGCTGGCCCTGCTGATCGTAGAGGCCCTTGCCCTGACCACCAACGCGCAGCTGACTGTGATTGGCAAGCACCCTGAAAAGCTACAGCTCTTCGAGCGCTTTGCCCAAACCACGACAAGCACCCAAGACAGCTACGAAGTGGTTATCGAAGCCAGCGGGAACCCGGCTGCCCTAAGCACAGCCATCGGTTTGACCCGCTCGCTGGGCACCTTGGTCATGAAAAGCACCTACGCTGGCACGACTGAAATCGACATGAGCGAGATCGTCGTGCGCGAAATCAAGATAGTCGGGTCGCGCTGTGGCCCCTTCGATAAGGCGCTCGACCTCTTGCACAGCCACAGGCTCGACCTGCCCTCGCCAGTGCTTTTCAAGCCCCAAGAGTTCCAGGCTGCCTTCGACTCGAGCGCATTTAAAGTCGCTTTGGACTTTCGCTGACCAGCATTGGTCATATGTGGAGAAGACCGCGGCGGTTTTCTCCACATAAAAGGGTTACGAGGCCTTTTTACTGCTTGTTTTTTTGTTGGTTTTGCGTAGCACGAAGGTTGGTTTTGCCTCGCCTCGGACGGCTTCGGCGGTGACTACGACCTCAGCGATGGTCTCGTTGGAAGGCAGCTCGTACATCGTGTCCAGGAGGGTCCGCTCACAGATCGAGCGTAGCCCGCGGGCGCCTGTCCCATGCTTGACAGCCTCGTCGGCAATGGCCGTCAAGGCGCTGTCTAGGAATGTCAGCTCCACGTCTTCGAAAGCAAACATCCTCTGGTATTGCTTGACCAGGGCGTTCTTCGGCTCGGACAGGATCCGCACCAGCTCTTCTTGGCTGAGCTCGCGGACGTATGAGATGACTGGGATACGGCCGACGAACTCGGGGATCATCCCGAATTTCTGCAGGTCCTCCGGCAAGACATGGGCGAACAGGTCGGAGCTTTGGTCTTTTTGGGATTTTATATCTGCGCTAAAGCCGATGCTTTTCGTGCCGACCCGGTCGGCGATGATCTGGTCGAGGCCGACGAAGGCCCCGCCCAAGATAAAGAGGATGTTCGTAGTGTTGATCTTGATCAGCTCTTGGTGCGGGTGCTTACGCCCGCCCTGCGGGGGAACGGCTGCTTCGGTGCCCTCGACGATCTTTAGCAAGGCCTGTTGGACCCCTTCGCCAGACACATCGCGGGTGATCGAGAGGTTTTCGGCCTTTCGCGCTATTTTGTCGATCTCATCGATATAGATAATGCCGATCTCAGCGTGAGGGATGTTGAAGTCGGCAGCGGTTATCAGCTTCAACAAAATGTTCTCGACATCCTCGCCGACATAGCCGGCCTCGGTCAGGGCTGTGGCATCGGCAATCGCAAATGGCACTTGAAGGATTCGGGCAAGGGTCTGTGCCAGCAGTGTTTTGCCACTGCCTGTCGGCCCCAGCAACATGATGTTGCTTTTCGAGAGCTCGACATTCTCGTCTTCGTACTCCTCGCCGATGGCAACCCGCTTGTAGTGGTTGTAGACAGCGACCGCGAGGGCCTTTTTGGCATGATCTTGCCCAATCACATATTGGGATAACTCAGCGAATATTTCGACGGGGGTCGGTAGGTCGGCCAAAGACAGCGAGGCGTCGAAAGGCCGGTGCTCATAGTCAAGGGGGTCGAAGTCATGCTCGATCATCTCGGAGCAGATCAACACGCACTCGTCGCAGATGAAGACCCCTGCACCAGCAATCAGCTTGCGGACCTGGTTTTGCGTCTTCCCACAAAAACTGCAGGCTAAATCGAAGCCGTCAAAGCCGTCGAAGCTTGAGCCGGTGTTGCTATCGTCGAAAAAATTGGAAAAATCACCGCTGCGGCCGCCGTTGCGGCCGCCGCTTCGATTATTGCCGTTATTCGTCTTGTCTGAGTTATTGGGCATCGTTGGACTCGTCCTTTGTTATCTCACGTGCATAGAAGATCTCGTCAACAAGCCCATATTCCTTGGCAGCCTCCGCGGACATGAAATTGTCCCGCTCGGTGTCCTCGTTGATCCTTTCCAGCGGCTGGCCAGTGTGCTCGGAGAGGATCTTGTTCAAGCGCTCCCGGGCATAGCCGATCTCGCGTGCGGCAATCTCGATCTCTGTCTGCTGTCCTTGAGCGCCGCCGGACGGCTGGTGGATCATGATGCGCGAGTTGGGCAGGGCATAGCGCTTGCCTTTGACGCCACCGGTCAGAAGCACGGCTGCCATGGAGCAGGCTTGTCCTAGACATATCGTAGAAACATCGCATTTGATGAATTGCATCGTGTCATAGATTGCCAAGCCTGATGTAATAACCCCACCAGGCGAGTTGATATATAAAGAGATATCCTTGTCCGGATCGCTGCTTTCCAGGTGCAGCAGTTGGGCGACAACGGAGTTTGCTACTTGGTCGTCGATTGCCTCGCCGAGAAACACGATTCGGTCGTTTAACAGACGTGAATAGATGTCAAAGCTACGCTCGCCTCTGGGAGACTGTTCGATAACGTACGGGATAAGTGCTGATTTGTTGGGTTCATATACCATTTTTGCCCCTTCCTACTTTTCTGGCCTGTCTAGACCTTTTTTGGACCTCCGGTTTTTTTGACTGTTTTATACGTTGTGTCCAGCTTCTTGATCTGATTCCCGCGGCGAGCCGACCTGCTGGTGTTTGCTGCAGCAGCACTAGCCCGCTCGCTGGTACGATCGGACATGATATTGGGTATTTTATCATTTGCCTTGTCGCTTAACTCGTCTACCAGGCTAGAGCCGGGGCTTGCTGACAAATCAGCGGCATCGGCACTGCCAGCGTCCAAGCCTTCGCCAGCATCGCCAGCGGCCTTGGGGCTACTCGTGCCCTCCGGGCCTTTGTCGCCTTCAGCGCCATTGGCGTCTTCGTCGTCGGTCCCGTTCTCTACGGGCTTCTCCTCAGTAATAAGCGCCTCTTCGCCTAGTTGGTTTGCAGCCTTCATACGCAGGATCCCGCGGCGCAGCTCGCTCATCCGCCCCAGGGCCTCCCAGTACTTGATGGTAGCATCGATATCGTCCGTCTCGCTGCGCTCGAACTCGGTGCGGATGTCCTCGTCGGTAGCGACAAGCCCATAGTGGCGGGCCCAGGCGTCAAGGGCCATGCTTTGGCGGGCATTGGTCAGCGCCTGTGACTGGACGCTCTCGCGAAACTCGTCGGCGTCTTGGTTGGACGATGCCAGGTAGGCGTCAAGCGTCACGCCTTGTTTTTGCAGGGCTAGGAAAATATCGTTATAGATGTCTTGGGCCACTTCAGACACTAGGATCTCTGGCGGGTCGCCCAACAGCCTGTCGGCGATCGCATCAGCAATGCGATGTTGCTTCAATGACTCGACATTGGCTTGCTTTTGGCTTTTTAGGCTGTCTGTCAGCAACTGCCGAAAGACCTCGGCGCTCTCATAGTCCAGGCGCTCTTGCACCCATTCGTCCGTCAGTTCGGGAAGGACCTTGACACTGATGCCTTTTACCGTCGCCTCCACATGAAGGTCCTGTTCGCCCTCGTCGGGATCGTCGAAGAAAGGCAGCTGAAAGTCGAAGCTGACTTCGTCACCGACCCCAACACCTGTCAGATTCTCTGTAAAGGCCTCGGGCATGTCGTCGACACCGATCTCGAAAGGAACCGTGTCGCCGCTGAGCGAGTCGACCCGCTCGCCGTCATGGGTGGTCGTCATATCCAGCATCAAGGTGTCCCCAGACTGGCTCGGCCGGTCTGTAACCTCCTCGAACTCGGCATAATAGCCGAGCATCGTGTCTACCCTCGACTGGATCTCCTCAGCTGTCGGCTCGTCCGAGGGAAGCTCGATCTCGACAGGCTCATATGAGCTCAGCTCGAAATCCGGCTCGACGGTGAAGGTAAACGAATAGGTATAGCTCTCGCCTTCCACTGCCGGCTCGATGCTGCTCATGTCTGGAGTATCCAGCGGCACAAAGCCCTCGCCGTCAATGGCATACAGGTAGCTCGCCTTGATCAGCTCGTCGGTAGCCTCCGCCAAAAAATACTCCGGCCCGCCAAACACCTTGTCCAGCACGCTGCGCGGGGCCTTGCCTTTTCTAAAGCCCTTGATACGGTTGTCCGCAGCCACTGCGTAGCTGTCTTTGACCGCTTTATCGACCTCATCGGCAGGAATCGTCACTGACAATTCGATCTTGTCATCTTCCAGACGTTTAAATATAGTTTCCAAGTCTTTACTATCCTCTCAACGAGAACACAGAATATAACCTCGTAAATATAGCACAAATCCAGGCAAAAGACGAAAACTCAAGGGCAGTGTTTTAAAAAGTATTTGGCAACGTGCAGGGATGCTGTGCTTACTTAAGATTATAGGTTCAGGCGGTTAAAGCACTTTATGTGGAGAAGCCCTTAGCCAAATGCACCTGCCAGCCTATGTGGCCCGAGGCTTCGGAGCAGGGTTAGGCTTGACGTGCCAGAGTTTTATCTATATGCAAGCCGCAACTAAGTATAGCCATCGAGACAAAACCAAGCAGAGGCCTCAGCCCAAAGTAGAAATACGAGTTATCCTGACCGAAAACGAACGGGATTAACCCGATAAATATTGCGAAGGTCAGTAGACCGAACGAAAAGCCTTTTGCCCCAGGCAAAAGCCTCGCCATGGCAAACAGGGTGATAGGCATGGACATGTTGAACAAGAGCACAGACAAGACCCCTAGAACAGGGTATTGGGGCAGCAAGAACAAAAAGGAGGCAAGCCCTAAAGACCAGCGGGCGGTCTTCTCCACACCAAAAGAGTCCGCCAGCAGGCCACCGAGGGCTTTTCCGCAGACGACTGCAGTGACAAGTGCCAGTCCCCAGAAACCCTGGCCTTGCCAATTGAAGCTTAGAATCAAGCCAGTATATGACCGTAGGCCGACGACGATGAAAAAGCAAGTTGCAGCTATTGTGGCAAGCATGGTATTCCATGCCGGAGCGTGGGCAGCCTCGGCAGGCTGGACGGCGCGGATGTCGAAGTGCGCGTTTTCGACATAGCCTGTTTTTTGGTTGTGGCGCCAGGCGACGATCGTTATCGCAGCTAAAAGCAGGCAGGCCGATATGGGAGCCTCGCAAGCAGAGCCTGCGGTTCCCAGCCTTGTGCCGAAATAAACGCCGTATGCCCCGGTGCAGACGAAAAGGCCCAGCGGCAGGCTTTTTGTCGTACTGATATTTAAGACATCGATACCGCTGCCAATGTGGAAGGCCCCGTTAGCAAGGCCGATAATCACAGAAATAGCCAATGGCTCTCTAGTTATTCTACTTGCTATATGTATAGTGTAATCCACAAGCACAAGCTGGGATGGATGTATAGCCGAAAGCATAAAGGCAATGTAGACGGCAAGAATCACCGAGCAGCCGATAGCAGCAAAAAGATGGTTCCGGTTGAGCCGGTCAGCAATGACGCCAAGCGGCATGGGCGCAGCAAAGGCACAGAAGTTGTAGCACAAGAGTGCGACAATGAACGTGTTTGCCGCCCTGTAGTAGCTAAACATCAAAAAAGCGCACGAGAAGTCAACCAACAGATGGGACATGGAATAAACGGCTATCATGAATATATGGTTTTTCTGCATCCCCGTTGCTGGTATTTCCATTGGTACAACCAGTCTAGACAGTGTTTTTAACCTTTGTGAATGGCGCGCCTGGCAGGAATCGAACCTGCAACCTTTGGATTAGAAGTCCACTGCTCTATCCGTTGAGCTACAGGCGCATACCGGCGTATCATTCTACCATGGTGCTTCTTTGACGATAAGCCTTATGTGCTGATTATCCTGCTTATAGGGAGAAAACCGTTGAGGACGGATTTTATTTGTTGTATGGTCAGACGCCTTACCAGTTAGGCGTTTGGCATGCAGCCAAGGCTAGACGGTGAGCCTGCAGCTCCAGTTAGGCGTTTGGCATGCAGCTTCGATTATTTAGGGCTTTGTGCCGATTAGTGTGGTACTTATCTTGAATATTTGCCTACCTTCAAGTAACCTTAACAAACACCCTTCGAGCGGCAGTAGTTCAACGGTAGAGCATCAGCCTTCCAAGCTGATTGTTGCGGGTTCGAGTCCCGTCTGCCGCTCCATTTTTTTATTTTTGATTGGGGAGTTTTTTTTATTTCTCCTCGAAAACCCAATTATCCTAGTCACTCGATAACATATTTACAGGCAAGCGGCTTCCATTTGAGACAAGGAACACGTGGTTTTTATCTATGCTACTAGCTGATGAGTTCTCGAAATAATATGCAGCTAATCAGTTATTGTGAAATCGTAGATCACCATGCTTCCAAGAAATGCGAGCCTTTCTTTTGCCAGACCCTGTATTTCCTCCGATGTAGTTCTTTCTCTCACATCAGCTAGCACGAATGAGTCAAAAGGTTCTTCATACATATCAGCTGAAATATCAGCTGAACTATATGTTGCAACAATAGACTCATATATTCCTCTCACAGTATTTCGATCGTTGAGGATCCTATCAGCCGCGAGGATCCTCGAAAGCGGAGGGTTGGATTCCTGAAGTGCTATGTTGTAAAGAACTCTCTGGTCATCTGTTCTCTCGATAATGCGGTTCAGCCGCACCTCATTATCGAATATTCGAGCCAAAAGATCATGGTTATATACCCACCGTAGGATTTTCAAATAACCAAGATAAAGGGTATGAAGACATTCCAAAACCAATGACATGGCAGCTGCCCAAAGGAGGTAGAACCAAGCCCCACGGTTCAGCGCATCGCGGTTGATCAGGCTGTTCAAGATTACAATACATGCTGTCACGACAACAGCAACAATAATAAGAACGACTGATTTCCCAGTCGATATCAGCACATTCTTTACGCTTGGCATATCTGTCATTTGAACAAGCATCAGAAACAAGACAATGACCGCGAATCCAGAAACACCAGCTACAAGCAGAGCCGCCTGGCCCTGAAGCATTCCATAGCATAAAGCTAAACAGGGCAGAGTGGCTGGAAACAGTGTGAGCGCTACGGATAGGATTGTGCGTAAAAGCTGTCTCATAACTGGCTCAGGCACTCGGCTTTTGTGGATGGGTCAATTGAAAAACAAATTGATGCTGCCATTCACCTGATCTGTCAATAATGCCGTCATAACACTCCTTATAGGGGCAAACTGGCAGATATGCATAATCAAATGTTGGATCAGGCCCGTCATTGTCAACGCACAAGTCATATTCTAGAAGCCTGTATTCCAGGAAGACACCAGCCTTGCCCAAAACCAACTTTTCTAAGTAAGCCTCTTCGATATTTAAACAACGAACCGAACCGGAATTGTCATCGCTAGTGCCAAACTGCCATTGAGGCGCCTTGATCAGAGTATAGAATCCTTCCTGGCGTGGATATGCATCAACCTCGTCTTGGACGAGGACTTGGTCCTTGGTAATCATATAGCTGTGAACAGTGAATTCATCGGTAGGATCCTTGTACTTGATATTGATAGGGATCTTTTGGTCTACTGGCCAGTTTTGCAGAATGCTTTTGATAATGAAAAAATCAGATTCTTCACATTTCAAATCCTCATAGTAGTCAGGGCTAGGCCATATCCGAGGGAGCATTTGCAGCAAAGCATTTTCAGATTCGGCAGTGTACCAAGTGGTGTAATCACCCGAATCGCTCATGTACTCTGAGGTCTCTACAGACTTAAGTGAAGGAAACATAGGCAATCCGTCAAGTGGATGATAGCTCGCTCCCAAAGTCAGATGCTCAAGATTTGCAAAAGCAGGCAAACCTATAAGTGCAGGCCCTTCAGATGAGATTCTAAGCTTTAACTCTGTGATGGCGTAAAACGACGAAAGGCGCTCCAATAGCGCAACAAATATATCTGGAGCGTAGTCACTCCGCTTTCCTTCAATGTCAAGATAGAGGGTTTCGATTGCAGGCATTGTCGCCAAATCGACAACACTGGTGATAGAATCGGCTTCATAGTCTGAAAGATCTCCAGGAACAATCCTAAGCGCCAACAGATCTACATCGCTGGTCAAATTCTGAATGGCATCAACCAGCTCAGCAATGGTGGATATTGAAACTTCTGCTTTCATGCTTTGCCTCGTCTCCAACGTCCAACATACGCCACAAAATCATTGGATATCGTTTATCAAAGGATCCGTGACCTTGAGGAGCCTTCTTCGACATTTATCACAACGGTACAGGAAGTGCGCTGGCCCTCTTGGCTCCTCATAGACTTTTGGGACGATGTATCCAGAAAAGCTGTGTGAGCACTCTTCTTTCTGGTTTGCTTTATCTGAGGAGAAGTGCGGTGTCTTTTGCACTTCGATCCTGCTCAACAGGTCTAAAAGCTCTTCTCTACCCAGTTCTCTTCCATCCTTGAGCCAATGCCTATAGACATGGGTCACTCCGTCGTTCATGCCGGTGAAATTAGCCCAGGCCCAATCGCTGTAATCATCGTCAGGCTCTGTGGTGGCTCCATAGGTCACCTTGTTAGCCTGGCATTCGATCCCCATATCAACGCCGTATGTATCGTGCATATAACCTAGGAGATACTCAAGCAATCGGTAGGCTTCCTCATTGTCTTGTTTTGAAAAGACCAATGCGTGCATGACTTTTTGTAGGAATTCGGGGTCTTTCTGGTCTAAAAGGGCGCTTAGCTCCTTGGTGTCTCTTTCAGAACCGTAGCCGTCTTTCAACACCGCATAACCTGTGACTGCTATCGCGAACCACTTTGGGCTAAGCGTATCGACCCAATATCCTTGCGCCGTAGATGGCTTTTCTCCCTCTCCCTCATTTAGTACATTCCAATCATAAATGCCATCCGGCACACTGTTTGAGTCATGCTCACAGGCTCGCTGTTCATTCAAAGGCACATGGGGTTGTTGGGCCTTCACTCTCTCAGACAAGTGCTTTTTGTGTAGAGCTTCACGATTGAGGTCTAACATCCTTTGAAAAGATGGATGAAGGCTGACAGTGACTGGAGGATGGTTTAAGACGAGCCCTTGTCGATCGTTGAAGCCACCGACAAGCTTGCCGTTACTGCTATCAATCAGGTATACCCGAGGAAAGAAACGTCCGACGTCCCACTCTTCCAACATAAAGACACTGTCCAGCGGTAGACCGCACAGTGACATGTAAGCCAATACTTCAAACGACTTGTCTACTTCATTGGTTAGGTAGTCAACGATAATTGGAGGTAGTACTGCTCGTTTAACACCCAGCTCTTTTTGCCATATATCAGAAAACAAATCAACCTTTTTTGTTATAAGTCCCTCTGTTTCATCCGCCAAGACAAGCAGCCTTTCTTCACTATTGATCTTGCCAACGACGATCAGCTCTTCATCGGTCTCTCGCCTAGCGCACTCCAATAGGTTATTAGCTTCCATGTGACCTGTAGCAATACCGCCTACCGACTTGAACCAATGCTTGCCGGCTCTTTCGTCAAATGTTGCCAGAAAGCAAGGCCCTTGCTCGGTGTCAACCTCGACTATCAATTGGGCACCGCCGTAGTACAGCCCAGCTGCTGCGGGTTGAGTCTTTGCACTTTGAAATCCTGCCAGGTCTTCAAGAGAATAATCATGAATAAAGTGTGCTTTGTTTTCGGATACAAGGTAAACAGGTATACCATCAGACGGAAACGCAGCCCCATCGGTCAAGCGTCTACCAAAGCGCAGAAGATGGAGCTGCTGGTTCGTAAGAACAGCATCGAAGTCGATAGGATGTGAAGGAAATAACGAGATTGGCATGAAGGGTAAGTATTCTGTGCGAAACTCTTCTCCGGAAAGTGATCTAAACGAACCGTCTTTTTGTTTCAGCTCTATGCTTCTTTTCAAGATAAAAGCCACATCGTCATGGTTCAATACGCAGTTATGACAGCGCGCCTCGCTTTCACCATCAATTTCACAGAAGTCACAAGCAGACCACGAAGCGTCTGCTTTACTTTTTACTACATGCAGTTCGTCATGAATCCGGAACCTCTCTATCAGGTAGGAGAGCAACAGGCTTGCTGGGTCGCCCAAACTTTCTTGATCGATTTCCAGCTGCCTCAGTGTCTGAGCAAGAAGCAAATAGGAATTGGGGAGAAGATCTAGCATCCGGTACAGCTCTTCAACCCCATCAGGAGTGTCATATATATTGATTGATTCTAAAATCTGCTGAAGCTTGTCTGGGGTGTTCATATCATCAAGTGTATATGCAACCGTCTGCGACTTGCGCCCTGGTATCTTGTATAAGGTCATTACTGCTGTTTCTTCTGTCTTGTTTCCCATCATGTACTCCCTCCCTTAGAAGGCTTTCATGTGTTCCCTGTCTTTTTATGCTCTTATAGCCAGAACATAAGAAGTGAGATACCAACTAATGACAATAGCTTTTTGGCAAAGACTCAAAAAACTGCCTTGATTCTCTCTAGATATGACTGGTCTTGCTCGAAAGCAGTGACGACCCTTGCTAAGCCATCCATCAGGTTACCTGCCTTGTACTCAGCCAAAAGCTCGATGTAGCTCATCTTTTTCATACGGAACTGCTTTTTTACACGTCCTCCGAGTGAATCGATATACTCATCCCATACCTTGATATTACGGCTTGTGTCTATCCTGTATGAAAACACATCGGTTATCTCATGGTTTATACCAGCCCCATATAAAGAGGTTCCCTGGTATTCGTCAGTGAACATGAATGCCAGCTGGGATGGGTCGATTTTTAAATGAGCAACTCTCAGGGTTTCTTCTAAATCGCGAATTGCAGCATTTCGAAAATGCTCTGCTTGTAGTTTGGTTCCTATAACCCCTTTATCGTCGGAAATCGTTAAGACATCAGATGCTCCCAGGTGGGTTCCCATGCAATCCCAAAGATGCCGGTTTTCAATATTTTTGCCATAGGATTTGCGGGCCTTGTCAACACAAAGGAAGAGCAAATCGCCCTCTGCTGTTATATCTGTGAGGAGTATCAAGGTTGTTGCATGCTTGATGGGCTTGCGGTGAAGCTCAGTGATGTTGTACAGGGCTGTTACACGGTTGTCTTCGTCAACAGCCAACTTTTGATCTTTTAACTGTACTTCATCTGATCCAACTGCCCGAGAGTATTTACGCAATGGTTTTTGCTTGTCAGTTATCAAGTTTAATAGCATCAGGACGATCTTTGCCCTTGCTGTCTCGTTAAAGAAGTTCTGCCTTGCTCCTCTCACCGAAGAGGGATTGATTTGTAACTCCTCGCTTATTTCTATTGGTTCTTTTCCCCTGAACATTTCCATCAAGACCCAGTATTCCAAAGTGGAATACGAAATAAGCGAATCAGCGTTCATTAATATCTCGAATCTGTCTTCTGGTGTGTGACCTTTTATATGGGCTTGTGCTTCATCAACGCTTTCAAACTCGGCATTGCACCAAATACAAACATACACATTCATCTGCTGGACATATCCATTCAGTAGATCGGCAATGTTGGTGTCTTTGATGGTCTGAATATCCAAAGTGCATTCCTAAAGCCTTATATGTTCCGATAATCTGGACTTTTAACATCCTACTCTGTTTTTTCGAGCAGGTCAAGAACGAATAAAACCTAAATAACATCGCAGAATGCGGATAAACGAGATAGTGTGCATTGCCGACCTGGAGCACACCGTTTGGTTCCATAAGTAGCGTATTCCTGATTGGGTGACGTTCCGTACGCATTGATCCAGGAGTTATCAGTATTGTGATTCTTAGGGCAGTACCGAACAGCTGTGAGCGAATTGCTCTATGTATGGTGCTCCATCAATGTATTAGCCAGTTTCCTTATTCCACTTGAAATGGGTTTAAATAGAGCCTAGTCTTTTGTGGACGAGAGTAAGCAAAGGTAGATGCTGTCAAGAACTGATAGGTCGAAGGTATTTTCACACAGTCTTGTTTTGGATAAGTGCTCGATACATTGAGCAGCATTCTGCTAGACCAGGCAATGCTAGAAAAGCAATTAAACTGCTGGTAGTTCGCTTGTATTGCTTTTATTTACAGTTCGTGTAGAATTACAACGTTGTTGTAGAGGGCAGACGAAAAGAGCCTGTTGGCAAGGTATCATCCAAGCTGATTGTTGCGGGTTCGAGTCCCGTCTGCCGCTCCAACTTTTGTACTTTGTCAATGAGGCGGGCGTGGCGGAATAGGCAGACGCACCAGGTTTAGGTCCTGGCGAGGAAACTCGTGGGGGTTCAAGTCCCTTCGCCCGCACCAGTGTTCGTGCTCTTAATACCAACTAGTTCGAGCCGGGCAATACTAAGCTTGCTTGTACTGTAGCGCCTCTGCACTAAGCCAGCTGCAGTTCCCCAAGGATGTGCTTCAGATCGTAGATCGGACTTTACGAACAAATGACATAAAACTGTTAACTAACAAACGTTAGATTTGCTTGACAACCAAACGTTAGTTTAATATAAAATGGAGTCGCACACTCAGATTCAAGCAAAAAGCATTGTGAATTCTTTGGGCGAGAGTGTGGGAGTGCAAAGTTATGTGGGGCACCATGTAACTGATCCTGGGGAGGGTCGCAATGATTATAAGTAATGCAGTCACATTCTTGTTAAACATCGGTTCCCTCAAACACAACATGGTGCAAGGCTTCGATTGATCTGATTTAGTCTTTATGACTAAAAACGGGGAGGACTATATAGATGGTAAATGCTGTTGAAATCCAGACGAATCCTGGTACTGTCAGTACCAATGCCAGCTCAGACTGCGAACTGGCTGTGAGCAACAACGACCAAGCTAATCTTGAAAAGAGCTCCTACTATTTCAGACGCAACCGTTTAAACCTTCTGTTTGAAAAGGCAGCTACGTTTCCTTTGGTCATTGTCAATGCTGGCGCCGGTTGGGGCAAGACATCGGCAGTCCGTGACTTCATTGAATATAGTGGGGTTAATACCATCTGGGTCCAGTTGTCAGAAAGGGACAATGTCGGAAACCGTTTTTGGGAGAATATCATTCATTCGGTTGCCCCGATCAACCCCCATTTTGCCCAATTAATGATAATGATGGGGTTTCCCGATACTGATGACAAGATATCCCAATTCTTTAGAGTCTATCGTGAGTATGTCGAGCCGATGCGAAGGATCCTCGTTTTCGACGATTTCCATTTAATAGAAGACCCTGACGTATTAAGGTTTGTCGACCGCGGCATTAACGAGCTTGCTCCTGGCACCTCGTTGTTCCTGTTGTCTAGGACGATACCGCCGCTGAACTTAGCTTCTTTTGAGCTAGCAGAGCAGCTTGTCTATATAAGCGAGAACGATCTGAGCTTTACCGACCATGAGATCAACCAATACTACTCGTATTTAGGCTTGGACGCCTCGACAGACAACCTCAGGTCGATCATGTCTGACACAGGAGGCTGGGTATTTGCCATCAACCTGATAGCCCGCTCGTATTCCAAAGCCCCGGGCTATGAGGGGTATCTGCGAAACGCCATGCGTTCAAACATCTTCCAACTGATGGACGTCGAGATCTGGCAGAACATCTCTAACCCTCTAAAGAACTTTTTAGTCAGGCTGTCTTTGATCGAGCATCTGTCGGTCGAATTAATCGGCAAGCTTGCTCATGAGGACAAAGAGCTGTTGTCTGAGCTTAACCGACAGTCTGCCTATGTACGTTTGGATGGTTTTATCAGTGCTTACCTGATTCACCATTTGTTCTTGGAGTTTTTGAGTACCAAGCAAGACCTTCTGAGCAGTGAGGACATCGACGAGACCTATTCGACAGCAGCCACTTGGTGTGAAGCCAACGGGTTTAAGGTCGACGCCCTGTCTTTTTACGAGAAGGTCGGGGACTACCAGTCGATCGTTGACATCATTCACGAGCTGCCCACCCAGATCCCTCACGATATCGCCCGAATGGCTGCGCCTATCTTTGAGCGTGCCCCAGACAATGTTATTGACAATGTGGTCTATTTTGCTGCCATGCACGTACGCACAGCGATGTGCTTGGGCAATTGGGAAGAGGCACATGAGCTTCTGGAGAAGTACGAGTCGCGGTTTTTGACATATCCTGCCAACAGCACCTTCCGCAACCAGTCTTTAGGGAGCCTTTATTACTGTTGGGGAACCCTTCGGACATTGATGAGCACTATCGACGGTGTCTATGATTTTGATATCTACTACGAGAAGATGGACGAGTGTTTTTCAAACTCGCCTTTTGACCCTGGCATTATTGTCGACCACCAAGCCGGGCCATGGATCAGCTTGGTCGGGTCGTCCCAAGCAGGAGCCCCCCAAGAATTCATCGATGCCTTTGCCCGGTCCATCACCTATGTGTCCCATGCCATGAATGGTGCTATGACCGGCCTTGACGACTTGGCCCAAGGTGAGCTTGCGTTTTATCAGGCTGACATGACCACAGCTGAAGAGTATGTCGTCCGGGGCCTGGTAAGGGCACGCGAGCAAAAGCAATTCGACACCGTCCACCGCGCTTTGCATTATCTGCTTCGCATAGCGACTTGGCATGGCAACTACCAGAAGTCCGAGGCGATTCTCGAACAGATGCAAGGATTGCTTAACGAAGACGAGTACTCGACTCGGTATATTACCAGCGACATTGCCCTTTCCTGGTATTTCTGTATCTTGGGTATGCCCGAGGAGGTCCCTGACTGGTTGACCAAACGGTTCAGCGACTATGGCCATGCCTATTTCATAGAGAACTTCGGCAACCAGGCAAAGGCCCGTTACCTCTATAGCATCGAGGACTATGCGCCCCTATTGGCCTATATCGAACAGATGAAGCTTAGGGAGTCAATACTTTACGGACGGGTAGAGATGCTGGTTTTAGAGGCTTGTACGTACTACCGTCTAAAGAACCGGGAGAAGGCCTTCCATGCGTTGCACGAGGCGTGGGCCGAAGCCGCTCCGAACAGCATCATAGCGCCCTTCATCATTCTTGGTAAGGATATGCGCTCGCTGACAACTGCCGCCTTGAAGGACGATCATTGCGGGATCCCCAAGCAATGGCTTGAAGATATCAATCGAAAATCAGCTTCTTATGCAAAACGTAAGTCCCATATCATTGCTGAGTACCGGAAGTCACACAACCTCCAGATTGATTTCGAGCTGTCCCGTCGTGAAATGGAGATATTGTCAGACCTCTCCCAAGGCCTGTCCCGCAGTGAGATCGCAGCGATCCGCAACTTGTCGGTGAACACCGTGAAAATGGTGATCAGCAATATTTACTCGAAGATGGGAGCAGAGAACCTAGCCCATCTGATCCGGATTGCAACAGAGCAATCCTTGAACCAAAAAACGCCGTTGATCTGCTAATTTGCTATGTGGATAAACAATATGTCAAGTGAAGGTAAATGGGGTGTATTTTGCGACTAACTAAAAACCATGTTGAGGTGTTAAGTTACCAGACATCCCCCAATACAATGTTCATGAAGACATTAAGAGGCAAAGAGCAGAACCTCGATACCGAAAGAACAAACGAAGCGCTCAAACGAGCGAATGGCTTTAAGGCCGAGAGACATCTGGGGAGGTGGATCATGTTACTGGAAAATGAATTCTCAATTTATGACTTTATTTATGCAATATCAGAAACGTTGGATCTCGCCTCCCCAACCCTAAGCCACCACCATCATAAAGTAGGCTATATAGCATATCTGCTCGGTAGGCAGATGCAGCTGCCAGCAAGCGAGGTCCACGATATCGTTATCGCTGCCTTGCTGCACGATATTGGGGCATTCTCCCTAAACGACCGGCTCGATATGATAAACATAACTAGCATTGACACTGACGTGAACCAGCACTCCATCATCGGCTACAAGCTGTTAAGCGGAATTGACCTGCTGTACAAACCAGCCGAGATGATCCTCTACCACCATGCTGACTACAGCAAGAACAAGGACCGCGTCCCACTGGGCAGCTATGTATTGCACCTAGCCGACCGCATTGCTGTGCTGCTTGACGAGAAGAAGGAAATATTCATCCAGCTGACCCTGGTCAGGGACAAGCTTCACGACAAAAGCCCTAGCTACCATCCTGAGGTGCTTAAGGCTTTCGACGAGCTGACTGACTTGGTGCATGTTTGGATCGACCTCTTCTCCCCGTCCATCGGTTACACGGTTATTCAAAACATTGCCACTTCGCAAAAAGTCAATGGGCTTGACGCAATGATAGAGTTCGTAAAAGTGCTGGCCCAGATAATCGACTTCCGCAGCCGCTTCACAGCGACACACTCCAGTGGGGTCGCTGCCGTCGCCAAAGAGATCACGACCATATCCGGCTTTTCGGCGCGCGAGGTAAAACTCATGGAAATCGCCGGCTACCTGCATGACATCGGCAAGCTGGCTGTTCCTAACAGTATTTTGGAGAAGCCAGCAAAGCTGGATGTCGAAGAGATGAATATCGTAAAAAAACATACTTACTACACGTATTCGATCTTGAAAAAGATCAATGGGATGGACGTCGTTGCAACTTGGGCTGCTTACCATCATGAGCGCTTAGACGGCAAGGGATACCCATTCCATATCAAAGGAGACGATTTTTCCAAACTTGCCCGAATCATGGCGGTTGCCGACATCATGACCGCTCTGACTGAGGACCGTCCATACCGGGCAGGCATGGATAAGGACGAGGCATTACAAATACTGCTTTCGATGGTCAAAGACCAGGCTATTGACGAGAGCATCGTTAGATTAGTGCAGGAGAACTACGGACGAATCAACGAAGTACGAATCAAGGCCCAAACGGAAGCTTTAAGTGAATATGAAGCGTTTTTTGACATTAGCACCCTCGAGCGGTTTGGTTTTGCAGCATGAAAAGGTCTTTCTCCCTCCTGGCCTTTATGCGTTCAATGGAAACCAATCGCATGATTTGGCTGTGTGACTACAAAGAGCAGGTTTCTTCCTCTGCCTGACTCATGACTCCCTGTGGTACTCACACAGCACCTTTCCACAGGCCGGGTGGACGGTCTCCCTCTCACGTCCACCCGGCGTTTCTTTTCCGATAAAGAAACGCCTTAAAAAAATCCCAATAAACAGAGTTTACACCATTTTGCTTTTATATTGCTTATTGTCAAGCACATTTATTTGATCTATGGCAAGCTGATAATCCCGACTGTTAGTGAGAAAGGATCAGGTCCATGGTTTTAAGCATTCAGTCTAGTATTGTCTTAAAGGCAAGCAATAAGCTTAAAGGTGTGAAATGCTGTATGATGAACGCAGTGATGACAGTCACCGTTTGAAAGGAGTGCACCAATGGCAGTAGAAATCGCAACCGCAGTCGAAATCGTCTTGGACTGCTTTGTACAATCTGGCGAGCCGCTCCGGCCCGCTGACGTCGTCAAGGCAACCGGACTGGAAAAGACCGACGTTGATAAAGCAATTAAGGCCTTGAAGAAAGACGGGAGGATCGACTCCCCCAAGCGTTGCTATTACGCAGCGGTAAAATAACCAATCGCCAGTAAGAATCCGACAAACGTCCAAGTATTTGACAGCGTGCCTTCTAAGGGCACGCTGTTTTGTTGTTTTGCCTCGGCTAGCTGCACGTTTTGTGGTAAAAATGCTGCGAGTGGTTTTTTACATCCACAGTTGCTGGAGACTTCATGAGCAGTTTGTTTTGTTGCCGGTAAAACAATTGGAGGACATGAGCATGACTTCGTCGCCAAATCAGAAAATGAAGCTTTTATATATCAGCCAAATATTGAGTGAACGTACCAATGAAAACAACGCCATTACCGTAAACGAGCTGATCAGGGCTTTGGCCGCCTTTGACATAAAAGCCGAGCGAAAGTCGATTTATACTGATATAGAAACACTCAAACGCTTCGGTATGGACATCATCACCAACCATGGGCGGTCGAACGCCTATTACCTGGCATCGAGCCTGTTCGAGCTGCCCGAGCTGAGGATGCTAGTCGATTTCGTCGAGAGCTCACAGTTCATTACCACAGATAAAAGCGAGAAGATGATTAAGAAGCTGTCGTCACTTACCAACATACATGACGGCAGGTACTTCACCAATAAACTGGGCAGCGTCGACAGCTACAAATCGAAGAATTCAAGCATCATGTACAACGTCTGGTACATACATATGGCAATCATCGATTCCAAAAAGATCAGCTTCAAGTATTTCGACTACAATTTAAGGAAAGAGCGGGTTCATCGGAAATCCAGCGAGTTCTACATTGAAAACCCGGTCGAGCTTTGCTGGAACGACCAGAAATACTACCTCATCTGCTACAACACCAAACATGACAGCTTTGTCCACTACCGGGTGGACAAAATGATCGACGTCTCTGTCTCAGACGAGGACATCGACGATTTCGCAGACAAGCAGATAAACCTCCTGGACTACACCATGAAACACTTCGGTATGTATGTCGGCGATACCGTTCGCGCCCGCCTACGCTTCGACAGAAGCCTGATCAACATCGTCATCGACCGCTATGGGACATCCGTGAAAATCCTCCCCTCCTCAAGCGGCCTCGGCTCTCCGGCAAACAGCCCCGACAGTGACGATGACTCTTCCAGCGAGTGCTTTGATGTCGAAGTCGAGGTGACCGACACCCCGGTCTTTCTGTCATGGGTCTTCGAGTTTGGCAATAAGGCTGAAATCCTGGCTCCCCAGTCTTTGCGAGAGTCTATGCAGCATCTCCTTGGCGAAGTCAGCAGTCTCTACCGCACCGATTGACGATGACTTACATCTGGAGAAGACCATGCGCTTGTTTCTAGCGATCAACTTTTCAGTTCAAACACTTGCCGAATTGCAAAGGCATATCGACGAGCTACGCAGGCAGTCGAGGCAAGGGCGGTTTTCTCGACCAGAGAACCTGCACTTGACACTGGTGTTTCTCGGTGAATGCAATGAGGCGGAAGCTGCCTTGGCTGAGTCAACAATGCAGTCGATCAGCTTTTCGGGCTTTGATTTGGAGTTTGACAGGCTAGGGCGTTTCAAGACTCGCCAAGGCGACCTGTGGTGGGCAGGAGCTGGCGAGAATGCCGCGCTTCTAAACCTCCAAAGCCAGCTTGAGGCTGCCCTTCAAGCAGCTGGCTTTGCGTTACAGAATAGAGAGTTTGCAGCGCATGTCACATTGGGCAGGGATGTTAAGACGTCTGTTTCTCCCCACACCATCGATGTTTTTGGCGAGCCTGTAAGGCAGGTCGACTTGATGCTGTCAAAGCAGCAAAAAGGCGGGGTGTCCTACACCCCGATAGCCTCGCATCTTGCAATGGACTGCTAAGCCTGCTAATTTGCTAGCGTTGACAATGCTCGCAGAGGTGGGTGCCCCTGCCGGCAAGCCTTATCTTGGTGATCGGCTTCCCGCAACGCGGGCAGGCTTGGCCGCTACGCCCATAGACTGCGGCATGCAGGTCGAGGTATTCTCCCCTTAAGCCGAACGAGTCAACATAGTTGCGGGACGTCGACCCACCGTCAATGATCGACTGGTTGAGGCATTCGCGGATAGCAGCTTGGAGGCGCCGGTAGTCGCCGACTTTTAGGGATGCCAGGCTTCGCCTGGGGTCGATTCCGGCGCGGAAGAGGGACTCGTCTGCGTAGATGTTGCCAATGCCGGCGATTCTTTTTTGGTCTAGAAGGGCAGCCTTGACCGACATTGGCGAGGCTTTCGCCTGAGCGGGGTTTTTGGCCTTGCCCTGCAAAGCAGCACGGAGGGCCTGCCAGGTAAACGAGCCGTCAAGCGGCTCGATGCCGAGGTGATGCAAAAAATCGTCTTGGTCGATATCGGACAGGGCAATCAGCTTCAAGTAGCCGAACTTGCGTTGGTCGTTGAAGTAAAGCCTTGACCCGTCGTCCAAGCTAAAAACGACATGGGTATGCTTGTCGGGGAGCCCCGAGACCAGCGACTGGCTTGGGTAGCCTCCAGCAAAGCCGCCTTGGCCGGTGCTTGGCCCCCGGTAGACCAACTGGCCGGTCATCCGCAAGTGGACCAGCAAGGCTTCCTCGCGGGCACTGCTTTTTAAAACGATGATCAAAAGCTTGCCACGTCGACGGACCTCTTGAAAAACCGAGCCGATGATGCGCTTCTCGGTTTCTAGGTCAAATGTCGGGAAGCTGCGCTGTTCGAGGACCTCGATACCGGTAATTGCCTTACCTGGGAGAACAGCGTTCAAGCCGCGTCTTATTACTTCAACTTCAGGAAGCTCAGGCATCGGCAGGGCCTTTATAGGTACCGAAAGACTTTTAGGGCCTCGACCGTTGCCCGGACGTCATGGACACGCAAGACCCTGGCGCCTTGCTTTGCCGCCCATGCAGCTACGATAGCCGAAGTTGCTGCCCGGTCGGCAGCCTCAGTGATCCCGGTCATCTTGCCTATGAAGCCTTTGCGGGAGTAGGCAGCCATCAAGGGATATGGCAGGGCGGCCAGCTCGCTAGTGGCTTGAAGCAAGGCCAGGTTATGTGAGAAGTCCTTACCAAAGCCCGGCCCGGGGTCTATGCAGATACGGTCTGGGGCAACTCCAGCTGACTGCAACAAGGCGGCCTGCCCTAACAAATAGTCTTTGACCTCGCCTACGACATCGTCGTAGTGTGGGTCTACCTGCATGCTTTGGGGCTCGCCCAACATATGCATGACCACACAGCCGACATCGCTTTTACCAGCTACCTCACGCATTCTAGGGTCACGGTAGCCAGAAACGTCGTTGACAATAGCCGCTCCAGCGTCAATACAGGCTGCTGCTACTTTTGGGTGGCGGGTGTCTATCGAGATCACAAGCCCCTCCTCGCATAGGGCTTTGACCAATGGCAATACCCTGCCCAGCTCGGTATCCTCGTCAAGCTCGTTAGACCCTGGCCGGGTAGACTCGCCCCCGATGTCGATTATCGATGCTCCCTCCTCTAGCATTCGATGGGCATGAGAATAGGCCTTTGTTAGGTCGAAGTACTCTCCCCCGTCAGAAAAAGAGTCCGGGGTAAGGTTTAAGATGCCCATGACAATGGCATCGCTTAAGTCGAATTCAATGTTGCGGCATCGCCAGATCATCTTTTCACCTAGCTATTTAATTAACATTATGTTCTATGAGCCGAAGATCAAGGACAAGGCTTCTTCGCGGGTTTTTGCCGACCCCCTGAAAGCGCCACGGACCGCCGATGTGATGGTCTTCGACCCTGGCTTCTTTACCCCGCGCATAGACATGCAGAGGTGTTCTGCCTCAATGACCACGATCACCCCGTTGGCATCGAGCAGCTCGACTAAGGTATCGGCGATCTGGCTAGTGAGGCGTTCTTGCACCTGAGGCCTCCGAGCGTAGAGGTCGACCAGACGGGCTAGCTTAGAGATCCCGCAGACCCTTCCTTCCGACCCGGGCAGATAGCCGACATGTGCCACTCCGTGAAAAGTCACCAGGTGGTGCTCGCAAGTCGAGTAAAGCGGTATGTCTTTGACCAAGACCAGCTCATGGTGGTTCTCCCCAAAACTCTGGGCAAACAATTCGGCAGGCTCTTGGCCCATGCCAGCGAATATCTCTTCGTACATGCGCGCGACCCGTGCCGGCGTGTCCAACAGGCCCTCACGGTTGACGTCCTCGCCGATGCCTTCAAGTATTAACCGAACCCCTTGCTCTATTTTCGCGTGATCCATACGAAACCTCCTAATGACTTTAGCAAAGTTGATCCCTGATTTATGAAAAGCGACATTTCAGACCTAGCTGTCTGAACCGTCTCCGTTGTCTGTGGGGTTGGACTGCCCGCCATTGTACTGCACGTCTGGAGGATCGTTGCTAAGCGGTGGGCCGCTTGGTGGTGGAAGCACTACCGAGGTGCTTACTGGCGGTGGCAAGGCAGGGCCTGGGGCGTCGTCATTGGCAGCTTGCCCGACACCATTGGGGGGCGTGACACCTAAAGCGGACGGCTTCTCCGCGTAGACAACACTGATCTCTGTCGGGTTGTTTTCCAGGGTACCGTTTTGTGGCTGGTCGTAAAGGCTGCTTATCGGCTCGCCGCTGGGGGGAGGCAGCTCCTGGCTTTCTTCGCCTTGCATATAAATACGGACCATGTCGTTTAGGTCGGTCTTACCGCTGACGATGTCGTTTAAGGTTACCTGGTAAACCTCCTCGTCCATCTGCTCGTCAAAATTAGCCTCCAGCGCTACATCGTCGTCCCCGCCTTGTAGCTCACGCCGCTCACGCTCTTGGCGCTCGCGTTCTCTTTGTGCCTCGCGGGCCCGACGGGCATCGTCTATCTCCTGCCTGCGCAAGTCGTCTGCCTTTTGGGCAAGCAGTTCGTCCTCATGGTCCAAATAGTCAGGCCAAGTGTTGTTCAGCAAAGCATCCAAGGCCTCGCTGTCAACTGTCTCCCGGTCCATCAGCACCTCGACCATCAGCTCGATCTGTTCTTTTCGTGTGGATAAGACACTGATCGCCCTGTCATGGGCGGACTGGATGATCTTTGACACTTCCTCATCAATGCGCCGAGCTGTCTCGTCGCTATAGTCCGGGCTCGCTGAATAGTCGCGGCCTAAAAACACCTCGTGCTGGGCTTGGCCGTACACTTGGTGGCCAAGCGCCTCGGTCATCCCGTAGCGGGTCACCATCTGTCTAGCGATGTTGGTTGCCCTTTCCAGGTCGCTGGAGGCGCCTGTGGTGATGTCGTCTAAAAACAGCTCTTCTGCCACCCGGCCGCCCAAACAGACTGCCAGGTCATCTAACATCTCGTTCCTGCTGGACAAAAAGCGGTCCTCTTCGGGAAGCGAAAGCGTATAGCCGAGGGCCTGCCCCCGGCTGATTATGGAGATCTTGTGCACCGGGTCGGCATATTCAAGGATGTGGCCGACCAAAGCATGCCCCGACTCGTGAAAAGCAATTGTCCGCTTTTCTTTTTCCGTCATGATCCGGCTCTTGCGCTCCGGCCCTGCTATCGAGCGCTCCATTGCTTCGGAAAGCTCGCTCATCGTAATCAGCTTCTTCTTGCGCCGGGCAGTGAGCAATGCCGCCTCGTTCATCAAATTGGCCAGGTCAGCACCTGTAAAGCCTGGCGTCATCCGGGCCAGCGTCTCTAAGCTGACACTATGGGCAAGCGGCTTGTCTTCGCTATGCACTTTTAAAATAGCCTCCCGCCCCTTAAGGTCGGGACGCATCACAGTGATTTGGCGGTCGAAACGGCCTGGCCGCAACAGCGCAGGGTCTAAGATATCGGCACGGTTGGTGGCAGCGATCAGGATCACGCTTTGATGGTCGGCGAATCCGTCCATCTCCACTAAAAGCTGGTTAAGCGTTTGCTCGCGTTCGTCATGGCCCCCGCCAAGCCCGGCACCCCGCTGACGGCCCACCGCGTCGATCTCGTCGATAAAGATGATCGAAGGCGCTGCATCCTTGGCCTGCTCGAACAAGTCGCGGACACGAGAGGCCCCGACACCGACAAACATCTCCACGAAGTCAGAGCCGGATATGGAGAAGAACGGGACGCCTGCCTCTCCTGCCACAGCCCTAGCCAGCAGTGTCTTGCCTGTACCAGGAGGCCCGACCAGCAATATACCGCGAGGGATTTTTGCGCCAAAGCTCTGGTACCTTTCTGGATCCGACAAAAAGTCCTTGATCTCCTCTAGCTCCTCGACGACCTCATCGATACCTGCAACATCGGTAAACTTCGTCGTAGGCCGCTCTTCATGGGCCTTGCGTGCCCGGCTTCTGCCGAACTGCATTTGACGGTTGTTGGATGCTTCAAGGCGGTTGAAAAGCGCCCATCCCCCAATGCCAAGAACTACCATCAACAGAACTGTCGGCAGTATCTGTAGCAAGAAGTAGTTATTCGAGGTGTCTATCGTGTATTTGACCTGGGGATGGTCTGCCATCAACTCGTTTAACGAGTCTGACCCGATGTACTTGGATGAGAACTGAATGGGGTCTTCGTCCCTAGACATGCCGTCTCGATAATACAAGCCAGAGATCTTCGTGTCTGAAATGTTATAGGTGATCTCAACGACCCGATCGTCTTTTACTGCATTGACAAACTCGTTTGTAGTCAAGTTATCGATCTGGGTACGATTGAAAAAGCTACTGAACAGCATATATACAAATATTATAGATAGGAAAGCCATGCCTATCCCATATATCACAATTGCATTCCGATTAGGAAATCTACGCACTTAAACCCCTTTTACCTAGGTTAACAAACAATGAAGCAGCGCTCTTCTTTTGCGCGGGTATTTTTGATTGCCTGTCTTATGAATAAACTTTCGGATCGAGTACCCCGATATAAGGCAGATAACGGTAACGCTCGGCATAATCAAGCCCATAACCGACCACAAAGGCATCCGGACAAACAAAGCCGACATACTTGCACTCTACAGGCGTCTCCTGCTTTACCTCCTTGACCAATAACGCAGCAATCTCTACAGACTTAGGGTTTAGGCTGCGCAGGTACTTGCGGAGGTAGTTCAAGGTCAAACCGCTGTCGACTATGTCTTCGACCAACAAGATATCGTAACTTTCCAGGGGCCCTTCCAGGTCCTTGATGATCCGTACCACGCCAGAGCTTTTCGTTTCTGCGCCATAGCTGGCTACAGCTATAAAATCGACTGCCAGATCCAGTTCGATATGACGAATCAAGTCGGCAGCAAAAATGAACGAGCCCTTGAGGATCGACACTAGCAAAAGCCTCTTGTCGGCATAGTCGGCAGTGATCTGGCGGCCGATCGAGCTGATCGCATTGGCTATTTCGTCTTCAGTGTACAAAATCTCAGTAATATCCGGGTGCATCAGTACCTCTTCTGGACGTAACTAGAATCCAACAATTATACTTGACAGCCGCTTACTTTCAGGCCTGGCTTTAAATCTGTCATCAGCTTGAACCCCAATAACCCATATTATCTGACCGCCTACAGTTAGTTTTAAGGTCTTTTTACGCTGGGCGACAGGAATTTTTCGGTCTATTAGCAGGTCCGACACTTTCTTGTGCCGCCCATCCATTCCCAAGGGAGCGAAGCGGTCGCCCTTTTCAAGCGTAGACACCATCAAGCTGCCACCATATTCATCAAGCACGTCCGCGTCAACGATCAAACAATCGGCACCTGCATGCCTTCGGGCAAAGCCCAGCGGGTCGTCAGCAAACTGTTCGCGCTCGACCTCGTTTACCGTTATCGTCCCGATGGGTGTCTGCAAGCCAAGCCCCAATTTGAGCTCGCCTTGGTACGCTGCGGCTTCGACATCTGGCTCCTTCAAAGCAAAGACCAGCCTGCCCCCATCGTTTATAGCCCTGATCCTCCCCGGCAGGTCAAGGGCAAAGCCCTCATCGGCACCATTGAGCCGCAGCTTCTCGACATGGGCAAAAGTCAGCGCGCTTGTCTCCCCACCGGCTTCTTGGAAAGCATGGCGGATCGCCCGGCGCGCCAAGGCGATATCCGGGGCGGCCAGGGGATCTTGATAATAAGGACTTGCCGACTGCTCGACAAAGGCAGACTCTGCCACTAGGATCCTTAAATTGCGGTTAATGGTTTCGATAAGCCTGGGGTTCTGCTTTTTCATTATCGGGAGAAGCCCATGGCGCACGAATGCCCGGAAATAATCCGTATCGTTGTTTGTGGCGTCTTCCTGCCAGCTTAGCTTTCGGTTTGTCAGGTAAGCTAAAATATCGGCTCTGGTGGTGTCCAACAGAGGGCGCACGATTTTTGCACGTACATGCGGTATCGAGGCCAAGGCGTCAAGCCCACCTCCTTTGATGACGCGCATCAAGTAGGTCTCGGCCTGGTCGTCAGCAGTATGGGCGGTCAGAATACAGCCAACACTGCCGCTTTGGGCCTCAAGTCCCTCTAAAAGCTTTTCGGCAAATGCGTAGCGGTACTGGCGGCCAAGGTCTTCAATATTGCCCCCGTCAGCTGCTTGAATGGCAGGCAGGTCGATATGGCGGGCCTCGAACTGCAAGCCTAGTTGGCTTGCCAAGTTTGCTACAAACGCCTCGTCCTGGTCAGCAGCAACTGCCCTAAGGCCATGGTTTACATGCAGGACCGTAAAGTCATAGTCTGCAAAGAGCTCGGTCATTAAGTAGGCCATAGCCACCGAGTCCGCTCCCCCACTGACCATCAGTACCAGCGGGGCTGGAGGCTCTGGCAACATGTCCCAAGTCTTGACAGTGGATATGACCTGCTTGTTAAGTTTGTCCATAGGCACATTTTAGTTGATATGGGTTTTTATATGGGAAAGTTCGTATACTTATCGCACCATATTTCAAAAGGGCACAGATCCGTAGCAGACGCGCCATTGTGCGATTAGTCAGGATATGTGCGATGAGTGGTGCGAGCGGGCATCCGGGCTGGGCTGCTGTAAATTGACGGTTGTCTGCAATTATTCAGCTGCCAAAAAGAAGGTTGTTTTGTAAAAGCCCAGGTCAGAAATCTGCTTACTCGGAGTAACATAATTTTTCAGCGATTAAAATCGCATGTAAATTCGCATACCCATTGCACCACTAATCGCACCTATCCTGACTAATCGCACAATGGTGCGTTAAGTATGGACAGGTGGCTGAACAAGGGATCAGACAGGACTCCCGACAGGCCGCCACTGGGGCCTTCCAATGACAATCATGTTGTGAGAGGATGGCCCTATGTCCCGCCTGCCT